>JBKJIS010000301.1:0-5533 GCA_046598305.1 Thiobacillus sp.
CAGCACGCCGAAAACCCGGTGGATTGGTATCCGTGGGGTGAAGAAGCGCTGGAAAAGGCGCGGCGCGAAGACAAGCCCATCCTGCTGTCGATCGGCTATTCCGCATGCCACTGGTGCCATGTGATGGCGCATGACTGCTTCGAAGACGCCGAAGTGGCGGCGGTGATGAACCGCTTGTTTGTGAACATCAAGGTCGACCGCGAAGAGCGCCCCGATCTCGATCAGATCTATCAGTCGGCGCATCAGTTGCTGACCCAGCGTGGCGGCGGCTGGCCTCTGACGATGTTTCTTACGCCGGATCAAGTGCCCTATTTTGCCGGCACCTATTTCCCTAAAAAGCCGCGACACCAACTGCCGGCCTTTCCCGACCTGATGGAGAATCTTGCGCGCGCCTGGCACGAACGGCGTGGCGAAGTGCTGGCGCAAAATGAAGCGGTACGCGAGGCGCTCACGCGCCAGCACCCCACGCCGGGCACGCAGCCAGAATTGAGTGGCGCGATATTTGGCGAAGCCGTTCGCGATCTCGCCCAGGCATTCGATCCGGTGTGGGGTGGGTTCTCGCGCGCACCCAAATTCCCGCGCCCGGGTGAACTGTCGTTCCTGTTGCGTGAAGCGCAACGGGGCAACAACGTGCAAGCGCGTGATATGGCATTATTTTCGCTGCGCAAAATGGCATCCGGCGGCGTGCGTGACCAGCTGGGCGGCGGCTTCTGCCGCTATTCGGTCGATGATCAATGGGCGATTCCGCACTTTGAGAAAATGCTCTATGACAACGGCCCGCTGCTGCATCTCTATGCCGACGCCTGGGCGTTGACCGGTGAGGCGCTATTCAAGAACACAGCCGAGGATATGGTGGGTTGGCTGCTGCGCGAAATGCGCGCGCCTGAGGGAGGATTTTATTCCGCGCTGGATGCCGACACCGAAGGCCACGAAGGCAGGTTCTATGTGTGGACGCCGGATGAGGCGCGTGCCGTGTTGCGTGACGAAGAGTATGCGATTGCCGCGACCGTGTATGGCTTCGATCAGGCAGCAAACTTTGAAGGGCGCTGGAATCCCATCCTGGCACGCTCGCTGGGCGATGTTGCTGCTGAACTGGGCGCAACAGACGCTGATGCGACAGCGTGGCTGGAAAGTGCGCGGACGAAACTGTTCGCCGCACGCGATAAACGCATCAAGCCGGGACGTGATGATAAGCAGCTCACCAGTTGGAATGCACTGATGATTTCAGGTCTGGTACACGCCGGACGCGTGATGGCTCGCCCCGACTGGGTTGAAGCCGCGCAGACTGCCATCGATTTTCTGCACCAGAGCCTGTGGCGTGACGGCCGTTTGCTCGCCAGCTACAAAAGCGGCGAAGCGCGGTTGAACGGCTATCTCGACGACTATGCGTTTTTGCTCGACGCCCTGCTGGAAAGCATGCAGGCCGGTTACCGCGCAGCCGATATGGCCTGGGCTCGCGAACTGGCTGATGCCTTGCTGACCCATTTCGAAGACCCCGAGCAGGGCGGGTTCTTTTTCACCAGCCACGATCACGAAGCCTTGATCACGCGCCCCAAGCCGGGCTATGACAATGCGACGCCGTCCGGCAACGGCGTCGCGGCCTTTGCGCTGCAGCGGCTGGGCTATCTGTTGGGCGAAACACCTTATCTCGATGCCAGTGCGCGCTGTCTGCAGGTTTTCCAGGCGCAGCTGACGCAACAGCCCATTGCCTATTCAACGCTGTTGGCAGTGCTGGAAGAGTCATTAGCGCCGCCACGCGTGATTTTGCTGCGCGGCCCCGCAACTTTATTGGGGGAATGGTCGGTGGCCCTGAATCCAACGCTGCGTGCGCGTGAAATGGCGCTGACCTTGCCCAATGGCCTGGAATTACCCGAGGCGCTCGCCAAGCCGGAGTCCGACTTCCCGGTCGCATGGATATGCAGTGGGGCCGCCTGTCAGCCGCCTGTTACCGAATTATCAGGTTTGCTGGCCTGATCGACCTTAACAAGTGTCGAATGGAAAGGGGTGGGGCAGCCCTTGATGAATCAAGGGTCAAGCGGGTGGGGTTATTAATGCTGACGATATTGGTAACAAATAACCAAACCTTGTTCTTGCGCTGCAGCCGGTTTTCTTGGATATTGTAAGCAAGAAACCGTATCCCCCCACCAACCTGACTCTGATGGAGAAGTAATATGAAAACATTGATGATGACCGCAGCGGCGGCTGCCCTGTTGATGATGTCTGGCATGGCTTCTGCCGACCAAGCGCTGGCCCAGAAAAATGCCTGCATGTCCTGCCACGGCGTGGACAAAAAGATTGTTGGACCGGCTTTCAAGGATATTGCCAAGAAATACGCGGGCGACAAGACCGCGCATGACAAGCTGGTTGCCAAGGTGAAAACCGGCGGCAAAGGCGTGTGGGGCGAGATTCCCATGCCGCCGAACCCGCAGCTCAAGGCAGAAGATAACGACAAGATCGTCAGCTGGATTCTCGGCCTGAAATAATTCGCCGCCGCGCCAACCACAAGGCCGACGTTTACGTCGGCCTTGTGGTTTCCGGCTTTCAGGAAAGCTGGGCACGCTAGCAACCTGTCGGACTTGTGGTATAAATTCCGCGATTCAGTTTAATTTCAGGGAAGACCGAGATGACGAGAAACACGTTACGTTGGGTGGCCGTAGCTGTCGCGGCGCTGGGTGCGGGCTGCGGCGACAAACCGCAGCAGAATGGCGACAATCAGGTGGTGTTGATCGGCCAGGTTTCGCCGCTCACCGGTCCGCAAGCGCATCTGGGCAAGGACAACGAAAACGGTGCGCGCCTGGCTCTGGATGAAATCAATTCCGCCGGGCTCACGCTGGGCGGTAAAAAAATCATGCTCGAATTGAAGAGCGAAGACGACGCGGCCGACCCCAAAACCGCCACCACGGTGGCAGCCAAGCTGGTGGACGAAAAGGTGGCGGGCGTCATCGGTCATCTCAATTCTGGCGCCACCATCCCGGCCTCCAAGATCTATTCCGACAACGGCATTCCGCAGATTTCGCCCTCGGCCACCGCGGTGGCCTACACGGCATCCGGCTTCAAAACAGCTTATCGCGTGATGACCAACGACGCGCAGCAAGGCAGCGTGCTGGGGAATTTCGCAGTGACCAAACTGGGCGCGAAAAAAATCGCCATCATCGACGACCGCACCGCCTACGGGCAGGGGCTGGCCGACGAAGTGGAGAAGGCAGCCAAGGCCGCGGGCGCCGAAGTGGTGGCGCGCGAATACACGTCCGACCGCTCGACCGACTTCATGGCGATTCTCACCTCCATCAAGGGTAAGGCGCCCGACCTGGTGTTCTTCGGCGGAATGGATCCGCAGGCCGCGCCCATGATCAAGCAGATGAGACAGCTTGGGATGCAGGCGAAGTTTCTCGGCGGCGATGGCGCGCAGACGCCCAAATTGATCGAGCTGGCCGGCGCCGACGCCGAAGGCGCGCTGGCGTCCAATCCCGGCTTGCCGCTCGACGCAATGCCCGGCGGCAGCGCGTTCAAGGCCAAGTTCGAAGCTAAATACGGCAAGATCCAGAACTATTCGCCCTATGCTTACGATGCCATGCATGTGCTGATCGACGCCATGAAACGCGCCGATTCCAGCGACCCAACCAAGTATCTGGCCGAACTGCCCAAGACCGATTACCAGGGCGTGACCGGGCGCATCCGTTTCGACACCAAGGGCGACATCACCGGCGGCGCGGTCACGCTGTATCAGGTGAAAGACGGCAAATGGCAGACGCTCGAAACCGTGCAAAGCGGCAAATAAGCTAAGCCGGGCGCGCCCGCGCGAATTCATGAAACATCCGGGCTAATGGACATCTTCCTGCAACAACTCATCAACGGCCTGGTGCTGGGCAGCATCTACGCGCTGGTGGCGTTGGGCTACACCATGGTGTACGGCATCCTCGAACTCATCAATTTCGCCCATGGCGAAATCACCATGATGGGGGCGATGGTGGCGCTGAGCGTGATCGGCGCGCTGGCGCTGGCGGCGCCCGGCCTGCCGGGCGTGCTGATGCTCGCGGCAGGGCTTACGGTGGCGATTCCGGTGTGCATGGCGCTGGGCCTGCTGATCGAACGCGTCGCCTATCGGCCGTTGCGTTTTGCGCCGCGCCTGGCGCCGCTGATCACCGCCATTGGCGTGTCGATCATCCTGCAGAACATCGCCATGCTGATCTGGGGCAAGCAGTACATTCCCTTTCCCGACGTGTTGCCGCAGGGGCGACATACATTTTATGGCGCGGCGATCACCGATGTGCAGATCGCCATCCTGCTGCTGACCACCGGCATCATGCTGATGCTGATCCTGCTGGTGCAGAAAACCCGGCTCGGCCGCGCCATGCGCGCCACCGCGCAATCGCGGCAGGTGGCGAGCCTGATGGGGGTGGATGTGAACCGGGTGATCGCGTCCACCTTCGTGATCGGCGCTGCGCTGGCGGCAGTCGCCGGCGTCATGGTCAGCGCGTATTACGGCCTGGCGCACTATTACATGGGCTTCATGCTCGGCCTCAAGGCCTTCTCTGCGGCGGTGCTGGGCGGCATTGGCAATCTGGGCGGGGCGATGCTGGGCGGCCTGCTGCTGGGGCTGATCGAATCCTTCGGCGCGGGCTATATCGGCGACCTCACCGGCGGTTTCCTCGGCAGCCATTACCAGGACGTGTTCGCGTTCTTTGTGCTGATCGCGGTGCTGGTGTTCCGCCCGCAAGGCTTGCTGGGCGCGCGGGTGGTCGAGCGTGCTTAGCCTGAGAAAATCGCAGCCGCGCTGGCTCGTCTTTTCGCTGTTGGCGCTGGGGCTGGCGTTGCTGCCGTTTCTGGTCGACGCGGGGCTGGGGCGTTCGTGGGTGCGGCTGCTCGATCTGGCGCTGCTGTATGTCATTCTGGCGCTGGGGCTGAATATCGTCGTCGGCTACGCCGGCCTGCTCGATCTGGGCTACGTCGCGTTTTATGCCCTGGGGGCGTACGTCTACGCCTGGCTCGCCAGCCCGCATTTCGGCCTGCACCTGCCGTTCTGGGCGATCTTGCCGATAGGCGCCGCGCTGGCCGGACTATTCGGTGTATTGCTGGGTGCGCCCACCTTGCGGCTGCGCGGCGATTACCTCGCCATCGTCACGCTCGGTTTCGGCGAAATCATCCGCATTTTCCTCAACAACCTGAATGCGCCGGTCAACCTCACCAACGGCCCGCAGGGCATCAACCTGATCGACCCGATACGCGTGGGCGGCGTCAGCCTGAGCCAATCGCACACCTTTTTCGGCTATACCTTCAGCGGAGTCCACCTCACCTATTACCTGTTTTTGGTGCTGGTGCTCGCGGTGATCTTCATCTCGATGCGGCTGGAAAATTCGCGCATCGGGCGCGCCTGGGTCGCCATCCGCGAGGATGAGATCGCCGCCGCCGCGACCGGCATCAACACGCGCAATCTCAAGCTCTTGGCGTTTGCCATGGGCGCCACCTTCGGCGGGCTGGCGGGCGGGCTGTTCGCCAGCTTCCAGGGCTTCATCAGCCCCGAATCGTTCAACCT
>JBKJIS010000009.1:0-12559 GCA_046598305.1 Thiobacillus sp.
AGATGCTCTGCGGCTGGCGCCGTGGGACGCGGTAATCGGTACCCTGTCGGGCGGTGAAAAGCGCCGCGTCGCGTTGTGCCAGTTGCTGCTGTCCAACCCCGACATGCTGCTGCTCGATGAGCCGACCAACCACCTCGATGCTGAATCGGTTGACTGGCTGGAGCAATACCTCGTGCGTTACCCCGGCACCGTAGTGGCGGTCACGCACGATCGCTATTTCCTCGACAACGCGGCCGAGTGGATACTCGAACTCGATCGCGGCCATGGCATTCCGTGGAAGGGCAACTACACCAGCTGGCTAGAGCAGAAAGAGGCGCGGCTGGAAACCGAGGGCCGCCAGGAAGTCGGCCGCATCAAGACCATGAAGCAGGAACTCGAATGGGTGCGGCAGAATCCCAAGGCGCGCCAGGCCAAATCGAAAGCGCGTCTGGCACGCTTCGAGGAACTGAATTCGGTTGAATACCAGAAGCGCAACGAAACGCAGGAAATTTTCATCCCGGTCGGCGAGCGTCTCGGCGACAAGGTGATCGACTTCACCAACGTGACAAAATCCTTCGGCGACCGCCTGCTGATCGACAACCTGTCTTTCAGCGTGCCGCCCGGTGCCATCGTTGGCATCATTGGTCCCAACGGTGCGGGTAAATCGACCTTCTTCAAGATGATCACCGGTCTGGAAAAACCGGACAGCGGTGAAGTCGAAATCGGTCAGACGGTCAATCTTGCCTACGTTGACCAGAGCCGCGATGCGCTGTCGGCCGACAAAACCGTGTTCGACGAAGTGGCCGAAGGCCGCGATATCCTCACCGTGGGGCGCTACGAAATTCCGTCGCGTGCCTATCTTGGACGCTTCAATTTCAAAGGCGGCGATCAGCAAAAACGCGTCGGTAGCTTATCTGGTGGCGAACGTGGCCGTCTGCATCTGGCCAAGACACTCATCGCGGGTGGCAACGTGCTGCTGCTCGATGAACCCTCAAATGACCTCGATGTGGAAACCCTGCGTGCGCTGGAAGATGCGCTGCTGGAGTTCGCCGGTTGCGTGATGGTGATCTCGCACGACCGCTGGTTCCTCGACCGCATCGCGACGCATATTCTCGCCTTCGAAGGCGACTCTCAGGTGGTGTTCTTTGCGGGCAACTATCAGGAATACGAGGCCGACAAGAAGAAGCGTCTGGGTGAAGAAGGTGCCAAGCCGAAGCGGATTCGTTACAAGCCGATCAGCCGCTAACGTTTCTGCATGCGTCGCCGTGCGCTGGCCGGGCTTGCGGCGGCCAGCCCGGCCGGTTTATCGTGCCAGGGATAGAGGCCCTGTCCTGGAATATCAACCTGTCCGAGGTGAATCATGACGCATGAATCGCGCATTGCCCTGTTGATCGATGCCGACAACAGCCCCGCCAGCAAAATCGACGAAATTCTCGACGAGCTGGCCAATCATGGGGTCATCAACATACGGCGCGCCTATGGGGATTGGAAAAGCCCGCATCTAAAGGCGTGGGAAGCGGTGCTCCATGAATATGCCATCCAGCCGATGCAGCAGTTTGCCTACACCAAGGGCAAGAACGCGACCGATTCCGCGATGATCATCGATGCCATGGACTTGCTCTATACCAAGCAGCTGGATGGATTCGGCATCGTGTCCAGCGATTCGGATTTCACCCCGCTGGTGATGCGCATTCGAGCCAATGGCCTGAAGGCGTTTGGCTTTGGCGAGAAAAAAACGCCATCGCCCTTTGTCAGCGCCTGTTCCAAATTTCTTTACCTGGAAACCCTGGGGGCGCCGGTTGAGTCCGAGCCCAAAGTGGCGACAGAAGTTGAGGCAGGAAGCGCCGCTTCGCCGTCCTCCAAGGCGGTGGCGTCCAGGCTGAGCCCCAAAGAACTGAAGAGCGACACCCGTCTGGTCAGCCTGTTGCGCAAGGCAGTCGAGGCCGGAGCAGACGACGAGGGATGGGCAGGGATGGGCTCGGTCGGCCAGCATATTTCCAAGCAGGCTTCATTCGATTCGCGTAACTATGGCTATGCCAGACTCAAGGACCTGTATCAGGCGATCGGGCTGTTCGAGATCCAGACCAAGGACAAGGGCGTCTACGTGCGTGACAAGCGTTCGGCGCAACGTTTACCCGCAGTCACAGCGTAATGGGGATTCAGTTTTTGACAGGATCGTCCGCATGATTTTCGATACACTCGACCAGGCTGATCGTTATCTCGCCTCGCACCCTTTGTTTGCGCGGGCCTTCGCATTCTTGCGCGACACGGATTTGAAGGCGCTTGAACCTGGCATCCATGCAGTTCAGGGCGAGCAGATTTTTGCCATCGTTGAAGTATGTAGCGGGCGCACGCGTGCAGAGGCGAAACTGGAATGCCATCGCCGCTACATTGACATCCAGCTGGTGCTCGAAGGGGTCGATGAAATGGGCTGGAAACCGCTGGCGGAATGCGTCGATCCGGCAACGGATTACGATGCCGCGCGCGATATCCGGTTTTTCAAGGATGCGCCGGCAAGCTGGATCGCCACGCCGCCGGGTTCGTTCTGTCTGTTCTTTCCGGACGATGCGCACGCGCCGCTGGTGAGCGATGCCCTGATCCGCAAGGTGGTGGTAAAAATCGTGGTGCAGCCGGATTGATGTGCTCAGTAATGGGGCGGCAGTTCGTCGCGCAGCGACTGCGTTTCGTCCGGTCGCGTGTCCTTGAATTGCTGGTGCAGCAGCCGCATCTGCTGCTGGAGTGAATCCAGTTGTCCTTGCTGGCGGATCACGGTTTGATTGAGTGTTTCGATCAGGTCTTCGGCAAAGGCGAGCTTGGCTTCGAGTTCGTTGAGGCGGGTGTCCATGATGGTATTGCTGTGCATTATTGTGCGGACGGGCGTAGCAGCGGCGTCACCAGTTTCTCCAGCCGGGGATAATGCACCTGTCCGGCAATTTTGTGGCGAATATGTCCCTCGGTGTCGAGGATAAATGAGGTAGGCACGCTTTTGATGTTGCCGAAGGCTGCGACAACCGATTCATTGCTCGGTGTGGCCATGAAAGCGTAGTCTTTGCCTTTCATCCATTCGGCAATTTGTTCCGGTGTATCGTCGACGCTGATCGAGACCACTTCAAAACCTTTATCGCGGTAGTCCTGCCAGAAGCTGTCGATCACCGGTTTTTCCTTGCGGCAATACGGGCACCAGGTCGCCCAGAAGTTGACCAGCACGACTTTTCCCTTGAGGGATTCGCTGCTAAGCACCTGGTTGTCGGGCAATGTGACGTGCCAGGGCGACGTGGCCTGGTTTTCCTCGCTGACGTCAGCCGGCGGGCGAAACCACAGCCAGGCGACCAAACCCAGTAAAATCAGGGTCAGCGGACTCGGTGTCCATTTCTTGGCTGTTTTTATTAGATCGGCGGCTTTTTTATCCATGCTGTGGCTGAAATCGTTTCATATCGTGATGGTGGTGAGCTGGTTCGCAGGCTTGTTCTATTTGCCGCGTCTGTTTGTCAATCTGGCGATGGAGGAGAACGACGCAGCCTACAGCCGCCTGTTGCTGATGGCGAACAAATTGCTTCGCTTCGTCTCGCCCATCATGTGGCTGACGCTGATTACCGGCGTCTGGCTATGGCTGGCTTATTTTCCGCTCAGCATGAACTGGATGTGGCTGAAGTTGATTCTGGTGATCGGACTGGTTGCTTATCACCACGTTTGCAAGCGCTTGCTGCGTGGGTTCGAAGCCAGACAGAACACCAAATCGCATGTTTGGTTCCGCTGGTTCAATGAAATTCCGGTGGTGGTTTTACTGATTGTTGTATTGCTCGTTGTATTGAAACCCTTTTAAGTGTTAAGAAAGCCCCGTTTGAACCCCCAGTCCCCCAAATCTCAGCCTCGTCGACCCAAAGCGCCGCACCCCGTTCGCCCTGAGCGGGAGGCGCTGCCGCCGGCCAGCCATTTCGCCACCTGCCCGCGTGGGCTGGAGGCCTTGCTTGAAGCCGAGCTCACGGCGGCCGGTGGGCAGGTGGTGCGCCAAGTGCCCGCCGGTGTGCTGTTCATGGCTGACGCTGCCGCCGAGATGCGCGCCAATCTCACCTCGCGCATTGCCACCCGTATTTTGCGCAAGGTTGGCTTCACCCGTTATCGCAAGGAAGAACATATCTACCGCGCCGCGCTTGAGCTTCCGTGGCACGAGTGGTTCGACGTCAAGAAAACCATTGCGGTGAAAGTGGGTGCCCAGAACGCGCCGCTAAAAAGCCTTAATTTCATCACGCTCAAGATCAAAGACGCGATTTGTGACCGCTTCCGCGAAGAAACGCGTGAGCGGCCAAGTGTGGATACCGACACACCGAATGTCCCGGTTTATGTTTTTTTTACGGCTGATGCGGCAACTTTTTATCTGGATACCAGTGGAGAGCCGCTGTTCAAACGGGGCTTCAAGCGCGAGGCGAGCGCGGCGTCGATCAAGGAAAACCTGGCTGCCGGGCTGTTGATGCTGTCGGGCTGGAATCCCGGCACACCGCTGTTCGACCCGATGTGCGGTGCTGGCACTATTTTGCTGGAAGCCGCTGACATGGCGCTCAATCGCGCACCCGGCCGGGGTCGTCATTTCGCGTTCGAGCATTACCGTGATTTCGATGCCAAGTTGTGGAAACGGATCAAGGCCGAAGCGCAGGCGCAGGAGAAACCGCTGGCGAAGTTGCCCATTTTTGGCGCCGACCAGGATCGCTGGGTGCTCGACAAGGCGCGCAACAATCTTGACGCGGCGGGCTATGCTGATGTGATTGATTTGGAGGTGTCTGATGCGCTCGAACTGAAAGCGCCGGCGCCAACGGGCACCATCGTCACCAACCCGCCTTATGGTGAACGGATCGGCGAGGCCGAGGAACTGGCCGCGTGGTATCCGCAACTGGGCGATTGGCTGAAGAAGAATTTCAGTGGTTGGGAAGCATGGATCATATCGGGCGATCCCCTGCTGCCCAAATTGTTCGGTCTCAAGGCCAGTCGTCGTATCCCGCTGTTCAACGGCCCGATCGAAACCCGCTTTCTGCAATACAAAATTGTCGCGGGTTCGATGCGGGACAAGCCACCTGCTAATCCCTCTTTGGAGCCATCATCATGCTGACTGCATCGCTTCGCCTCACCGGCACACTCAACGACGGCGCCGAGGTCTATCGCAGCTATTTTCTGGTGGCGGATTTTGGTTCACACGGCAGCGGTATTTCATCGATTATTCCCATGTCATTGGGTGCGCCGATGCCGGACGATGATCATCTAGCCGTGAAATACGGTGGCGAGGAAATGGCCCTGAAAGCCGCGGCAGAAGTCATCAAGGCCTTGCCAGGCAATGAGGGCCTTGAAGTGCGGGTCGTCATCAACCCAGAGTAGACGAGACTCCTTAAATGATATCCAGGTGATCCAACCCGGCCATCATGTCGCGGCCCTTGGCCTCGTTGCCGTGCAGTTTGATCTGCAGGCGCAGGTCGTTGAGGCTGTCGGCGTTCCTGAGTGCATCTTCGTAAGTCACCATGCCCGCTTCGTACAAGTCGAACAGCGCCTGGTCAAAGGTCTGCATCCCGAGTTCGCGCGACTTCGACATAATTTCCTTGATTTCGTGGACGTTGCCTTTGAAGATCAAATCCGAAATCAGCGGTGAGTTGAGCAGAATTTCGATAGCGGCGACGCGGCCGGTTGTTCCCTTGCGCGGCAGCAGGCGCTGCGAGATGAAGGATTTGAGGTTCAGAGACAAGTCCATCAGCAACTGGGCCCGCTTTTCGTCCGGGAAGAAGTTGATGATGCGGTCGAGCGCCTGGTTGGCGCTGTTGGCGTGCAGGGTCGACAGGCACAGGTGACCGGTTTCGGCAAAGGCGATGGCATATTCCATGGTCTCGCGGTCACGAATCTCACCGATCAGAATGACGTCGGGTGCCTGACGTAGCGTGTTTTTAAGTGCCGAGAACCAGTTATCAGTGTCGATGCCGACCTCACGCTGGGTGATGATTGATTTGCGGTGCTCGTGCACATACTCGATCGGGTCTTCCACCGTGATGATGTGATCACAGGCATTCTGGTTACGGTACCCCACCATCGCCGCCAACGAGGTTGACTTACCCGTACCCGTTCCGCCGACGAAGATCACCAGCCCGCGTTTGATCATGGCCACGTCTTTCAGGACCGGCGGCAGGTTCAGGTCTTCCATCTTGGGTATGACCGTGTTGATCGTCCGCATCACGATGCCGATGCGCCCCTGCTGCACGAAGACGTTGACCCGGAAACGACCAATTTCAGGCGGGCTGATCGCAAAGTTGGATTCGTTGGTTGCTTCAAAATCCTTCCACTGCCGCTCGTTCATGATTGAACGCGCCAATTCGCTGGTGTGCGCCGGGGTCAGTGTCTGGTTCGACACGGGCGTGATCTTGCCGTCGACCTTGATGGCGGGCGGGAAGCCGGCGGTGAGGAACAGGTCGGAGGCATTCTTTGCCAACATCAGGCGCAACAGATCGTGGACAGTTTTTTCGGAATTCATGGTTTAGTCCTTAGGGATGCGGAAATTGTCAATGTCGCTTTTTTGGTGGCGCTGGGGGGATGTAGTGCTAGGCGTTACGAATGCCGTGTGGCTAGCCACACAAACGCGTAACAACGACGCAATGCGCCCGCCAGTGCCGTCCAAAAATGGGATATTGGCAGTTCCCACATCCCTTAACCCAGAAATGAGTCTTTGTTTTGTGCGGCATTGCGGGCAACACCGGAAGCAATGATGTTGCGTCTCACCAGATCCTGCAGGCACTGGTCGAGGGTTTGCATGCCGATGTTGCCGCCGGTCTGGATCGACGAATACATCTGTGCGACCTTGCCTTCGCGGATCAGGTTGCGGATCGCCGGGGTGCCGATCATGATTTCGTGTGCGGCGACGCGGCCGTTGCCGTCCTTGGTTTTGAGCAGGGTTTGTGAGATGACTGCGCGCAGGGATTCGGACAGCATCGAGCGCACCATTTCCTTTTCCGCCGCCGGGAACACGTCGACCACGCGGTCGATGGTTTTTGCTGCAGACGAGGTGTGTAGCGTGCCGAATACCAAGTGGCCGGTTTCAGCCGCAGTGAGGGCGAGGCGGATGGTTTCCAGGTCGCGCAATTCGCCCACCAGAATGACGTCCGGATCTTCACGTAGCGCCGAACGCAGGGCATTGTTGAACGACAAGGTGTGCGGACCGACTTCACGCTGGTTGATCAGGCATTTTTTGCTCTGGTGTACGAATTCAATCGGATCTTCGACAGTGAGAATATGGCCATATTCATTCTCGTTGACGAAATCCACCATCGCCGCGAGTGTGGTTGACTTGCCCGAGCCGGTTGGCCCGGTGACGAGCACAATGCCTCGGGGCTGATTGGCGATTTCCTTGAAAATGGGGGGACAGTTCAGCTCTTCCAGCGTGAGCACTTTCGACGGAATCGTACGGAACACCGCACCGGCACCATGCTGCTGATTGAACGCGTTGACGCGGAAGCGCGCCAGCGAAGGGATTTCAAACGAGAAGTCGAGTTCCAGCGTTTCTTCGTACACTTTGCGCTGGCTGTCGTTCATGATGTCATACACCATGCGATGGACATCCTTGTGTTCCATCGGGGGCAGATTGATACGGCGGATGTCGCCGTTGACCCGGATCATCGGCGGCAAGCTTGCCGAGAGGTGTAAGTCAGAAGCTTTGTTCTTGACTGCAAAAGCCAGCAATTCAGAAATATCCACGCATGCCTCGCTCAGTATTGGATGGGGTTTTGACCGATAATTATCGCATTAGATAACGGCCCGTAAACGTGCAAACTTGAGCTTGATGATGACGCTTCCACATTTGACCCCGGAAACTCGATTGCACGCTGTACAGATACGGATCGCGCGCGCAACAATCGAGGCCGGGCGAAAGGATGAAACGGTCAGCTTGCTGGCTGTCAGCAAAACCTTCGATGCGGCAGCGGTGCGCGACCTGGCTGCTTGTGGGCAGCGGGAATTCGGTGAAAATTATGTACAGGAAGCGCTGGACAAACAGATGCAACTGGCCGACTTGTCCTTGGTGTGGCATTTTATCGGGCCTATTCAAAGTAACAAGACGCGGGCCATTGCCGAACAGTTCAGCTGGGTGCATGGCGTGGACCGGCTGAAAATTGCCGAGCGTTTGTCCGATCAGCGTCCGGCTGGCTTGCCCTCCCTGCAAATATGCATTGAGGTCAATGTCAGTGGCGAAACCAGCAAGGGCGGCGTCGCGGTTTCAGCGTTGCCCGAACTGGCCGAAGCAGTGGCTGCGCTGCCGCGCTTACAGCTACGCGGCTTGATGGCGATTCCGGCGCCGATGGTGGATCGGGATGCGCAGCGGGCTGCATTCCGGCAGGTACGCCTGGCATTCGATGCCTTGAATGCGCGTGGCCACACCCTTGACACCCTGTCGATGGGGATGTCAGCCGACCTGGAAGCGGCCATACTGGAGGGGGCGACTATTGTTCGCGTTGGAACAGCATTATTTGGCGAGAGGATTAAGCAACATGCATAAAATCAGTTTTATCGGCGGCGGTAACATGGCTGCAGCAATCATTGGCGGGCTGGTTGCCAGCGGCACCCAGCCCACTGACATCGAAGTGGTGGAAATCAATGCCGATGCGCGGGCACAGCTGGCTGCGCGTTTTGGCGTAGTCACGCACTCGGATGTGTCACAGGCGCGGCTACATGCCCTGATCGTGCTGGCAGTCAAACCGCAAACCCTGCCTCAGGTGGCAGCCATGCTGGCAGCCCGGCTCGCCGGGCGGGTGGTCGTTTCAATCGCAGCCGGGGTCAGGGTGGCGGATCTTTCCCGCTGGCTGGGTGGGCATGAATGCATCGTGCGCGCCATGCCCAATACGCCCGCGCTGGTGCAGGCCGGGATGACGGGCCTGTTTGCGTCTGCTGCGGTCAAGCTTGAGGCACGTTCGCAAGCCGAAGCGGTGTTACGTGCCGTGGGGGGGGTGGTGTGGGTGGAGGAGGAGCCGCAACTGGATGCCGTGACGGCTGTTTCCGGTAGCGGCCCGGCGTATGTGTTTTATTTCATCGAAGCGCTGGAAGCGGCTGCGGTGGCGCAGGGTCTGCCCCCGACCACGGCGCGTCAGCTGGCGCTACGCACGTTTTTTGGAGCGGCCAAACTGGCATTGGAATCGGGTGAAGAACCGGGCGTGCTGCGCGCACGCGTCACGTCCAAAGGCGGCACCACCGAACGTGGCGTTGAAGCGCTGGAATCGGCAGCGGTCAATCTCGCCATAGGCCAGGCGGTGGAAGCCGCAAGCTGTCGTAGCGCTGAATTGGGTGACGAATTGGGTCGACTCGCATGATTTCGGGTGCGCTGGCCTTTCTGTTGCAAACATTGGGCAATCTGTTTGTTATTGCGGTGCTGTTGCGTTTCATGATGCAGCTATTCAGAGTGCCATTTCGCAATCCGTTTGCTGAATTCATCGTGGCTATCACCGACTTTGCCGTGAAGCCGCTGCGCCGTGTGGTGCCGGGTCTGTTTGGCCTGGACTGGGCCTGTGTGCTGCTTGCGCTACTGGTTGAGATTGCGGTGGTGGTAGGCATCTACTGGCTCAATGCTTACCCCTTCGCGTTGGCAGGTAGCGCTGTGTGGTTGGTTATGCTCGGTTTGGGGGGGGTGCGCTTATTGAGCCTCACGGTGTATCTGATTATCGGCCTCACCCTGGTTCGGGCGGTATTGTCATGGGTCAACGCCACTACGCCGCTGGTGCCCGTGGTGTATGCGTTGTCAGAACCCTTTCTAAAGCCGTTGCGACGCATTATCCCGATGATATCCAATGTTGACCTGACGCCGCTGGTGTTGTTTATCCTGTGTCAGCTGGTTCTGATGGTGCCGATTATGGCAATGGAACGGGCGCTGCTTGCCGCCCTCTGACTAGCGCGTGATGGGCGCAACGCCACGGCGGGGAATGACGGCTAAACCTAAAGATTGCCGCACCCACTGTCGTTAATAAAGAGATGTGCGCATTGGTTGGCCTGATTGGCAGCGCGATGGAGAGTGCCCACGTCACTTTTTTAATGGCTATCGAAAACATCAATAAAACATGAGTATCCATCTGGAACAGGAAGTTGCCGACTACAGCGAACGGCGAATGAAGCTGGCGACAGCGATTACGGACTATGCCGACTGGCTGGACCGCCAGCATGGTATTGATGCCGAACGGACCCTGCGGCTGGCCGATACGGCATCAAGCCTGCGACAAGACAAACTGGTGGTCGCCTTTGTTGCCGAATTTTCGCGCGGCAAGACCGAACTGATTAACGCCCTGTTTTTTGCTGACCATGGGCAGCGTTTACTCCCCTCCGATGCCGGGCGCACCACCATGTGCCCGACCGAGCTGTATTCCAATAAGGACGAGTCTCCCTGCTTAAGCCTGCTTCCGATCGAAACACGCCGCCGCAGTGAGTCCCTGGCACACCTCAAGCGCATGCCGATCGAATGGTGTCGCGTGAGTCTGGACCCAGAGGATCCGCGTCAGCTGCAGGAAAGCCTGAAAAAATTAACTGAAACCAAGCCGATGGCAGCGGTTGACGCCATTGAAATGGGTCTATGGAATGGTGACGATCCCACTGAACGTCACCAGTTGCGGGCTGATGGCACGGTGGAGGTGCCTGCCTGGCGCTATGCCACTGTCAACTACCCGCACCCCTTGCTGCAGGCGGGATTGTCCATTCTTGATACGCCCGGGCTCAACGCCCTGGGTGCCGAGCCGGAGCTCACGCTATCGGTCATCCCCAATGCGCATGCGGTGATGTATTTACTGGCGATGGATACCGGGGTGACGCGTTCGGATCTGGAAATCTGGCAAAAGTACGTTCACCGCCACGCCAATTACCACGTGGCCGTACTGAACAAGGTCGACATGCTGTGGGATGAATTGAAGAGTGATTCCGAGGTGCAGGCCACCATTGAGCGGCAGATGGAAGAAACGGCCCGCGTGCTGAAATTGCCACGCAGCCGGGTATTCGCCGTGTCTGCGCAAAAAGCACTGGTGGCAAAAGTACGCGGCGATGCCGAGCTGCGTGTGCGTTCAGGGATTGACGCGCTGGAGTATCTGCTGGCACACCAGGTGATCCCGGCACGCCGAGACATGCTGTATCACGCCGTGAATCACGAGGTGCACGTTCTGCTCGATGGGAGCCGTGTGGACATGGTTGCCCGGATCAAACGCAGCAGCGACGATTTGATTCAGCTGACCCAGCTTTCCGGCAAAAACCGTGAGCTGGTCGAGCAGGCCCGTGCCACCTTGCAGCTCGAAAAAGACAGCTACGATGCCACCGCCAGCCAGTTCAGAGCCACGCGAAAAATGCTGAAGGCACAGGGCGAGCATCTATTGATGCATCTCTCGGACGATACGTTGAGCGTCATTTGCAAGTCGGGCCGTGCGGCCATGGAAGCCAGCCTGACCACCCGCGGCCTGACCGGAGGTATCCGCCAATTGAGTGAACAGATGAATGGGCGTCTGGAGCAGGCAGCACTCCAGGCGGACAACATGCTGGATGCGTTGGACCAGGCTTATTCGCGCTTCCACACCAAGCATAATCTTCCCAAAATGCAGGTTCCAAGGTTGGATTTAAGCGCTTATCGCAATCGGCTACAGGGTTTGATGCGTGAAACCGAGGCTTTTTGTAAAGATCCTGCCAATTTGATGCTGGAAAAGCGGTTTATGATCCGCCGCTTTTATGCAGGCTTGGCCGTAGAAGCGCGCAAGGCATTCAATCTCGCACGGCTCGAAGCCGAACGCTGGTTTCGGATTGCGCTTGATCCCGTCATGACCCGTATACGTGAACATAAACAGTATCTCGATACGCGCCTGGACAACCTGAAGCGGATTCTGGAGAACATGGGTACGCTGAAAAACCGTATGGCGCGGGTCAAGGATGAAATCAACGCATTACGCGCCGAAAAAGCCGAATTGACACGCATCGTCGCGCAATTTTCCGCCTGACGCGGGCGCTGTGACCTGACTCGTAGCCTGTCGGGCTTGAAGAATCGTAGCGAAAATTCGGCTGGGCGAGGATAGCCCCAAGGAATACCCTCCCCGCGTCAGAATAGTTGCCGCCTCCCTGAAACCTGAACCCTGGGGGCGATGACGAGGGCGTCTACCTGGCCAGCAAATCCAGCTTCAGCCGCGTGCTGCGCGAGCAGGGCCTTACGGGCGCCAAGTGTCAACTTGGCGTTTTAAACACGTCCTGATCGATTCTGGCGGGGGTTTTCGATAGCGCCTTTTCGGATGGCAGTAAACACGCAACGGGTGATGGTTTATGGCGTGGCCGATCTAGGCGACAATAGCGGCTTTCGTGCATTCGGTTCCAGGCCAGCGGCGCGGGGGTATCCAAGTAAATAGAGGGTATCCGAGCGGGTATCCGAGCCGATTGTCTGGAACTCAGGCCATACAGAACAAAAGGATAGCCGCGATATGCTGCTGATGATCGATAACTACGACAGCTTCACCTACAACCTGGTGCAGTATTTTGGCGAACTGGGCGAGGACGTCACGGTCATCCGCAACGACGAGATTGATGTCGCCGGTATTGCTGCGTTGAAGCCTGATCACAT
>JBKJIS010000169.1:0-9224 GCA_046598305.1 Thiobacillus sp.
TTTGCCTTTGCCCATGTCGCCCATCTGTTCGGCCTTATCGGTCCATGGCGTCCACACAATGGTGGATTGCGAACCGGTTTTGGCGATGCGGATACGACGATTCAAACCTTCATCATCGATCAGGCAATCGGCCGGCGTATTCGCATACACGCGATCGACTTCGCCTTTCAGCGTAATCACGCCGCTCTGCTTTTTCTTTGCGAAATTGTCGACCTTGTCGTAATAGGTGCAGCCATCCAGCCCGCTAATCTTCACCGAATCCACATCGCTGATCTGCAGATAGGTATGCAACGCTTCGCCGATCTGCACCGGCTTGTCGTCGAGGTTGGTGGTGGCCAGTTGCAGTTCCAGCTTGTCGCCGACGATGACAGTAAGCGTCAGCAGCGTGGGATGCGGCCACTGCGCACGGGTCTGTTTGGTTTCAGCCAGTTGCAGCGTGATTTCAGTTTTGCTGTCGTTGCGCTTGCGGCTGCCGATCACGGTCCACGCCACGGTGCGCGCAAAGCCGTGCGCGGGGAACGACGCTTCGCTCGCGTGCGCGCCAAACCACGGCCAGCACACGGGTGCACCACCACGGATTGATTTGCCGGGTGCGAACTTGGCCGCATCGGACACCCACACCACCGGCTCCTGCTGCGATTTGGGACGGAAGCTCACCACGTGCGCGCCCTGTAAACAAATCGTTGCGCGGCCGCCATGGTTATCGATGTCGGCATAGGTCAGGCCGCCCGCACCTTCTCGGAAACTCAACTGGCCGGAAATGGCGAAGCGTGCGAGCGGATCGGCGTGGATTTGCGCTTCGGTCGGATGTTCGACCAGGCTGACGTCGCGCACCGCACCGAACGCGGCGGACGTTGCCATCGCGGCGTAAGCACGCAGTGCGGGAGACACCGAACGCACGCGGTTGAGCGGCTTCCAGGCGTGCGCGCCTGTAGCAATCATCGCGGCGCGGCGGCGCGCGAGTTCAACCTCGCTCACCAACATGTTGATGCTGCGCTTGGCGATGTCGATTTCGATGATGTCGCCTTCTTCTACCAAGCCGATGTTGCCGCCTTCAGCCGCTTCGGGCGACGCGTGGCCGATGGAGAGGCCCGAGGTGCCGCCGGAAAAGCGGCCATCGGTCAGCAGGGCGCAATACTTGCCCAGCCCCCTGGATTTGAGATACGAGGTGGGGTACAGCATTTCCTGCATGCCGGGGCCGCCACGCGGGCCTTCATAGCGGATCACCATCACGTCACCGGCGACGATTTTGTCGCCCAGAATGGCTTCGACCGCTGCGTCCTGCGACTCGAATACGCGTGCAGGCCCCTTGAACACCCGAATGGTGGAGGTCGGCACGCTGGTGGTGTAACGCAGCTGCTCGACTTCGAACATGCTTTCGTCGACACCGGCGGTTTTGACGATACAGCCTTCTGTCGCCAGGTTGCCGTACAACACGGCCAGGCCGCCGTCTTTCGAATAGGCGTGCTCAAGATCATGAATACACCCGTTGACGCGATCGTCATCGAGCGTGGGGAAGCGGCGCGCCTGCGAAAACGCGGTCTGCGTCGGCACGCCACCGGGGGCCGCGCGGAAGTATTCCTTCACGTCCTTGTCGGTGGTGCGGCGGATATCGTAGGTATCGATCTGCTCACCCATCGACTTGCACAGCACAGTCGGCAAATCGCGGTGCACCAACCCGCCACGCTCCAGTTCGCCCAGCAGCGCCATCACGCCACCGGCGCGATGCACGTCTTCCATGTGATAAGTCTGGATCGACGGTGCGACTTTCGACAGATGCGGCACGCGACGGCTCATGCGGTCGATATCCTTCATCGTGAAATCGACGCCCGCTTCGTGCGCGGCGGCCAACAGGTGCAGCACCGTATTGGTCGAGCCGCCCATGGCGATGTCGAGCGCGATAGCGTTCTCGAACGCGTCGAAGCTGGCGATTGCGCGCGGCAACACGCGGGTGTCGCCGTCGTCGTAATAACGCCGCGTGTTCTTGACGATCAGGCGCGCCGCAGCGAGGAACAGGTTCTTGCGGTCGGCATGGGTCGCCAGCAGCGAGCCGTTGCCGGGCAGGCTCAAGCCCAGCGCCTCGGTCAAACAGTTCATCGAATTCGCGGTAAACATGCCCGAGCACGAACCGCAGGTGGGGCAGGCCGAACGCTCAAGCTGGTCGACCTTCTCGTCGGAATAGCTGTCATCGGCCGCCGACACCATGGCGTCGACCAGGTCGAGCTTGATGATTTTGCCGCCCCACTTCACCTTGCCGGCTTCCATCGGCCCGCCGGAGACGAACACGGTCGGAATATTCAGCCGCAGCGCGGCGTTCAGCATCCCCGGGGTGATCTTGTCGCAGTTGGAAATACATACCAGCGCGTCGGCACAATGCGCGTTGACCATGTACTCGACCGAGTCGGCGATGATTTCGCGGCTCGGCAGCGAATACAGCATGCCGCCGTGACCCATGGCGATGCCATCGTCGACCGCGATGGTGTTGAATTCCTTGGCCACGCCGCCCGCCGCCTCGATCTCGCGCGCCACCAGCTGGCCCATGTCCTTCAGATGCACATGGCCCGGCACAAACTGCGTGAACGAATTGGCAATCGCGATAATCGGCTTGTTGAAATCGCCGTCCTTCATGCCGGTGGCGCGCCACAGTGCACGCGCCCCCGCCATGTTGCGGCCACGGGTGGTAGTCCAGGAACGGTAGTCAGGCATGATGGTCACTCGGCAATCTATAATCAGTCGGGTATTTTACCTGCCCCGCCCCCACCCGGACACCCCATGCTCATTCATCCGCAATTCGATCCCGTCGCCCTGCAGCTCGGCCCCGTCGCCATCCACTGGTATGGGCTCATGTACCTCATCGCCTTCGCGCAGTTCATCCTGCTGGGGCGCTGGTGCATCGCCAACCGGCCCTGGAGCGGCTGGACCCCGAAAATGCTCGACGACGTGCTGTTCTACGGCGTGCTCGGCGTCATCGTCGGCGGGCGGCTCGGCTACGTGCTGTTCTACAAGCCGATGGAATTCCTGGCCAGCCCGCTCGACATCCTCAAGGTATGGGAAGGCGGCATGAGTTTTCATGGCGGCTTCCTCGGCGTCATCATCGCGATGGCGTTGTTTGCCACTACCCGCAAGCTGCGCTGGCTGTCGGTCACCGACTTCATCGCCCCGCTAGTGCCGCTGGGCCTGGCCGCCGGGCGGCTCGGCAACTTCATCAACGGCGAACTGTGGGGGCGCGCCACCAACCTGCCGTGGGGCATGGTGTTCCCGCAGGCTGGCGACGGCATCGCGCGTCACCCCTCACAGCTTTATCAATTTGCCGGCGAAGGCCTACTGTTGTTTATCCTGCTGTGGTGGTTTGCGAGCAAACCGCGCCCGGTCGGTGCCCTCTCTGGCGTCTTCCTGATCGGCTATGGTGGCTTCCGCTTCCTCGCAGAATTTGCTCGCGAGCCCGATAGTTATCTGGGCTTGCTCGGACTCGGACTCAGCATGGGGCAATGGCTGTCCATCCCAATGGTTATCGCTGGCATACTGATGCTGCGTTGGGCGAACCGTCAATCCAATCCGCGGCCGGCATGACCCCAACCCTGATAAACCGGATGGCTACCGCTCAACAAAAACGCGCCGACCTTTGGGCACGTCTATGGCTTGTCGGCGGCTGGTTCGGCATTGTCATTACCCTGGTGGTGTCATTGATGCCACCGACACTCGGTAACGACGACACCCACCTGGACAAAGCCGCGCACCTGCTGGGCTATGCGCTGCTCATGTTCTGGTGGGCACAACTCGTCACCCGGCGGCGCTGGAAGCTCGCACTTGCCGTAGTCGTATTCAGCATCGTCATCGAACTGCTCCAGGGCCTCACCCCTGATCGCTTGCCCGATCCATTTGACGCTCTGGCCAATGCGGGCGGCGTACTGCTCGGCTGGTTGGCGGCCCGTCTCAGTCCCAACCTGATCAAGCGTTTTGCTGCGCTTTTCGGCGCGCGCCGCTAAAGCTATACTTTGCCGCAATGGGGCGGTAGCTCAGCTGGGAGAGCGCTGCGTTCGCAATGCAGAGGTCGGGAGTTCGATCCTCCTCCGCTCCACCATCTTCACTCCTGATCTGATCCTGTTTGTGACTGGAACCATAAATCTGCCCCAAATGCAGACATATGCTTCGGCTCAAACGGGTATTCAATTACGGGCAACTCTAACTCATGCTTACAATGACGCAGTTTCGACCCTGAAATCAGATGGATTGCAGAAAAATTGCAAAACGTTAAAACAGGGTACGGCTAAATCGTAATTTTAGAGAGCGTAGAAAAATGGGGTCACCCATTAGCCGACCGTAGTCAAGCGCGAACACCTTCCCGTCCCCCTTTATTTGCTGGCGTATAACCTGGTGCGGTGGACGATGGCAGCAGCGGCGACGCGCGCGGATGTATTGCCACGCGCGCTGAGTTTCACCGGAGCCAATCGCTTATTGGCGGCGTTTGCCGATCAATTGCGGCACGCGCCGGGCAAGCGGGTGACGCTCATGGCAGGAATTGTGCTGTCCAACATCGCTACGCTCAAGTTGCCGAATCGTCCCGGCCGAATCGAACCCCGAGCCAAAAAAAGACGCCCCAAACCCCTGCCGTTGCTAAGCGTTCCGCGCGATGTCGCACGCGAAGAAATCCGGAGAAAACAGGCGCTCAAAACGCTTAAACGTGTGGCATGAGGGTCGGACCCTTTTTATTTTTCATCTACTTCAATATTGTTAACACAGGGCAACAACAAATTCACCGCATCATTGAACTCAAAACCATAAAAATCCTTTATATGATGGTGCAAACGACGCTCGTCAAAAGGCACATGATCTTCCATTGACTCTATCGTTGCGTGCGCCAGGATATACGCTTGATCAACCTTATCAACGCTGATTACAAACAAACGACTGGTATAGCTAAACCCGGCATTGAGCATCGCTTCATGAATTTCAGTCCATAAGAAATGGTTTTCCTCATAGGGTGCATGCTCATATTCAAGCGTAATCAATATTGCAATTTACATTTCTTATTTTCTCAAAAAATTTGCCTGAAATTTTCACGCAAACAACCGCGATTGATGTGGTCAAGGAGTACACAACTCAGAAATACAATCGTTAATTTACGAAATTGAACACTAGCTGATGAAATGCCGCGCGTAACTGCGATTGAGTTGCGCCATCGGTAGCAACATCAGCAGGTCGGCGGTATTGAAATCGGGATCCCAGGCCGGCTCGCCGCATACCAGGGCGCCCATCCGGGAGTAGCCCTTGATCAGGGACGGCAGATTTGCGGCCTGGCCATCGTCGAGCAGCTCAACCGGCAGGCGGTTCCATGGCGTCACACGCCACTCAACCGGGGCCAGATGCCGTTCGGCCAATTGACGATGCACCCGGGCGGCGAGATGACCGCCATCGGCCATGCTGATGCTGGCGCAACCCACCACGTAATCGTAGCCATAGCGCGTCATGTAATCGGCAAGGCCCATCCACAGGCGAGCGAGAACAGTGCCGCTGCGGTGAGCCGGATGCACGCACGAACGGCCCAGTTCAGCCATCCTCGGGCGCAGGAAATGAAATCGGGTGAGATCGAATTCCTGTTCGGCGTAATAACTGCCGACGCGTTGCGCCGCTTCAGGCGTCAGGATGCGGTAGGTGCCCACGACTTCTCCTCCCGCGAGTTCACGCACCAGGAGATGGTCACAGTAAGGGTCGTATAGGTCGATGTCATGCCCCGGTAGAACGGTTGATAGACAGGCCCCCATTTCTTCGGCAAAAACAGCGTGACGCAGTCGTTGCGCTTCGCGTATTTCACCATCGTCCACAGCCAGCGACACGTGGTAGCGCGCTGTGGATGGGTTCTGTGTAGTGCTGAGTCGCTCAAGCATGGTGCGCGCTCCTGATTGGAAAGCGCACAGCTTAGTGAGCAGGTGTTAACGCTGCGTGATGTTCAGGTTGCGAAATGATGACCGAAAAATCAGCACCGGGTTCTCTGCGCTGAACGGATTTGCGCGCGACTGCAGTCCTTTCCAACGGTACCGCTGGCGCAACCGGCGAGTTCAATCAGGGTCGCCAGCCGTAGCGCAGACGATGAGGTTTGGCGTGGGGTTTTTATGGCGATCTTCCCGTGGCGGTCATGTTCCCCATTTAACCGAAGTGCACTGTAACGGAACCACGCTCGACGATTTCGCTGAAACGGCCCACTTAAAGCGTGGATTGAGCGGGCGTGTAACAGGGTTGCGTCGAAACAGCACCCTGTTACAGGCTTAAAGCGTTTTGCCGAAAGCGGCGTTCAGCCGATCACTGATCTCGGCACGGGTGGGCGTGTGATTCTGCCCGCCGCGCTGTTCGATCTTGATCGAACCCATCACGCTCGCCAGCTGGCCGGTGGTTTCCCAGTCCCAGCCGTGGGCGATTCCATAGAGCAGGCCGGCGCGAAACGCGTCGCCGCAACCGGTAGGGTCGACCACGGCACGGGCCGGGACAACCGGAATGTCGATCATCGTGCCGTTGACATAAAACTGCGACCCGGCTTCGCCACGCGTTACCACCAGGCATTTCACCTTGGTCGCCAGAACAGCCAGTGACATCTCGGTGCGCGCCTGCAGCAACTCGGCTTCGTAATCGTTGAGGGTGACGTAGTCGGACAGTTCAACCATTTCCAGTAGTTCGCTACCGGAAAACAACGGCATCCCCTGACCCGGATCGAACACGAATGGGATGTCGGCTTCATGGAACTGCCGGCAGTGGCTCAGCATGCCGTCACGGCCATCGGGAGAAACGATACCCAGGCCGATATCGCTCGCTTTGGACGCATCGTTCTCGTGTGAAAAAAACATCGCGCCAGGGTGAAAGGCGGTGATTTGGTTGTCGGCCAGGTCGGTCGTGATAAAAGCCTGTGCCGTAAAGCTGCCCGGCATGTCGCGGATCGATTCACGCGAGATGCCCAGTGACTCCAGCCGTTCGGCATAGACGCCGAAATCCTCACCGACGGTTGCCATGATCACAGGCTCGCCACCCAGCAACTTCAGGTTGTAGGCGATATTGCCGGCGCAGCCGCCAAATTCACGGCGCATTTCTGGCACCAGAAACGACACATTCAGCATGTGGATTTTGTCGGGCAGGATGTGGTTCTTGAAGTGATCCTGAAACACCATGATGGAATCGAAGGCGAGGGAACCGCAAATGAGGGTGCGCATGTTGGCTACAGGTTGAAAACGACAACCTGGATTATACGCAGAGTGTTCGATAGTCTTGGCTCAGAGGCGAGTCGCCTCGTTCAAGCCGCGAGTGGGTGGATGGAACGTGAGATTTCGCGCAGCAGCAGAATGTCGCGGTAAGCACCGGGGTCAGGGTTTGACACGAAAGGTCTGGCACGAAAGTTGCCGGAAAAGTGTGATAGCTTTTATTGTGTTGATCAGTCGAGAAGTATCAACGCCCATATGGCTACAACGTTCAAGAGCGCAATCATCACAGCCGCGCTTCCCATATCCTTGGCACGTTTGATCAGTTGATGGTGTTCCAGCGAGATGCGATCGACCGCAGCTTCAATCGCAGAATTCAGCAGTTCAACCATCAGCACAAGCAATACTGCACCAATCATGAGCGCGCGCTCGCTCCCCGAATCGCCCAGAAAAAGGGCGAGGGGAACCAGCACCAGCGTTAAAAAAACTTCCTGCTGGAACGCGTTCTCATGTTTCAGAGCGGCAGTTAGGCCGGCCCACGAGTAGCCCACTGCATTCAGTATCCGGCGCAGACCGGTCTTGCCCTTGAACGGGCTGGCCGGTTCGCTCATGCAGCAGCAGGTTTGTAGACCAGGTCGAGTTCGCGTGCGGCCTTGACGTCGTCCAGGCGCCGGACCGGCAGGCTGTAGGGTGCGCCTTTCACCAGCGCGGGGTTGGTTTCGGCTTCGTGCTTGATGGTTTTCATCGCCTCGATGAAACCATCCAGCGTCTCGCGGCTTTCGGTTTCGGTCGGTTCGATCAGCAGGCATTCGGGCACCAGCATCGGAAAGTAGGTGGTCGGCGCGTGGTAGCCGTAGTCGAGCAGGCGCTTGGCAAAATCCATCGCGGTGACGCCGGTGGTTTCTTTCAGTCGTTTCAGCGTCACGATGAACTCGTGGCTGGCGCGACGTGTCGGAAACGCGAGATCAAAACCGGCTTCACGCAGTTGGACCATCAAATAGTTGGCATTGAGCGTGGCGTATTCGGCGACGCGGTGCATGCCATCGCGACCGAGCATCCGTGCATAAATGTAGGCACGCATCAGCACGCCGGCATTGCCCATGTTGCCCGACATGCGGCCGATTGATTGCGGCACGTCCGCTTCATTGGCCAGGCGGTACGCGCCATTTTCGTTCAGCACCAGCGGAATCGGCATAAAAGGCAGCAGCCGCTTCGATACGCCCACCGGGCCCGCGCCCGGCCCGCCGCCGCCGTGCGGGGTGGAAAAGGTCTTGTGCAGGTTCATGTGAATCACATCAAAACCCATGTCGCCGGGACGCACCTTGCCCAATATCGCGTTGAGGTTCGCACCGTCGTAATAGGAGAGGCCGCCCGCATCGTGGACGATTTTCTGGATTTCGGAGATGGCTTTTTCGAACACGCCCAGCGTCGAAGGGTTGGTCAGCATCAGGCCTGCCGTGTGCGGGCCGACCGCGGCTTTCAACGCTTCGATGTTGACGCTGCCGGTCGAGTCGGTGGGGATTTCCTTCACCGTGTAGCCGCACATCGTAGCGGTGGCCGGGTTGGTGCCGTGCGCCGCGTCCGGCACGATGATTTCGCGCCGCGCGGTGTCGCCGCGCGCGTCGTGGTAGGCGCGAATCATCGCCACCCCGGCGAACTCGCCGTGCGCGCCCGCCATCGGTGCCATCGACACGCCCGCCATGCCGGTCACATCCTTCAGAATTTCCTGCAGTTCGAACATGCTGGCCAAAAAGCCCTGCCCGGTTTCGTCCGGGCTGGCCGGATGACGTGCCAGAAATTGCGGCAGCATCGCCAGCGAATTACACGCGCGCGGGTTGTATTTCATCGTGCACGAGCCGAGCGGATAGAACTGCGTGTCGATGGAGAAGTTCTTTTGGCTCAAGCGTGTGTAGTGGCGCACGACATCGAGTTCGGACACCTCGGGCAGCCCCGGCGCAAGCTTGCGCCGCAAGTTTGCGGGCAGGTCGTCGAGATTGCCGCCAGCAGCAGGCATTTGAGCGGCAGCGGTGCGGCCGGGACGGG
>JBKJIS010000142.1:0-14036 GCA_046598305.1 Thiobacillus sp.
AGGATGGTGGTGATCGCCGCGGTCAAGGTGGTCTTGCCGTGGTCAACGTGTCCAATCGTGCCTACGTTTACGTGCGGTTTGGTCCGCTGGAACTTTTCCTTAGCCATTTCAGTACCCCTTAATTTTCCACACGAATGATGCGGCTCGTCACTATTGACACACCGACAACCGCTCTACAAAAAACTGGCCAGCCGTTTGTTTCGCTTGGCGTTTGTTTAAACAAGCCAACCAAGCGGCAAACGACCCACTCTAATTCTGGTGCCCGCGGACAGAATCGAACTGTCGACCTCTCCCTTACCAAGGGAGTGCTCTACCTCTGAGCTACGCGGGCGCAAAGTTTTGACAACTCACACATCAAAACAAAAAACAGTACACCTGGAGCGGGAGAAGGGAATCGAACCCTCGTCATAAGTTTGGAAAACTTCTGCTCTACCATTGAGCTACACCCGCTACGTCCTGCTCATACTAAATCTGGTGGTGGGGGAAGGATTCGAACCTTCGAAGGCAGAGCCGTCAGATTTACAGTCTGATCCCTTTGACCGCTCGGGAACCCCACCTAAACGAAGCGCGGAATTATAGGGGTTTTCGCATCCCCCTGTCAAATCCAATTACAAGATATTTAGCCGCCTCACACGTTGAACAGAAAGTTCAGGACATCGCCATCCTTGACGATGTATTCCTTGCCTTCGGCGCGCATCTTGCCTGCCTCCTTGGCCCCCTGTTCGCCTTTACAGGCAATAAAGTCCTCAAATGCGATGGTTTGTGCCCGGATGAAACCCCGTTCGAAATCGGTATGAATCGCCCCGGCCGCTTGCGGGGCCGTATCGCCCTTGTGGATGGTCCAGGCGCGCACTTCTTTCACGCCTGCGGTGAAATAGGTTTGCAGGCCGAGCAAGTCGTAAGCAGCACGAATCAATCGGTTCAGCCCCGGCTCGTCCCACCCCAGCTCTTTCAGATAGTCCAGGCGCTCTTCCGGCGATAACTCCTGCAACTCTGCTTCCAAAGCCGCGCATACAGGCACAACCGGCGCGCCCTCCTGCCCGGCAAATGCGACCAGAGCGTCGAGCATGGGGTTGTCATGGAACCCATCTTCGCTGACGTTGGCAACATATAGCGTCGGTTTAACCGTCATTAGACACAAAGGCTTGATTGCCAGCAGACCCTCAGCATCCAGTCCGGCAGCACGCGCGGGGCGACCCTCGTTGAGTGCGGCGAGCACCGGTTTCAACGCAGCGACCAGTTTTTGCGCCTCTTTATCCCCCGCTCGCGCAGTCTTTTCTGCCCGCAGCAAGGCTTTTTCCGCACTTGCCAAATCAGCCAGTGCCAACTCGGTCGCGATGGTTTCCACATCCGACAGCGGGTCAACCTTACCCGCTACGTGAATCACGTTTTCATCTTGAAAACAGCGCACCACGTGGCAAATCGCGTCGGTCTCGCGGATGGTGGCCAAGAACTGGTTGCCCAGGCCCTCGCCTTTGGACGCACCCGCCACCAAGCCGGCGATATCGACGAACTCCACGATCGCCGGTACCACTTTCTGCGGTTTGATGATCTCGGTCAGTTGCACCAGCCGTGCATCCGGCACCTCGACCACACCGGTGTTGGGCTCGATGGTGCAAAAGGGATAGTTTTCCGCCGCAATCCCCGCTTGGGTCAGTGCGTTAAAAAGGGTGGATTTGCCGACGTTGGGCAGACCGACGATACCGCATTTGAGGCTCATGGATTTTCCTGGAATTAAGGACTGTCAGGTTTAGATTTAGGTTTGGTGTTGGCACGCTGGATCGCTGCGTTCCACTCGCCTCGCTCGATCAATGGCCACACATCAATCGCGCGTTCAATTGCGGATTCAATATCGGCCTGCTCTTCACGACGCGGCGGTTTCAGGACGTAGTCGACGACTTCATTACGGTCACCTGGATGGCCGATGCCGATGCGCAGCCGCCAGTAATCCTGCGTGCCCAGATGCGACGTGATGTCTTTCAGACCATTGTGCCCGCCCATGCCGCCGCCAAATTTGAGGCGCAACTGGCCGGGGGGAACATCGAGCTCATCGTGCACCACCAGAATTTCGGCGGGTTCGATGCGATGAAACCGCGCCAGCGCGCCGACTGCCTGACCGGAACGATTCATATAAGTTTGCGGCAGCAGCAGCCACACGCTTTGGGCGCTGCGCCCGACAATGCCATGAAATCGGGATTCCATGGCAAGCGATGCCCCCCATGTCTGCGCGAGACGCGCGCAAAACCAAAACCCGGCATTGTGCCGGGTTTCTTCGTAGTCGCGCCCCGGGTTACCGAGACCGACAATCAGGCGAGGGGTGACGAGGCTTGATGCTGTCATACCACACCAGATGCGCAACCCCGAACGGGTTGCGCATCTGGATCACTCCTTGGAATCAGCCGGTGCAGCCGGTGCTGCGGGGGTTGCTGCAGTCTCTTCGACCTCAGCAACCTTGGGCGCATTGACCGAAGCCACAGTCGGATCTTCTTGCTTGATGTGGGCAACCAATTCAACCCCCTTGGGCAGGACCAGTTCATTCGCATGGATGGCGCCACCTACTTCAAGCTTGCCCATATCCACTTCAATGAACTCGGGCAGGTCACGGGGCAAACACTGAACATCAAGCTCGGTCACGATGTGGTGTGGCTTGCCGCCGCCGGTCTTGACGCCCGGACAGGTTTCAGCATTCACGAAGTGCAACGGCACCTTGACGTGAATCATCTGGCCTTTGACGACACGCTGAAAATCGACGTGCAATACTTGCTGCTTGTAGGGATGCCACTGCGAATCACGCAGCAGGACTGATTCTTTGGCGCCATCGACATTCAACGTCAGCACGGAGGCGTGGAACGCTTCCTTGCGCAGCGCGTGATACAGCGCGTTGTGATCCAGCTCGATTTGAACCGGACCTGCTTCACCACCGTAGACGATACCCGGGACTTTACCGGCGTGACGCAGACGGCGGCTCGCACCCGTACCTTGCAAATCACGCTTGGCAGCAATAACTTCGATTTCCATGTTGCTTCTCCTAAAAAACCTGCTTGATAACGCATCGCCGAAAAAGGTCAATGCATGGTTAAAGCCCCCGCGACCAGGGGCACTCGATCAGATCACTCCATGAAGAGCGAACTGACGGAATCTTCATTGCTGATGCGGCGAATGGTTTCCGCCAGCAACTCAGCCACCGACAGTTGCCGGATTTTTGTGCATGCGCGCGCATCGTCGCGCATTGGAATGGTGTCGGTTATCACCAGCTCATCCAGCGCGGAATTCGTCACACGCTCGGCTGCGCTGCCCGACAGCACCGCATGGGTGCAGTAGGCCATCACCTTTTTGGCGCCGTGTTCCTTCAGTGCATTGGCCGCTTCACACAGTGTGTTGGCGGTGTCGACCATGTCATCCATGATGATGCAGGTGCGGTCTTTCACGTCACCGATAATGTGCATGACCTTGGCCACATTGGGCTTTGGTCGCCGCTTGTCGATGATGGCGAGGTCGCACTCGAGCCGCTTGGCGATTGCCCGTGCCCGCACCACTCCGCCCACGTCAGGTGACACCACCACCAGATCGGGGTGATTGCGTTTCCAGATATCACCCAACAGAATCGGACTGGAGTAGATGTTGTCGACCGGGACATCGAAGAAGCCCTGAATCTGGTCCGAGTGCAGGTCCATTGTCAGCAGGCGGTCGATGCCGGCGACCTGCAACATGTTGGCCACAACCTTGGCGGTGATGGCTACCCGCGCCGAGCGGGTGCGGCGATCCTGGCGCGCATAGCCGTAATACGGAATTGCAGCAGTGATGCGGCCGGCCGACGCGCGCTTGAGCGCATCGACCATCACCATCACTTCCATCAGGGTGTCGTTGGTCGGCTGGCAGGTGGACTGCAGCACGAATACGTCCTTGCCGCGTACGTTCTCAAGGATCTCAACCATCACCTCGCCATCGGAAAAGCGCGACACCGTGGCGCGCCCGAGATGGATGTTGAGGTGCCGCACCACATCGCTGGCAAGACGCGGGTTGGCATTGCCGGTGAACACCATCAAGTTGTCTATGGACACGCGAGTCTCCGACGGCGCGGATTTTAGGCCGCTACTACAATAAAAACAGCAACAACAAAAACAGCCGCCTCGGGCGGCTGTTTACTTAACTGGCTGGGGAGGTAGGGATCGAACCTACGAATGTCGGAATCAAAATCCGATGCCTTACCACTTGGCGACTCCCCACTACTGGGTACAACTCAGGCGCAAAAATCGTAAAGCGGATGCTTGTCGAGTCCTTGCGCCACAAAACCTTTCATCGTTCCGGGCAATTGGCGCAGCACATCACGCGCCGCGTCTTCCGTTCCATACGATGCAAACACGCAGGCACCCGATCCGGTCATCCGTGCTTCGCCATATTGCGTCAGCCATGCAAGATGACGCGCGACTTCTGGGTGGCAATTGACAACCACGGGCTGCAGGTCGTTATGACCCATGCCTGCGGAAAAGGGCGCTATTTTGAGGGGTGGCGTGTTGCGTGTCAATTCCGGCATAGCAAATATTGCTGCGGTAGCTACCTGCACAGGGGGTGTCAACACCACATACCACGCTGGCGGCACGCTGATCGGGTGCAGGATTTCACCGACACCTTCGGCAAATGCGGTCTGGCCAAAAATAAACACCGGCACGTCGGCACCCAGTTGCAGTGCCAGTTTTTGCAGGGCTTCACGCGACAGATTGACCTGCCACAAGCGATTCAGCGCCAGCAATACGGTGGCAGCATCGGAACTGCCGCCGCCCAGGCCGCCGCCCAGCGGCAAATTTTTGACGAGCCGGATGCGCACACCCGCTCCTGCCGGGGCATGGGCTTGCAACAGGCGCGCCGCCCGGACGGTTAAATCATCGTCCTCCAGCACGCCTGGCAGATCGGATTCGCGCACCACGCGGCCGTCGGCAAGCAATTGCAGGTGGACGCTATCGGAATAGTCGATCAGCCGGAACACGCTTTGCAGCAGGTGGTAACCATCGGCGCGGCGGCCGACGACATGCAAAAAAAGGTTCAGCTTGGCCGGGGCCGGAAAAACGTGGGTCATTCGACTTTCCAGGTGTCGGTCACCAGGCGAATCTCCAATCCCGGACGCACCACCAACAGCTTGCGCGGGCGCGCGGGCGCGTCATCAGCATATTGCAAATAGTCAATGACCCAGCCATCCTGCTTGAGCTGCGAGAGACGCCCCAAGGCATCCCGCGTGGCCTCGAAAGTGCGCTCTGGGGCGGGAAGGGCCTGCACCCACCAAGCCAATCCGGAGAGTGGCAGACCATAACCCAGCACAGCGCGCGTCAGCGATTCGGCATCGGCTGCATGGCGGGGCGTTTGGTTGGGGACTTCAAGGGTCACACCCGTGGCGTCACGAACGATCCGAGCCACCCCCTGACCCAGCGGTGAAATCATCAACAGCTCATCCCTTTCGGGACGGTGCGTCCAGTGAATTTGCCCGGACAGGCTTTGCTCGTCCGTCCGGATGCCTATTCGCCCTTGCAGGCTCCATTCATCCGTCACCACGGCACGAGCCTGTGAAGGCGGAATCAGGGGCGTTGACGCACACCCCCCCAATGCCAGCATGATCGCCAGCGCTGCTGCCAGCCGCACCATCAGGGTTTCAACCGTCGCAAGGTTTCGAGCAGCACCTCGTTTTGTGGGTGGCCTTGTAGTCCGGCTTGCCATAATTTGCCTGCCTCTTCGCGCTGCCCCTTCGCCCATAGCACTTCGCCAAGATGCGCGGCGATTTCGGGGTCGGGACGCAGCTTATACGCACGCTCCAGATACTCCTGTGCACGCGGCAGATTGCCCGCCCGGTACTGTGCCCAGCCCACACTATCAAGAATATAGGGGTCCTCCGGCGACAGGGCCAGCGCCTTGTCGAGCAGTATGATCGCCTCGGGCAGACGGCTGGTGCGGTCCGCCAGCGTATACCCCAGCGCGTTATAAGCCTGGGCATCTTCCGGGCGCAGCACGATTGCACGGCGAAGATCAGCCTCCAGCACATCCAGCTTGTCCAGTTTTTCGGCTGCCATGGCGCGGTCATACAGCAGATTGGCCGAATCGGGATAGCGCTTGAGGCCTTCTGTCAGCACATCGAAAGCGGCAGTCGGAACTTTGCTGCCACGCAACAATTCGGCTTGCGCCTGAATCAGGCGGACGTTCTGTGCATCGTTTTCGCCCTGCGTGTTCACCAGCAATGCGCTGGCTTCTTCAGGCTTGCCCGCAGCAACCAGCAATGCTGCCTGACGTGCCCGCGCCGAAACCAGATAGTTGCCGGTCTTGACATCAGCATAATGAGCCGCCGCCACGTCCGGCAGTTTCATCTGCTCGGCCACCTGCCCCAAGTAGTAATAGACGGTATCCGGATCGCGCGGGGTGTACTCCAGCGTCTGCGTCAGCAGGTCACGCGCCGCGTTGACGTCCCCCATTTGCAATGACAGCAGCCCGGCAGCCAGCCCGACTTCGGCATTGCGTGGGAAATCCCGGGTCAACCGCGTAAATTCACCGCGCGCTTCAGTGAACTGGTTGGAATTAACCAGCGTACGTGCATAGGCCAGGCGCATCTCACGCGCCTCCGGATGCGCAACCAAAAATTCACGCATAAACGCCAGCGCATCGGACCGCGAGGTTTTTGCCAGAAGCTGCGCGCGCATCAGCCCTGCTGCTTCCCATCCGGGGCGTTGAGCCTCAGCCACTTTCAACGCAGCAATCGCTTCATCAAAGCGCCCCGCATTGGCTGCTGACTGCGCAACGGCGTATCGCGCTTCCGGCAGATTGGGATGGTCGGCGGCAAGCCGATTCACCAAGTCATAAGCGGCCTGGGTGTCTTGCATCTTGCCCATCAAAGAAGAGAGATGCAAAAATCCCTTGGCGGGATCGTCACGCAGCAAGCTCCGCAGAATGGGCTCAGCCTCAACCACCTTGCCCTCATTCAGCAACAAGGCCGCCAGCATCTGCTGTGCGCGTTCTGAATCCGCTTCAGATGCCGCCCACAAGCGCGTGGCTTCCAGCGCCCCTGCCTGATCACGCGCAAACAACGCTATTTCAGCGGCGCGACGCGCAATGCGTGGATCGCGTGTCTGGCGCGCCAAATCGAGATAAGTTGATTGGGCAACCAGAATAGCACCCCGCTGGCCCGCCACTTCGGCAACCAGAAACTTGAAGAGGATGTCAGGCGTAAGGGACTGCTTGGGGTATTCGGGTTGGGCCTTGACAGTAGGCTCAACGGCTGGCGGAGTCGCCGCCTCAACCATGGGCTGGGCCGCTTGTTGAGGCGGCGACTCCGCCACATCCAGCCGGGATGCCTTGACGCCAGTCTGACTGCACGCAGCGGTGAGCACCAGCGCCGCAAAGAGCGGAAGAGTCTTGATATGTGCCATGTAATATTGCCTTGGTAGTTAAGTGAGCCGGAGCTGATTCTAAGCTTTCGAGGGCTGCGGGCAAGCAAGGTTCATTTGGATGGTTCGTTTGTAACAGCTTCCGCGCAAGATGCTTCGCAGAAACGCTCAAGCACACGAGACATTGCAACCCACATTTTTTGAAGGGTGCCTCTAAAATGATACGGCTAAATTACGCTCATGCTTGAGTACACGCTCCCCCACCACACCTGAACCATTTTCTGACATGCCCGAATTACCTGAAGTCGAAACCACCCGCCTGGGCCTGCTGCCACGCCTTCAAGGTCGCACACTTACGAGCATAGTGGTACGCAATCCTCGTCTGCGCTGGCCGGTGCCGGATGACCTGGAAGCACGCCTGCAAGGGCAGAGTCTGAAATCACTGGATCGACGGGGGAAATATTTACTGTTTGATTTTGGGTCGGTTACGCAGTTGGTACACCTCGGAATGTCAGGCAGTCTGCGCTTTACCCAGCCCGACGAGCCTGCAGCCCTGCATGACCATATCGACTGGCTGTTCGACGACGGCACTATTTTACGGCTGCGCGACCCACGCCGGTTTGGTGCGGTTTTATGGACCGAAGATGTCGCGCTGCATCCCCTGCTGGCCCACTTGGGGCCGGAGCCCCTCACAGCGGAATTCGACGCCGCGTATTTGCACGCACAGTGTCAACGCCGCCAGACCTCTATCAAACAGGTCATCATGGATGCTCAGGTGGTGGTTGGTGTCGGCAATATTTACGCATCAGAATCACTGTTTCATGCCGGCATCCGCCCTACCGTCTCTGCGCGTCGCCTCACTCGGCCGGCAAGTGCCCGCCTCACAACCGCGATCAAGCAGGTGCTGACCGCTGCCATCGCGGCGGGCGGCAGTTCACTCCGGGATTACGTCCACAGCAGCGGCGAATTGGGCTATTTCCAGCTTCAAACCCGGGTATATGACCGTGAAGGGTTGCCATGCAGGGAATGTGCCGCACCCATACGCAGGATTGTGCAGGGTCAGCGCGCCAGTTTTTACTGTCCCGGCTGCCAGCGCTGACGGTCATGGCAAAAGCCACCCCCCGCACCCTGACCGTTTCCGCCTGACGGAGCTACCAAGCAAACGACCATTGCGAGTTCCCTTGAATCAGGAACCGCAGCGGAATCCGGGGAGCAATCTATGCAAACGACCGTAACCCTGGATTCCATTTCATTCCATCCGGGCTACGCTGGCTGGTTGTGACTTCTGCTTTTTGCATTCGGCGCACTGACCGTTGGTTAGCACGCGAGCTGATTTTTGCAACATAAGGACGCCAGGGACAAAGGGCGAGCCGCGCCCGTCGCAAAACTTAGGACTTGTGCGACGCTTACCGCTTCCAGCCCCGCTTGTAATGGCGCTATTTTTGATGTAAGTTTGCATCATTATTGATGATAAGATGAGGCAACCCCATGCGAACCACTGTTACTATCGACGATGCCCTCTATGCAAAAGCCTTGGAAATGGCCGACACAAACATGGACAAATCGGACATTTTTCGAGAGGCCATCAAAACCTTCGTGCGAGTGCAATCAGCCAAGCGCCTTGCCGCTCTAGGCGGCACGATGCCTGAGATTCAGGATGTGCCACGTCGCCGAGAGGAGCCAGTTTCGTCATGAGTGTGCTCATCGACACCTCGGTGTGGATAGACCACTTCCGAAACGGAAACGATGCGTTGGTTGATCTACTCGGGCTAGACCGGGCGCTGACGCACCCGATGGTCATACTCGAAATTGCGTGTGGAACGCCCCCTGCGCCACGCATCCAGACACTGAGCAACATTGGCCTTTTGCAACCCTGCAATCAGGCGAGTTTGAGTGAGGTAATGGAGTTTATCGAACACGAAAAGCTATATGGGCTTGGGTGTGGGTTGGTGGATATGTCGCTACTGGCATCCACACTCATTACGCCAGGTACTGAGTTGTGGACTCTTGATAAGCGCCTTGCAGACTTGGCTAGGCGCTTCTGCGTAGCTCATCGGCCGACGCTGCATTAGGGCGCGGCAGGCGAACATTCGCGGCCAAAAAAAAGGGGGAAATTCAACGGCTGGGCGGGCAAATGGGACCGGATGTGCGAGTGATCCATTAGGCCAAAAACGCCGCTGTACAAGCAGGGGGAATCCGCAGTAACGCTAAGGCGGCGGTGCATGCACGGGCGTCCCAATGACAATCCCGGATAAAACCCGCTCTGGGTGTCATTACGCTCGATTGATGCCAAAATGAACGAATCCGCAGCAGGTATTTGATTGTTGATGAAATTAAACGAGCAGCAGGCAGGCAGTACAAGGGCTGCTCTCGCGCAGACTTAATCAATGACAGCTTTGAATCTGCTGAATCACCTGTTCGCACGGGAAACCCTACCGCAGTGTTCAAGTTTGCAATTAACATGACGCTATATGACCGTGCCTTATCCAGCGGATTGACCCCGATGAAACCCACCACTCTGGTTGACGAGTTCGAGCAGTACAGTAGCTGGCGCGATGCCGTATTCGTACGCATCGATGCCCTGCGTACTTGGCTTGCCGCCGAGGAGTTGACTGATGCCAACGCGGAACTACGGCTGAATCAGCTGCTGCAGCGCCTGCAGGCAGACACCCTGAATGTGGCCTTTGTGGCGGAGTTTTCGCGCGGAAAGTCGGAATTGATCAATTCGATCTTCTTTTCGGATTACCGGCAGCGCATCCTGCCCTCGGCCGCCGGGCGCACCACCATGTGCCCCACTGAGCTCTATTACAACCCCACGCACCGGCCCTCGTTACGTCTGCTGCCCATCGACACCAGAACGCACGAAGGCAGCATTGCCGATTTCAAGAATAAGGCTGACGCCTGGATCGAGTTTCCACTCAATCTCGATTCCGCCGATGAGATGAGTGCGGCGTTGATCCACCTGGCCGACACCGTGCAAGTGGACGCGGCCACCGCAGAATCCTACGGATTGATCAACCCGAATGACGAAGAAACCGCACGCACACTGAGCCGCGATGGTGGGATCGCGATTCCACGCTGGCGCCACGCACTGATCAATTTCCCGCATCCTTTGTTGAAGCAGGGGCTGGTGATTCTTGATACGCCGGGCCTGAATGCCATCGGCACCGAACCCGAACTGACACTGAATATGCTGCCAAGCGCCCACGCGGTGTTGTTCCTGCTTGCAGCAGACACCGGTGTCACCAAGTCCGACATCGAAATATGGCGTCAATACATCGCGCCGATGCAGGGCACCAGCCGGGCGCGCCTGGTGGTGCTGAACAAGATCGACGGCCTGTGGGATGATCTCAGGAGCCCCGACGAAATCGACGCCGAAATCGCCAAGCAGGTCGCCAGCAGTGCGGCCCAGCTTGAATTGCCCGTGAGTCAGATCTTCCCCGTATCGGCGCAAAAAGCACTGGTCGCCAAGGTACGCAACGATCCCGAGCTGCTGGCGAGAAGCCGCCTGCCCGAACTGGAAGCCGCGCTGACGCAGGAACTGATTCCGTGCAAACAGGCGCTGGTCAGTGAATCAACCCAAGCCGCAGTGGAAGACGTGGTGATCAAAACCACCGAACTGCTGGAAACCCGGCTCGCCAACATTCAGGATCAGGTCGACGAGCTAAAGGGGCTGCGGGGCAAGAATCGTGATGTCATCCAGGCGATGATGGTCAAGGCCAACGAGGACAAGCAGCATTTCGATCGTGGCTTGCTACAGTTCAATGCGCTACGCAGCGTATTTGCCTCGCAGGTTGAATCGATGCGCAAACGCTTGGGCATGCTAACCCTGCATAGTGAAGTGCGGTGTACACGGCAATCCATGGAAAAAAGCCATTTCAGCTATGGATTGCGCGAAGCCATGGGGCAGTTCTTTCGTCAAATTGATAGCAATCTGGTCGCATCTTCGTCGATCATCAGTGAAATACGTTCCATGATGACGGCAATGTATCAAAAGTTCAGCGATGAGCACGGACTGGCTGCGGTCAACCCGCCCGATCACAGCCTGCGTAAATACCGCAAGGAAATGGTACGGCTGGAGCGTATTTTCGAAGAACGGTTTAATACCGTTTTCAGGATGCTGACCGTAGGCCAGCATCAGTTAACTGCCCGGTTTTTTGAAACCCTGGCGAGCAAGGTGGTTCAGGTATTCGAACTCGCAAACAGCGAGACCGAAGCCTGGCTGAAGGCGCTGATCGCGCCGATGGAAACCCAGATACGCGAGCATAAAACCCAGCTCAAACGCAGACTGGACAGTGTCAGCCGCATTCATGCTGCAACGGAAACGCTGGATGCCCGGATCACAGAGCTTGAAGCCGCAATCGAGACCGTGGTGGATCAGCTCGATAACCTGGCCCGCATCAACGGGCACATTACCGATGCCATCACCAACACGCTGGGTAGAGAACGCTTGGCCAGAACGGCCTGAGCTTGGCAAGCTGTCGCTACTTGCCGGCGGTCAGCAGCAGAAATTTTTCCTGTAGTTGTTCCTTGGTTTCCGGATAGTCCAGGTTAAACGGGATGCAATCGACCGGGCACACCTCCACGCACTGCGACGTTTCGAAGTGACCAACACATTCGGTGCACAAGTTGGGGTCGATGATGTAAATCTCGTCGCCCTGGGAAATGGCGTCGTTCGGGCATTCTGGCAGGCAGACGTCGCAATTGATGCATTCGTCCGTGATCATTAAAGCCATGGGGTTCTCCGGGTCATATCAGTTCTTGCTTATTTTCTCACTTAATCGCTTCGCCACCAATGGGTGGACAAAGGGCGACACGTCCCCGCCCAGCTGCGCGATCTCGCGAATCATGCTGGCGGAAATGAACATGTACTGATCCGACGGCGTCAGGAACACCGTTTCGATGTCCGGTTTGAGGTTGCGGTTCATCCCTGCCAGCTGAAATTCGTACTCAAAATCGGACGCTGCCCGCAAGCCCCGTAAAACCGCAATGGCCCCCTGCTCGGCAACGAAGTCGATCAACAAACTGGAGAAGCCTTCCACCCGAACATGCGGCACATCCGCCAGCACTTCCCGGGTCATCTGCACGCGCTCCTCCATGCTGAAAAAGGCGCCTTTGTTACGCGATTCAGCTACTGCAACGACAACATGGTCGAACAAGCGCACTGCGCGCCGCACCAGATCTTCGTGGCCACGCGTAATGGGGTCAAACGTGCCCGGGTATACAGCGGTCAGCATTATTACTCCTTGATGAGCAGCGCAAAATGCGAGCGCCCAGCGCGCCCGCTGCGGTGAATGATAAACCCCGGCGGCGCAGACACACCCGATCCCTGCTCCGCGTATACCTGACCACCCGGCTTGAGATGCGGGGCGAGATCGGCTAAAACTGCCGCCGCCAGACCGCTGTCGAATGGTGGATCGATAAATATCAGGTCGAATGGTTCGCGATTAGCCGCCAGCCAGGCCAGAGCATCGGCTCGCCTGAGATCAATCACGGTTGCACCCAACAAGCTGCGGTTCCTTTCCAGCGCAGCCATTGCACGGGCGTCACGCTCGATCATGACGACGCGCCCGGCCCCACGCGAGGCCGCTTCAAAACCCAATGCCCCACTGCCGGCAAACAGATCCAGGCAAGACCAGCCCGGCAGGTCCTGCCCTAGCCAGTTGAACACGGTTTCACGCACACTGTCGGGGGTCGGGCGCAAGCCAATGCCACCGGGAAAATCCAGCAACCGGCGACGGAACTGGCCGCCAATGATGCGGACGCGGTTGGTGACTCCGTGCGCACGGTGCGGCGCGGCCTGCTTAGCGAGCACTGGCTGATCCGCCCACGACCACGGTCACCAATTTGTCGGGGTTAACCCGTCGGGTAAACGCCTGTTTCACCGCAGCCACATCCACCGCGTTAACCTGAGCAACCCAGGTGTCCAGAAAATCGAGCGGCAAGCGATAAAAACCGATCACCGACAGGTATTCGAGGATTTTCTTGTTGCTGTCGATCCGCAATGGAAATCCGCCGGCGAGGTTGGACTTGGCCTGAGTGAGCTCAGCCTCGCTCGGGCCCTTGTCGATGAATGTCCGCAGGGTGGCCTGTGCCACCTTCAGCGCATCGTCGGTCTGCTCCAACTTGGTCTGTAGACCCAGTTGAAACGGCCCCGCTGCGCCCATCGGCAAAAAATAACTGTAGGCACTGTAGGCATAGCCGCGCTTGTCGCGCACCTCGCGCATCAGCTGCGAGTCAAAGCCACCGCCGCCCAGCACATAGTTGCCCACAAACAGCGGGAAGTGATCGGGATCGTTGCGCGCAAAACCCACCACGCCCATCAACACATGGCTTTGCGTGGACGGATGTGCAATGCGTGTGTCGGACGCCGCTGCCGGGGCCGGTTTCGGCAGTACCGACAGCGCTGGAGCAGCGGACAACCTTGCCGCCAGACGATTTGCAATGACTTCGGCCTCGGCCCGCGTGATGTCACCCATCAAGGCAATCACCGCATTGGGGGCGCTGTAGTGGCTGCGGTAAAAGGCCTGCAAATCACCGCGCGTCAGCTTTGCTATCGATTCGATCTCACCCGCCTCATCGTGGGCATAAGGATGCGACCCGTACAACGCGCGATAAAAAGCCTTGCTGGCGACGTTGCCGGGATCGGCTTCGGCTTCACGGATGCCCGCAATC
>JBKJIS010000014.1:0-12428 GCA_046598305.1 Thiobacillus sp.
CGCCTATGAATCGTTGTTGCCTAGACAGTTGTTGGAGCGCATCGCCCAAGTCAAACCCGTTCTCCAGTAATTGCTCGTAGTCACTAACGGCCCTGTCCGTCACCATCTTGACAGTACTGTTCTTAGGATCCCTTAGAGCTATAGCTATAAGCTCGCTAAGATCCCATACGGGAGAATTACCTATGTATCCGTTCTTCCTGTCAGCGTTATCAGCCAGTGGCGGCAATGGAAGACCACTGATTTTAGACAGATACGGGTTTGGATTGTTTACCATTATGGTAATTTACGCAACAACTCTTCGGAGGTATGCCTTCCAAAGCCGCTGCAGTGTTGTTTTTAGGTTGGAGTAATTTATCGATCATACCGTTAAAGCCTTGAAATGGCATAGGGATTGCTCGACGGCGATCTGCAACCAATCAGAATTGTTAATGAGCTTACGACCTAGCGATAGTCATTCAGGGTTACCGGCACGCAATCAAGATAGAGACGTTCCAGATACCCGATTCAGATGAATCGGTAAGCCAATCAGGGCAGTAACAACAAGACTTCCCAGTGCCCAGCTCCATCTCTTCCGGCGCACCATACACCCAAAAGCCTGGTCATCCGACTGGGCTTTTCTATGTCAAATCCAATACCCGCTGCCTGTGTCCATATAGCTTCGGGGTTGTATCAACGCACAAATCGCTCTCACAGGCCCTGTCTGAATGGGCTGCCGCATGGTCGGCCAAAGACCTTGCACACTACCAAGGATACTACGCAAAAAGCTTTATCCCTGAGGGAGGGCGTCCGATTGAACAGTGGGCGAACGAAAACCAGGCACGTCTCGGCAAACCGGGCGAGATTAAAATCGATATCGGCGAGGTGAAACTCAGTCCCCCAGGTGCCGACAAAACCACCACCGAGTTCAGGCAGACTTATAGCCGTGCAAGCTACCGTGACATGGTGATCAAGCGTATGGAATGGGTCCGTGAGGAAAATCGCTCAGTACGTGAAGGACAAATACGGCCATGGAAAATCCAGCGCGAACAGGTTCTGACCACAGCCGAAACCGCTAACCCATAGAACGCGCAAAACGCCGCAAAAAATCCAAACCAGGCGGATTTTCCGGTGAGCCCCACCAGCCTGTCCTCGAAAAACCCGCTTCATTGATCCGCAAACCGGCAAGCCGCAGAAAATAGCTTAAAATTGCGGCCTGCTTTTATCCGCTCGTCCTTCCCCGATGGAAACCACTTCAACCGCCCCGGCGCAAACCGGCGACCCCGCTTTGGTACGCGACGTCAAAAAGCGCCGCACCTTCGCCATCATCTCGCACCCCGACGCCGGTAAAACCACGCTGACCGAAAAGTTGCTGCTGTTCGGCGGCGCGATCCAGATGGCCGGCACGGTCAAGGCGCGCAAAAGCAGCCGCTATGCCACCTCCGACTGGATGGAAATCGAGCGCGAGCGCGGCATTTCGGTGGCGAGCTCGGTGATGCAATTTTCCCACGGCGACTGCGTCTTCAACCTGCTCGACACCCCCGGCCACAAGGACTTTTCGGAAGACACCTACCGCGTGCTGACGGCGGTCGACGCCGCCATCATGGTGGTCGACGCCGCCAAGGGCGTGGAAGAGCAGACCATCAAGCTGCTGGAAGTCTGCCGCCTGCGCGACACGCCCATCATCACCTTCATCAACAAAATGGACCGCGAGGTGCGCGAGCCGCTGGAACTGCTGGACGAGATCGAGTCGGTCCTGAAAATCCATTGCGCGCCGGTGACCTGGCCGATCGGCATGGGCAAGCGTTTTCAGGGTGTGTATCACCTGCTCAACAACGAAATCCTGCGCTTCAAGGCCGGCGAGGGAAATGCCAACCAGCAGTTCGAATCGCTGCAGGGCCTGGGCGAAGCCGCCCTGAAAGAACGTTTCCCGCTGGAAGCCGACACCCTGCTGTCGGAAATCGAACTGGTGCGCGGCGCCGGCGACAGTTTCGATCTGGATGCGTTTCTGCAGGGCAAACAGTCGCCGGTGTTTTTCGGCTCCGGGATCAACAACTTCGGCGTGCGCGAAGTGCTGCGCGCGCTGGCCGACTGGGCGCCGCCACCGCAGCCGCGCGAAGCGGTCGAGCGCGTGGTCGAGCCCACCGAGCCCAAGTTCACCGGCTTCGTGTTCAAGATCCAGGCCAACATGGACCCGCAACACCGCGACCGCATCGCCTTCTTCCGCGTTTGCTCGGGGCGCTACAGCCCCAACATGAAAGTGCGCCACCGCCGCACCGGCAAGGACATGAAAATCGCCAACGCCGTGGTCTTCATGGCCAACGAGCGCACCCGCATGGACGACGCGGTGGCGGGCGACATCATCGGCATCCACAACCACGGCCAGCTGCATATCGGCGACACCCTCACCGAAGGCGAGGCGCTGCAATACAAGGGGATACCTTATTTCGCCCCCGAACTGTTCAGCCGCCCGCGCCTGCGCGACCCGCTGCGCGCCAAGCAGCTGAACAAGGGCTTGCTGGAACTGGGCGAAGAAGGCGCGGTGCAGGTGTTCGAACCGTTCGCCGACAACACCCTTTTGATCGGCGCGGTCGGACAACTGCAATTCGAAGTCGTCGCCCATCGCCTGAAAACAGAATACGGCGTCGACGCCAGCTTCGAAAACGCCGGCATCTACACCGCGCGCTGGGTCACCTGCCCCGACGCCCAGCATCTGGCCGAATTCACCAAGGCCAACACGCTGAAACTGGCCAAGGATGTCGACGGCAACCTGGTCTATCTCGCCGACACGCGGGTGAACCTGAGTCTCGCGCAGGAACGCTGGCCCAAGGTCGCGTTCCACGACACGCGGGAGCATGGCCAAGTGATGAGTTAGGTGTGGAGGAACCGGGAACCGAGCGGAGGCTCCAGGTACTGTCAGTCGGTTTAAAACAGGCCAATTTCAGACGTTTCGGTTGATCACCACGACTGTCCGTACTCGGCCAAGTCCGCCATGTAACGGGGTTAGTCAGCTGGATGGCAATCAAGGAAAAAAGCAAGACCCGACCTCCAGCTTGCGATGATCTCCCGCGCGAAAATCAGCTGGTGAGCTTTTCGTCCACCGTTTTGGCCAGCAGGTTCACATCGGTCTGTTTGGCCAGTTGTTTTTCTTCTTCCGCTTCGTAATCCACGCCCAGATGTTTACAGATTTTTTCCAGCATTTGCAGGGTCGCCGTGCTTTCCTGTTCGGCAAGCATATTAATCTGCAAATCCAGCTTAACCCGCTTGTCAGCGTCCTGGGTGAGCCGGTTCTGCGTCATCAACACCAGGAGCGAAAGAAAAATCGCCTCCAGCGACACTACCAAAGTCAGAAAGCCGAATGGAAACGGATCCCAGGGCGTAATGCCCGAAACCATGCCAAGATTGAATAGTATCCAGCCCGTAAACCAGATGATGTGCAACAGAATAAATGCCATGCCCCCGGCATAACGAGTGATTAATTCTGCAAAATACTCACTGGCTGTGCGGCGTTGCATGGCCTGTTTCTCCAGAAGACCGATCGCCGCGACATTTTTTTCTGTTATCGGATTGGGCTGCTTTTCAGTGGCCATAAGTTTCTCCAACTGGACTTTGCGTACAAAAAAATCAGGAATGGATCAGATCGCCGCGCGGTCTGCTCTTCCATTCTGATCGTGGTAACCAGTACGCCAGCGGGGACGTGCGCGACGGGTTGTGTCTACGCGGCATGCGGCAATCGATGAGTGGCACTGGCAACTGTTACGACAATGCGCTTAGTAAGATCGACCCGCTGTTTGGACACTCACAACAGTGGATTACTCCACCGCCGCATCCTCATGCTACCGGGGTTCACGGACACCTCTCCGGACGGGACTTTAACCCGCTGGATTTACTGCTGTTACTGCAAACGGCGCGTCTTGCATTGACATGAAACTCCGGGGCCAGAGAACCCACAGGCTCAGGATTGCTTTGGCAAGTCGCCCCCCATGCTGCAATCCCCCTTGTTTATTTTTTTTCCAAGGCCTCGCGAACCACCCGAAAAATGTCCCGGAAAGCCTTGGGCGGCTTGTTATGCGCGGCTTCGTCGCGTGCATTGCGAATGAGCTGGCGCAGATGCGTGGCATCGGTGTCGGGAAAGCTGTTGAGAAACAGCGTCAAGGTTTCATTGTCGGCAATGAGCTTGTCACGCCATCTTTCAGCCTGATGCATCTTGACGTTTGCTTCCGCAGACACGCCATTGAAGACGTCGAGCTGCACCTGGATCGGCGCCGGATCGACATGCCGCATCAGCTTGCCGATGTATTGCTTTTGCCGCCGCAGGGCACCATTTTGGGTTATTTTGCGGCAGGCTGCGACAGCCGTCCGCAGGTCGTCGGGGAGTTCCATCCGCTTGAATTGCGAATCGGGCAGCTTGACGAGTTCCTCGCCAAGCGCCTGAAGCGCCTCTACATCACGCTTTTGCTGGCTTTTGCTGGGGCCATCGTAGACATCATCGGGGTCAAACTCTAACTCTGCATCGGGATCAATAAGGCGCACGGCGGGACTTTCGGTTACTGTTATTATCGCCATTGTAGTTTCTACCCCTGTAAAAGCGTATTCGCACCCTCCACCTTTTGTAAAACACTATGTCCCGCTCCCAATTCAGCTATACCCGCGACCAGCTCATTGCCCTGTCTCAACTCGTGATTGGGCACGCCACCAAACTGGGCGCGACCGCCGCCGACACCGAGATTTCAGAAGGCGTTGGGCAGAGCGTCAGCGTGCGCCAGGGCGAAATCGAGACCATCGAATACAACAAGGACAAGGGCGCAGGGGTCACCGTCCACATCGGCATGCACCGTGGCCATGCCTCGACCTCCGATCTGTCAGAAGCCGCGCTAAAAAGTGCGGTCGAGAAGGCGATGACCATCGCCCGCTACACCGCCGAAGATGACTGCGCCGGATTGCCCGACGCCGACAAGGTTGCGAAGGACATACGCGATCTCGACCTCTATCACCCCTGGGCGCTGACCGTGGAAGAAGCGGCCGAGCGCGCCCGTGCCTGCGAAGCCGCTGCCCTTGCGATCGACAAGCGACTCACCAATTCGGAAGGCGCAGGCGTCAATTGCCACACTTCGCAATTCATTTATGCCAACAGCCTGGGTTTCTGCAACGGCTATGCCGGTTCACGCCATGGCATGTCGGTGGCGGTGATCGGCGAGGACCGTGGCGCGATGCAACGTGACTACTGGTATACCAGCGCACGCAATGCCAACGACCTGGATTCCCCCGAAGCGGTGGGCCGCATCGCTGGCACGCGCACCGTGCGGCGTCTCAACGGCCGCAAGCTCGACACCCGCACCTGCCCGGTGCTTTTCGAAGCGCAGATCGCCACTGGCCTGATCGGCAGTTTTGTCGCAGCGGTCTCCGGCGGCAGCCTGTATCGAAAGTCGTCGTTCCTGCTCGACAGTCTGGGCAAGGAAGTGTTCGCGCCGCTGATGCAGATTCGCGAAATGCCTTTCATCACGAACGGTTTGGGCAGCGCGCCTTTCGACAGCGAAGGGGTCACCTGCCTGGAACGCGACATCGTGAAAGATGGCGTGCTGCAAGGCTATTTCCTGTCGAGCTATTCGGCCCGCAAGCTGGGCATGACAACGACCGGCAACGCCGGCGGCAGCCACAACCTCATCGTCACCCCCGGCGAGCACGACCTCGAAGGCCTGTTAAAACAAATGGGCACTGGCCTCCTGGTCACCGAACTGCTTGGCTCAGGCGCCAACATGGTCACCGGCGACTACTCGCGCGGCGCCGCCGGCTTCTGGGTGGAAAACGGTGAGGTTCAATATCCGGTTGAGGAAATCACCATCGCCGGCAACCTCGCCACGATGTTCAAGGGCATCGTCGGCATCGGCAAGGATATTGAGCGTCGCAGCTCGAAGCAGGTCGGCTCGATCCTGATCGACAGGATGACGGTGGCGGGAAACTAATATGTTTAACGCACGCCGCTTCTTCTTCGCGGTTTGTGTGTCCCTGCTGCTGACCGCGTGCGACCGCGCGCCGACGCTACCCAAACTCAATTCGCACGATGTCATCGTCGCCTTTGGCGACAGCCTCACCCACGGCACCGGTGCGAGCGCCGACACCGCCTATCCCGCCGTGCTCGCATCGCTCACCGGTCGCACCGTGATCAATGCGGGCGTGCCCGGCGACACAACGGCCTCGGCTTTGCAGCGCCTGCCCGATGTACTCGCCGAACACAAGCCGCGCCTGGTGTTGCTATGTCTGGGCGGCAACGACATGTTACGCAGGCAACCCACGGCCAGCACCGAAAACAACCTGCGCCTGCTGGTGCAAACCATCCGCGCCAGCGGGGCCAGCGTGGTGCTGATTGGCGTGCCCGAACCCAAGTTGTTCGGCGGTGCACCCGACTTCTATTCCCGAATCGCCGACGAGATGAAACTGCCACTTGAGCGCGAGATATTCAACGATGTATTGAAAGACAATCGCCTCAAATCCGATCCCATCCATGCCAACGCAGCCGGTTATCGCCAAGTTGCCGAACGATTGGCTGACTTTCTCAAGGAAACCGGTGCGCTATGAATAGTTTGCTCGCCTTGTCCCGCCTGATCGACGCGCTGACCGAACGGGTCGGTCGCCTCTCCATTTGGCTGGTGCTTATCGCCACGATTATTTCGGCGGGCAATGCGCTCGCCCGCTACACACTCGGCGAGAGTTCAAACGCCTGGCTGGAAATCCAGTGGTATCTGTTTGGCGCGATGTTCCTGCTGGCGGCGGGCTACACGCTCAAGCACAACGGCCATGTGCGGATCGACATTTTCTACAACCGCTTCGGCGTACGCGGTCAGGCCTGGATTGACCTCGTCGGCGGCCTGCTGTTCCTGCTGCCGATGGCGGTGCTGCTGGCGTGGCTGGCGTGGCCGATGTTTTACGAAGCCTGGATCATGCACGAACTGTCGCCCGATGCCGGCGGACTCGTGCGCTGGCCGGTCAAGCTGCTGCTGCCGCTGGGCTTTGCCCTGCTCGCCCTGCAGGGGGTGGCCGAAGTGATCAAGCGGATCGGCGTCCTCAGCGGGCGCCTCACCCTCTCCACCGAAGTCCCGGAAGAGGAGGTGTGATGGAAGCCATGCTTTTGCAAAACCTCGCGCCGCTGATGTTCATGGGGCTGGTGGTATTCCTGATGCTGGGCTATCCGGTCGCGTTTGCGCTTGCCGCCAACGGCCTGCTGTTCGCCGGCATCGGCATCGCCGCCGGGCATTTCGACGTCTCGCTGCTGCAGGCGCTGCCCGAACGCGTCTACGGCATCGTCGCCAACCCCACGCTGCTGGCGATTCCGTTTTTTGCTTTTATGGGCCTGATTCTCGAACGCTCCGGGATGGCCGAAGATTTGCTCGACACCATCGGCCAGTTATTTGGTTCGGTACGCGGCGGGCTGGCCTACGCGGTGATTCTGGTCGGCGGCCTGCTCGCCGCCACAACCGGCGTTGTCGCCGCAACGGTGATTGCCATGGGGCTGATTTCGCTGCCGGTCATGCTGCGCTACGGCTACGATAAACAGCTGGCAACCGGCGTCATCGCAGCTTCGGGCACGCTGGCGCAGATCATTCCGCCGTCGCTGGTGTTGATCATACTGGCCGACCAGCTCGGCGTCTCGGTCGGTGCCATGTACAAGGGCGCGCTGCTGCCCGGTCTGGCGCTGGTGGGGCTGTATCTGGCATACGTGTTTGCGGTGACCCTGTTGCGACCCCACGCCGCCCCCGCCATGCCGGCCAGCGCGCGCACGCTGCAAGGCTCGGCCCTGCTGTTGCGGGTGCTGATCACCCTGCTGCCGCCGCTGGTGCTGATCTTTCTGGTGCTCGGCACCATTTTCCTCGGCATCGCCACCCCCACCGAGGGCGGCGCGATGGGCGCGGCCGGCGCGCTAGTGCTGGCGCTGGCGCGCGGCCGGCTGTCCCGACTGAGACTGACGCAGGCGATGGACAGCACCACCCGCCTCACCACCTTCGTCATCTTCATCCTCATCGGCTCGACTATTTTCTCCCTCATCTTTCGCGGGCTCGACGGCGACCTCTGGGTCGAACACCTGTTCGACCAGTTGCCCGGCGGCGTGCTTGGTTTCCTCATCGCCGTCAACCTGCTGGTGTTCACGCTGGCGTTTTTTCTCGACTTCTTCGAGATCGCCTTCATCGTGGTGCCGCTGGTGGCGCCCATCGCCGCCAAGCTCGGCATCGACCCGATCTGGTTCGGCGTGATGCTCGCGGTCAACATGCAAACCGCCTTCATGCATCCGCCGTTCGGGTTTGCGCTGTTTTATCTGCGGAGTGTCGCGCCCAAGGCCATCCGCACCGCCGACATCTACTGGGGTGCGATCCCCTTCCTGATCATCCAGCTCGTCATGGTGGCCATCGTGCTGAGCTTCCCGCAGATCGTGCTGCGCGACGCACCGGCCGACGCCAGCAGCGTCAAGGAAATCCACATCGACGTTGACCCCGACGCCTATTACCTGCCGGCCGAGTGGCGCTAGGCGCGCCGCGCTTAAAGCCTAAGCTCAGGATTTTGCTTATAAAAACAGCTAAAACGTGCGAAAATGTCAGGGTGCGCGTTTTGCGTTGCTTATAAATCGCTGCTTTTTCAAATTCATCTCCAAGGACAAACCCCATGAGCGAACTCATCATTGAAGAACTGACCGTTGGCAACGGCGCGACTGCTGCAGCCGGACAATCCGTTTCCGTGCATTACACCGGTTGGCTCACCGACGGCACCAAATTTGATTCCAGCGTCGACCGCAACGATCCATTCGAATTCAAGCTTGGCCAGGGCCAGGTTATTGCCGGCTGGGATCAGGGCGTGGCCGGCATGCAAATCGGCGGCAAACGCAAGCTCACCATTCCGCCGGAATTGGGCTACGGCTCGCGCGGCGCGGGCGGTGTGATCCCTCCGAACGCCACGCTGGTATTCGACGTGGAACTGCTGGGCATACGCTAAGTCTGATATTCCTAATATCCAATCAGGAGGGGGCGGGCGAGCCGAAAGGCTGCCGGGCTCCCTTCTGTGCTTTTAACCTCGGGTAAAATCCCCTCATGACGCAAGCTCTGTTTTCCCACCGCAAGCACTGGGCGGCGCGCCTAGGCACCGCCCCCTTCCTGCCAATGACGCGCGCCGAAATGACCGCGCTCGGCTGGGATGCGTGCGACGTCATTCTGGTGACGGGTGATGCCTACATTGACCACCCCAGCTTCGGCATGGCGCTGGTTGGACGGCTGCTGGAAAAGCAGGGCTATCGCGTCGGCATCATCAGCCAGCCGGACTGGCTGTCGGCCGATGCATTCCGCGAACTGGGTCAGCCGACACTGTATTTCGGCGTGACGGCGGGCAACATGGACTCGATGGTCAACCGCTATACCGCTGACCGCAAAATCCGTTCTGACGACGCCTACACGGCCAATGCGGCGCCCAACAAGCGCCCCGACCGCGCCGTCACCGTGTATGCACAGCGCTGCCGCGAAGCCTACCCCGGCACCCCGGTGATCATCGGCTCGATCGAGGCCAGCCTGCGCCGGATAGCCCATTACGACTATTGGTCAGACACCGTGCGCCGCTCGGTGCTGCCGGACTCCAAGGCCGACCTGCTGATTTTTGGCAACGCCGAACGCGCGCTGCTGGATGTCACGCATCGCATGGCCAAGGGCGAAAACATCGCCGACATCCGCGATGTGCGCGGCACCGCTTTCATGGTCAACCCCGACTGGAAGCCGGAAGCCAACTGGATCGAGGTGATGTCGACCGAACTCGACACCCCCGGCGCGATCGACGCACACGTTGACCCCTACGCCATGGCTTCGAGTGCGCCGACGTCGCAAACCCCCGAGGGCACGGCGCCGATCCGGATCGTCCCCAAGGGCGCACGCGTGGCCGCGTTGCAGGAATTGCGTGCGCGCACCGTAATCCGCTTGCCCGATTACGACCAGGTTAAAAACAACCCCTCGTTTTATGCCCACGCCTCGCGTGTGTTCCATCTCGAATCCAACCCCGGCAATGCGCGCGCCATGCGCCAGGCACACGGCGAACGCGACGTCTGGCTGAATCCGCCGCCGATTCCGCTGACCACCCCCGACATGGACGCGGTCTACGACATGCCCTATGCACGCGCGCCGCACCCAAGCTACGGCGACGCCAAGATTCCGGCGTGGGAAATGATCCGCTTCTCGGTCAACATCATGCGCGGCTGCTTCGGCGGCTGCACCTTCTGCTCGATCACCGAGCACGAAGGCCGCATCATCCAGAGCCGCTCCGAGGATTCGGTGATCCGCGAAATCGAAGCCATCCGCGACAAGACGCCCGGCTTTACCGGCATCATTTCCGATCTTGGCGGACCCACCGCCAACATGTACCGCATGGCGTGCAAGACGGAAAAAATCGAGAAAGCCTGCCGCCGTTTGAGTTGCGTGTTCCCCGACATCTGCGACAACCTTAATACCGACCACACGCCGCTAATCAACATGTACCGGCGTGCGCGCGCATTGCCGGGCGTGAAGAAAATCCTCATCAGCTCGGGTCTCAGATACGACCTCGCGGTGCGCTCGCCCGAATACGTCAAGGAACTGGTGCAGCACCACGTCGGGGGGTATCTGAAGATCGCCCCCGAGCACACCGAATCCGGCCCGCTCAACAAAATGATGAAGCCGGGCATGGGCGCGTACGAACGCTTCAAGGACATGTTCGAAGCCGCCTCCAAAGCCGTCGGCAAGAAGCAGTACCTGATTCCCTACTTCATCGCCGCCCACCCCGGCACCACCGACGAAGACATGCTGAACCTGGCCCTGTGGCTGAAAAAGCATGAGTTCCGGCTCGACCAGGTGCAAACCTTTTTGCCGACGCCGATGGCACTGGCAACGACCATGTACCACACCGAAAAGAATCCGCTGAAGAAAGTGCTCGGCGGCAAGGGTGAGTCGGTTCGGGTCATCCGCCAGGGCCGCACGCGACGGCTGCATAAAGCCTTTTTGCGTTATCACGACGCGGAGAACTGGCCGCTGCTGCGCGAAGCACTCACGGAAATGGGTCGCGAAGACTTGATCGGAAACAGCAAGAAGCACCTGATTCCGCTGTACCAGCCTGCGGGTACCGGCAAGCAACCAGAAGGCACGCGCGCGCCGCGTGCTGAAGGCGTAGTCCGCGGCAAACCCGGAGCGAACAAACCGGGCTCGGCCAGATCAGGGCAACCCCGGCCCGACCCCGCCAAACCAGGGCATGCCAAGGCAGCACAACCCACAAGCGCCGGGAAACCCACGGCGGGCAAGCCCGCACCCGCCAGCCGCGGCCGGCCGGCACAAGTGCCCAAGCACCCGTTGAGTCAACGCCGAGGCGGTGGAAAATCCCACTGAAATTTCACCGCAGGAAAACACCTGCGGTGGACTACAACGTCAACCATCATCACCCCCGATCATGACCCGCCCCAGCGACATTCTCCGCGCCAAACTCAATCTGGAAACTGCCCAACTGCAGTGGCCGGAGCTCGAACGCCATTTTGCGCGCGGCAGTGTCATCAAGGTCGCCATCGGCACCGACCTGATCGACGCGGCACTCCACCTCGCCGAGAACAACGCTACCGCGGTGCAGGGATGGCTTGCCGATGGCAGCATCGCGCGCGCCGAGATGAGCGACGCCGAGGAATGGCATGCACGCCAGCCAATGTTTTGGACCGTGGTGGTGGCGCCATGGGTGCTGGTCCAGGAAGTCCGCTGAAGAATTGCCTTTGCTGTACTTTGCGGCTTTCCGTACCGAAATTCATCGCCAATATAAAGCTCTTCCATCGTTAACTATTGGTCTCGTCGTAACGTATCGATTACGAACAAATTCGGCGAGGCCGCAGGCCGGCAATATTTTTCCGGCAGAACTTATCGCTACCGACCGTTGCAGCGACATGGTGATGTCGCCTTACATCTCTGTTGATCCGCTACGACCGTATCCGTTACCAAGCGTGTGTAACCGGTCAACTGTCTACCCAGCCGCCACTTGCGAAAGTCTCCATATTCACGACTTGCGATGTACCGGAAAATGCGGGATCGGGTAACCGGGAAATGCGCAGCAGGGAAGCCACAATGCGCGCGTCCGGCGACGGATAATGAGGGACTACCCCCAGCAAGGGAGCGGGAAGCCGCTTTTCCAATGCCTGGACATTCTCATCGAAAACTGCCATGGCCGGGTCGATCCGATTTGCCACCCACCCAACCAGTTGAAGGCCTTTGGATTGAATCGCCTGCGCGGTTAACAGCGCGTGGTTGAGGCAGCCCAGGCGCATTCCCACCACCATGATGATGGGGAGATCTAGTCGTTGTGCGAGGTCGGCGGTATCCTCCTCATCGGTAAGCGGCACCTTGAATCCCCCAGCGCCTTCGACGATCACCCGCTCGGCCGACTGCTGTAGTTCCCGATATGCGCTCACCATGTGTGCGAGG
>JBKJIS010000126.1:0-19857 GCA_046598305.1 Thiobacillus sp.
CGGCAGGTCGATCACTGCGCGGTAGGATGCCAGTTCGCCGAGTGGCTCATGGCGCGAGGCAAACAGCGCGACTTCGAGTGCCGTGGCAGCCTCGCGCGGTCGCGTCAGGCGCACCAGATACGGCGAGTTGGCGCGCATGCGGCTCAACATGCCGTGCCGGTCGGCGGACAGCGCCGCGGGCAGGTGTTGATACAGTCCGCTGCCCAGCGAGAACCCCATTTCCAGGTCGCTGGCGGCGAGTTCGCCAACCTCCCGCCAGACGCGCACCCGTTCGTTGCGCGCAATGCGCAACGTGACCGACTCGCCCGGCGCCAGGATGACCCTGTGCAGTCCATGTCGAGGTGTGGGACGCACGCCATTCACCCATTCCGGCGCGCGCTCGATATTGTCCCAGCGCAGCGGCAGAGCATAGGGCTGCAACATGCGCACCTGGACTTCGTCCAGCGCCGCATGAATCGGTTGCGGCACCATCGCCGCCAGCACGGCCAGAACCAGGGGACGCAATTGGGTCGGATGCATCATCTCCCCATACAGCGCAACAACCTGGCGCGTTCAGCCTTGCCGCTCAGCAAGGCCAGCCGGGTTTCCGCGCTCATTTCGATATGTACGAACCCGGCATGCCCCATGGCGCGCAGCGCGTGGCCGGTGCTGTTGGTGGTGGCGCCGAGCTCACGGATTTCTGCCGGATAAATGCGGATTTCACCCAGCCCGGCCTGCTTCAGGCAGCGCCCCACGCGCTGCACCGTGGGCGTGGTCACCTTGCTGCCGGCGCTGACTATCATATCGGCAGCCGCCCCGCTGACGCTGCGGCGCTTTCCCTGAGCGAAGCCATGCAGCTGCACCAGCATGCCCTGGCCGAAGCGCCGCGCGTAAGCCCGGCCAAAAGCCAGAAAATAGGTTTCCGGCAGATGTGCCATATCGGCATCGACCACTACGCCCTGCTTTTCATAATGGCGCGGTACGGTATTCCAGGCTGCGGCGCGGAAATTGCCCTCAGCCAGCAATCGCAGCGTGATTTCACGCGTATTTTTATCAGTGTCGCTGTGCGGCGCCTGGAGCGCGGTAGTGGCTTCCGTCTTCAAATTGAAGAGATAGAAGCCGCGCCCCTCCCTCCGCTGTTCACGCTCGCGCACGATGATGACCGGATGTCCGCCATGCTCTGCACGGAGCACCTCGAAGCCCAGCTGCTGCCAGCCCTGCCGTACATCGGCAGCATCACACTGATCGAAACAACGGAAAAACAGCGCCTCGGCCTGCTCCACCTCGGTGGCGCCTGGCGCCACATAGGCGCCATCGCGGCTCGCTGCCTGGAGCAGACTCTCCACGTTTTCGGCCGCATGCACCTGAGTACCCGCTGTGACCAGCAACATCGCCAGAATAACCCCGCTATTCCTGAATTTCCACATGACGCAGCTCCTGTTCCACAAATATTTTTCGCTCGTCTGCCAGCCCCGGGACGATGCGCGAGAGCAGCAAATAGCCTCCCGGGCCGCGTTCGAGTTCGACATGCACCGTATATTTTCCAGGCGGCAAATCCGGCGCCAGCGGCATGAAGAAGGGCTGGCCCTGGTCGGTGGCATTGCGCCGGTGCGCCGCCACCCTGGAACCTGCCAGTGTTTCCGGTCGCACGTCGAAACGCCGGTTGATGAAACTCCAGCTGGTCAGTGGCCCGACGATCCGGTTGCGCGGCGCCTCCACCCAAACCCGCAGCACTGAACGTCCCGGCTGGCCTTGCGGGGTGAACAGGCGCATGCCCAGGGTTTCCTCGCAGCTCGTTCCATGCAGGTAATCGAAGCCCAACTGCCCACGCTCAAAACGGTTGCCCAGGCGCTTCAGCAGGCTGCCTTTACGCGGCGCAGTGTAGTTGAGATAAAACTCGGCTGCCGCCGAAGTCACCACACGGACGCGGTAACTGCCAATGCGCAGCGCGGGCAGCATAATCTCACCGTCGCCACCCGCAACACGGGCCTGATGATGCAGTCGCCCGTCCAGGAACAGTTTCACCTCGAACGGTTCGCTGCTCTTCCGGAAATAGGCCAGGCTGGGCTGCACGACGCCTACCCCGCGCGGCGCAAGCAACGTCGCCTGGATTTCCTTGCCGGCTGCCAGCGGCTGATAGGTGCCGGGCAAGGCATCTTCGCGCAGCGGCCCAAAATCTCCCATCGGAGTGAACAGGGTTCGCCCCAGCCAGGCCCCCTGCGGATGGAAATCCTGCCACTGGTAACGCCCGGCGAGCATGTCCGGGTTATCCAGCGGCGGCCGGTACTGGGTGGCAAGCAGCATGGAGCGGTTGGCCATGAGCAGCGACTGGAAATTGTTCGGACGCAGCGGGAACCAGGAAATTTGCCGCTCCATGGCGTCATCCGCCATGAAGGCATCCTCCGGCACGCGGCTTTCCCGCACCAGATCCCAGGGACGCGTATAGCCGGTCAAAAGCGCAGGTCTGTCTGAAAGCAGTCGCACCGAGGTGACATCGGCAGGCAGGGAAAAATAATAGGTTGAAGGATCGCTGACGCGCAGTCCGAGCGTATCTGGCGTCAGCCGTTCATAAGCAGACAGCGGCGGTGCGGCGAGAATCGAGCCTTCGCGCACCACCGCGCCGTTTTGCTTGAGCAATTGGTAGGTGATCCATACCGGGTTTTCCTCAGCCACCTGGCCGGGAATGAGAACATGGCGAATGTCCATGCGGAACGGTGTCGGATCATTGCCGACATGGTCCACGGTGTAATCCACCGGGCTGCCTGGCAGTGCCGAAAACGTGCGCAAGTACATGGCCTCGGGCGTGATTTCCAGTTCCTGCTGATTGCCCACATCCTGAAAGGCGCGCACGGCCACTCCGCCCGGCGCCACCACCTCCAGCAAACCGCCTTTCCAGTTGCCGGAAAGTGTGGTGCCTTCGCCGCGCCATATCACGCTGGTCTGCGAACGCTCGTTGATCAACCGCCCATACCAGCGGATCTGCAGGGTGCTGCCAATCTCGGGCGCCTTTACCTGGCCGAGGGAGGCAAAACTCAGCCGGACTTTGCCTCCTCCTTCCGGCAGCGGGATCACGCCATGCGTGTTCTCATCCACATACACGCCGGCAGGCAGTACCGGCTTGTCGATTTCCTGGCCTTCATAAGTTCGCATCACATACAGGGTGCGACTGTCGTAGCGGAAGCCGGTCGGACCCAGCGGAGTCGCCTGACGACGCAACAGATTGCGGATTTCATTTTCGGCGAGCAGATCCTGGGAATACACATTCCCTTTGGCCAGCTTGACCTTCTGCTCATCGCTCAGGCGCAACCAGCGATGCGCCAGGCGAAAGTCCGGCAGCGTTTCTTCCACATACACCCGAAAAGCCACATCGCGTACCGCTGGGTCAGAGGAAAGAATCTTGACGCGGATGCTGGCCACCTCGGGCAGGTTCACCAGATTGAGCACCACGATAAGACCGTCGGCAGGCATCAGGCGGGGCTCGAGGTAGAACGATGCGGAAAATTTCGGGCCTCCGGCCTTGTCCTGGAACTGCCGCACGCTCGCGCGGTAGGCGTAATCACGCTGCAACAACACCTTGCCGCTGCCGTCCAGAAACTCATACTGCAGCACATAGGGCCAGCTTGAGGTCGGATCGACCCGGATGGAGTCCGGCAGCGTGGCATTGGTCACCACACGCAACGAAGGCGACCCTTTGGGAATGCTGAATTCCGTCCATTTGTCCTTGCTGAGGATATACACCGGACTCGTGTCGGAATCGGCAATACGCTTCTGCAAGGCGCGATCCGCTCCGGAAATGATCAGCAACGGCTTCAGCTCGTCCCACGCCAGGAAGGCCAGCGGCACGCCCAGCAGCAACAGAGCGGCCCAGATCAGCCATCTCATAAACCGCCCCCGATTTCCAGCCAGGCCACACCGGATTCGATGTAGCGCTCGATTCCAGCCCGATCCTGCCGCCCTGCCACAGCCATCACACTGGCAGAATCAAGTGTCGACAAATTCACGCCCAGACCGATGCGGTTGCCCTGGCGTTCATAGACCAGCAGGAAGGCGCGTTGCGAATCCCGATCCAGCAGGCGTTCCAGCCGGTACGCCGGGTACTCCGTGCGCGCCCGATACAGACTCACCACATCCTGGGTTTCCAGATAGCTGCGCAGCGCCGTGCGCAAGCCCTGCGGAATATTTTGCGCCGGACTCACCCCGCCCGCCTGCCCAAGCTGGCTGTAGAGGCTGGCCTTCACCGTGGGCACGCCGACGGCATTGAACTGGAGCTGCTGGATGCGGTTCTCGCTTTGCTGGCGGAAACCCCAGCGCGCCACCGGCGAGAGCCACAGCACGCCAAATTCCTTATGCTGGCTCTGCTTGATATACAGGGACTGCACCAGGTTGCCGACTTCGTAGCCGGCCGTATCCGGCGAACCATCGACAAACTTGTAATCCAGGCCAGACGAACGCACGGTCTGGGCCAGTTTCTTCGCCATCGGCGAGAGTTGGTTGAAAGAGGTGACACCGTTATCGAAAGCCAGCAGCACAGTGCTGGTAGGCGGCGGCTGGTCCGGCTTCAAGCCAAAGGCCCGGCTTTGCAGAACCAGCATGTTGCGGGCGCCCGCTTCGCGCAATACCACCTGGCTGACCAGATTGAACATGTTCGCGGTATTCTGCATGTTCGTCACGTCTGCCGAATAATCAGTATTGGCGTTTGGATGGGCGCCCGCGATCAACAATTCCTCGGCGCGCAGGGATTCGAACAAAGCCACGCCAGCTTCAAAACTGTTGACTTCGAAAATCGGCCGTGGAACCTGCACCACATAACCGGTGCCCGGTTCAATGCGGAACACGTAGGTTCCCCAATAGCGCCGTCCGGATAAGCCTTCGCGTTCGCTGAGGATCAGGTATTCGCGCTGACTTTCCCGGTGACGATAGCGCGTCACCTCGTAGCCCATGATGGCGGCCGATGCATCCAGCAGGCGCAATTCCTCCATCGCCCTGTCCGACCATGTCCGCATCTGGCGGCGTTGCTTGATCAGGCGCACCAGCGGAGTCAGTATTTCTTCATCAAAAAACAGGAGTTCTTCGGGTTTCGGCTGCACGTACAAATTGGTCCCGCTATCCGCAATGTTGCCCTTGGTCCCCAGAATCCATTCCTGCAGATAGCCGCTAATATCCTGATCGCGTTCGCGCAGCTCAGCCTTATGTCCAGCCAGGAGCATCCGGGTCTGCACCTTGCGAATAGCCTCTACGCTCAGCACCAGCTCCGCGTAGCGCCCACGACTCTCGTCACGCTGGATGCTCTCTACCGGCGACACATCCCATGAAACCGGCAAATCGCCGACCATGGCTTTGATCTTTTTGAGGTTGAGCCCTTCCGGCAAGGATGACTTTACCCACAGTCCGGTGGGCAGTTCCTGGCGCACGGCTTTTGCGCTGTCGACCTCACCGGCACTCAGCGCGCGCACCAATTCGTTATCGTAGCCGCGAACCTGCAAGACATCCTGCCGCGCCAGTTCACGATGAAAAACATTGAAAAAGGTCTGGTAATTGCGCAGCACATCCGCCGAACCATCGGGGTTCGCTTTGCGGGCCGAGCCGCCAATTGCCAGGGCACGCGCATTAAGCAAATTGAACAGCGCCACACCCGCTTCGGCCGTCCCCCGCTCGTCCATGGGAGCCGGCGCCTCGATGGCCAGCCGGTTCGGCGCACCGGGACGAATCACATACACTCCCCAGCCTCGCCGTGGCTCTTTTTCGCGCAGATACAGCGCGCCGCTGCCGGTTTCGCTGATGGAATAATTCACTCGCCCGAGGATACGCCGCGCCTCGGCCAAATCCGCAGGCTGATGGCTGTTGGAAAACGCCAGGAGCCGCTGCAGGCCGCGCGCGAACTCATCGAGCTCCTGCGGCAAAGGCTGATCGACGCCTAGTTTCCTGCTTTGATACATGGCGACTTTGTCCTGCCGCACCAAGTCAAGCAGGCTATCCTCGGCGCGCACCGTCAGCGCCTTTGCATTGCCATCTACGGGGGGAACGGGCCAGGACCAAAACGCAGGCAGAAAGGTCAGGGCAAAACCTGCCGCGCTCGCCACCACCACGGCTACCAGGGAGGTCTGCAGAGTGGATCGGGTCAGGCGAGCCGCAATACCCTTGTCATGCATTTTGATGGCAATCAGAGTGGACAGCAGGTACCCGAAGGCAAAGAAATCCGTGGTTTTGGATTCCGGCATGAACCACATCATCAGGTAGCCCAGCACCCATTTGTAGAAAAATCCGATGTTGAAGAACAGCAGCAGCTTGCGTGCGCCCTCGATGGACGCCTGCTGGAAGATCGGCGCCCGCAGCACCCATACCGCCAAGCCATAAATCACAAAAGCTTCGGCAAATGAGATAAGAATCTTTGTCGGCTGATACCACTGCAAGGCGAGCAGCGCGGGAATCAATATCCCGTTAAAATCCCAGCCGTAATGCAGATTCATGCGCGAAGCAAGCAGTGCGGTGACGATCAGAATGATGTAGGCCTTGGGGCTGGCCAACATAGAGGAAGCCACATCATCATAAAGATAGTTGATGCCGCTGATGGAGAAATTGGTCAGTTCCATCAGGCCATAGCGGACGATCAGATAGGTCAGGCCGATGGTGACCAGCAGCGATGGCAGGCCGCGCTGGAAGCCGGTTTTCCAGAACTGGTTTGCCACCAGCGCCACGATAATCAAACCGAAGCTGTGCAGGTTATTGCGGTAATCGAATTGCATCCCCAGCCAGTCATTAAACGATGCCCCGGCCACCGGCAGCAACCATCCATCCATGACAATGCGCACTGCCACGCTGACCAGGAACAAGGCGAAGAACCGGTCGCGGCCAAAAAGGTTGCCCCATTTGCCGAATTTGGAGAAATATTCGGAATATAGCCAGACCAGCCAGTAAGTCAGCATCCCTTCGAACAGGACAACGCCCGCCGCCCAGGGCTTGGAAATCAGCAGGGGAACCAGATAGCCTGGCACCACCAGGCCGGACAGCACCCAACCGAAGCGCAGGTTAAAAAAAGCCACGACAAAGACGCCCACCCAGACGGTGGTAACCACCGAACTGGCCAGGCTGGTTTGCGGAAAAATTTGTAACGGAAAAATGTCCAGCATTATCCTTTAGCACTGCCATCTGCACCCGTGCGGTCAAGCAGGGTTGCAAGCATTTCGACAATTTCCTTGGGTTCGACCGGTTTATACAGGACGGCGTCGGCTCCTGCCTGCAAAATCATGGCTTCTCCGCCCGGCTTGTTTCTTCCCGTCAACGCCAGCACCGGCACCGTAGATTTAAATTCAGTACGCAACCAGCGCATAAAACGCAGGCCGTCCATTACCGGCATCATCAGGTCAACCATGATGACATCGAGCAGACTTTCCGGCACCAGATTCTGCAGCAGCGAAACTGCCTGGGCGCCATCCCCCGCGGTCAGAACCTCGTAGCCCGCCATTTCCAGGACTATGCTGAGCAGTTCAACTATCGACGGATCGTCATCCACAACCAGGATGCGGAGTTTCCGCGCGTCATTCATTAAATGAATCCTTTAAGTTTCAGTTCAAAACGTGTGCCCACACCGATCTCACTGTGGCCCTCCAGGGCGCCCCCCCAGTATTCGACACAGATTGCGCTTTGACGCAATTTCTTGAACTCTTCGGCGGAAAGTGAAGCGTCCCCGTGTAAATAAGCTTGGAAACGTTCTTCCGGTATACCGAAACCCTGGCTTGAGAACCTGTACACGATCCATTGGTCTCGTTCTTCCAGATCCACGCGGATGCTGCCCTGTTGAATGGTATCCGTAATCAGCGCAGCAAGGATAGATTCCAGCACTGCTTTCAGCCCCTCAGGCGAAGCAAATACCAGGCTGATCAAATCGGGCAAGTTCAGCTCAAATCGAATATCGTGCGCCGCCGCCTTGCTCTGTAGCGCGTCTACGGCAGCATGCAGCGGCTGTTTGCAATCAACCGGATAACGCGTCTCAATTTCGATATCGACCTCCTGGCTTAACAGGCCGTGCGTCTTTTCGATCACCATCATCATGGTGCTGATTTTATCGCGCGCTATGCTTAACGTCCGGCTTCGCTTTTCCTCTGTAAGCGCCGGAATTTCCAGCAACGAAACGGCCATCAGCAGCGATTCCGTATCGTTCCTGATCTGGTAGACAAGACGCTCTGCCACCTCGTCCTTGAGATGGCACAGTCGCTTGATCGCCGTAACATCGATCAGTTCGCACAGCACGCCTTCCAGCTCGAAGGGTCGAGGGTCCGCGGTGCGCACGCCCTGATTTTGTCGATCAGGCAGAAGGGGTCCAAGATAAAGGACATAGCTACGCTGATCGTCCGGAAGTTTTGCTGAAATAGAGATTTTCTGACGGTCGAGAATGATGGACTGGATGAGGCCGCGAGCATGATCCAGGCTCACACCCGCCACTGCGCTGACCAGATCGGCTACCGTCATCTGGTAAGGCACCAGTTTGGCCTTGGTCAGGATTTGCACCATTTGCCGGTTGGCGATCAGAACTCTGCCGAATAAATCATACAAAATACCGGCCGTGCTGAGGCCATGCAGGTAGTCATCCATGCCGACCAGTCGCCGGTCCAGCGCGGCAAGCGTTTTTTTCAGCGACTCGACAACCTGCTCGCCCCCCTGCAATCTCAAGTATCGTTCCAGCGGCCTGGCCTGTTCCGCTTCCTTTTCCAGCCATTGCTGGCGATGAAATAATAACTCGGCAATATGCTCGCCGAAATCCCGCAATACCACATCCCGATTATGCAAGGCAGCCAGCTTTTCAGGACGGGCGCCAAATGCCCAAAAACCAAGGATCTCACCACCAAACAAGAGTGGAACCAGATATTGCACTTCCCCTTCCTCGCCTCGGCTCAGATAGTTCTGGACCTCAATCGGAGAGCGCTCTGCGATGGCGGTGCTATAGGGTGCCCGCTCATAATCGCGGCGCTGTTCCTTGATGTCCTGCAGACTGCAGTTCAGGGATTTGACCTCGTGCACACGATGGTCGCCTTTTACACGCTCCAGGAAAATCGTCCGTTCAAGGTTGAGCGTCTGATTGACCATGGTGATCACCTGCGACCAGTGTTCCTGTGAAGCGAAAAAGCTGGTCGGGAAAAAACGCTCGCGCAGTTTGGCGTTGGTCTCCAGCATCATCTGACGCAGCTTCGTTTCCTCGGTCACCGCCCGTACGCGCGTGAACAAAAAAAAGGTCGCGATTTGTGCCAGCCAAAGCTCGGTAAGCGGCAACCACACTCGGACGAAATCAAGCGCCAGCCAGGCCATTATCCCGTTGGCGGCAACCAGAATGGCGGTTACCCCAACCGAGAACCGAAGCCCCCCCCATTGCAGGATGAACAGGCTGAACCCGATCAGCGACAGAATCATGGAAAACCTGACCCAGTTCGGCACACTTCCGATCGGCTGGTCGCGCAGCAGCGTATCCAGCGCGTAGCCGTGAAATTCAAATTCGCTCAACATCTTTCCGGAGCCCGCAAGCGGCGTATAGAGATGCGGTCCAGCACCGGAAAAACCGATCAGTACACTTCGTCCCTTGACCAGCTCGGGAATCAGTTCCCCATTTGCCACGCGCGTGGCAGAAATACGCGGCAGCTCATATGAGCCCAGAAAGTTTACTCGATACAGTCCCTCTTTCCGTAGTTTACCCGCCCCTCCCCTGACGTATGCTGCTGCCAAAGATTCCAGAGCAGGCGACACCGGTTCTGCGCTGGTGGCAAATGCATGAGCCTGAATACGGTAAACGCCATACTCGCTTGGCGCGAGCGCATATACCGCGGAAAGCACGCCATTCTCTTGCGCAAACTTGGGTAATGGCTCTATTTCCAGCGCTTCTGTCGAAACACCAGTTGGTTGAATCAACCCTCTTCCAAAAAACACGTTCCCGCTACGGCGAGCGTACGCATAAAAATCCGGGGTAACATGCGCCGGCAAAAAAGTGAACAAGACCTGTTCCGCGCCCTGCGACTGAAGCTCCTTGAGCAGCGGCAACCATGTCGCATCACCGCCATCACGCGATTCAGGCTGCGCGTCCAGCAAAAGCACCTTGGGCAGTGCCTGAGATGGTCTCCCCCCCATCCTGACCAGATGGTCATACAAGACGCCGTCCGGTACCGCGAACAATCCCGCTGCGCCAATAACCCACAGCGCGCTCCCCAGCAGAAGCCAGACCATGACTGCGACATAGCGTATCTCGCCATAGGAAAAGCGTTTTAGTATTCGTACCATTAAACTTCAGGGTTTCGTTTTGCCATATAAATGGATCTTCGTGGAATTCGTACAGTAGTTTTCTCGTTTTTTTGCAATGCCTTCGTCATTTTCACCAGATTTTTTTCGGCTCTTCCGGTAAATCCTATCTTCCGGTAAATCCTACGGAGAAACGGGATGACCGACACCCCTGAGATGGTGTATCTACACGGGTTTTCCACGACGCGCGCAGGCACAACATATGGGAGCGAGCATCCCGGCGAAGATTTTGGAGCTTGATGGGCAAGTGATCAAGGACGTTTTGTTCAACGAAGGGATCGGGTGGATGCGGGTTGTCTACGACCGCGATCGGGGCCATCGGCCACTCTATCACAGCACCGGGCGACGCGGCTCGGTCAATCGTCTGCGGCGGCGGACCATCCTGGAAGTGTTCCTGTCGCATGGGCATGTGCGCGTGGAGCAATTGGCGTTCGTGGAGCCCAAGGTTCGCGTGACCCGGCGCTACGCCCGCCTCATCGCCGGCATGGCCCGACACATGCCCAGTTCGACGGCGGGCCGCCACACCGGCCTGTCGTGGGATTTGGTGAAGGTGATCGAGTGCGCGCACCTGGCGAAGGCGATCCCGATTCCCGACCCGCGCAGCTCGAAGGCATTTGCTACCTTGGCGCGGACGAGATCGCCCGCCAAGGGACAGAGCTACTTCACCCTGGTTACGACCTGTCACCGGGGGTGGACTACGGCCGCATCCTGTGGGTCAAGGTGGGGCGCGAGTCCGCCATGCTGCTGGAATGCCTCGAGGCCCTGTCGCAGGAATGCGCCGACGGCATCGAAGCCATCGCGCTCCTGCGACGCCGTGCACGTGGCTTCCGCGGTATGGAGTATTTCAAGCTCAAGATATTCCAGATCAACACCAAGGAAACGCCATCGTTCCTCTACAACTCAGCGCCATCAGCGACTCCGATAAGCGACTTGTCTTCCGTAGGAAATCTGTCAAAAGCCCAGATTAGCCTCGATGATCGCCGGATAGAGGTTGAAGCCTCGGAAGGCTGATTTTTCCAGAAGCTGAATTTACGTAACGGGTTCATGGTCTGTCCTTGTGTATGGGTAGATTCGCTGTTGCCCCGATACAGACGCAGCGTGTTCCAAAAGGTCAGGGTGGAAAGAAAACAAATGAAGCAGGCACTGGACCGAACTGAGATTGTCCACACAAAGGCACGTATCCGGAACAGCCCCGGGCCTGTTCGAACTGCCCTTGCAATTGGCCAAAAGGCTCTGGCTTTGGTTGAAATGGGAGCCGGCAATCACCCTGTCACTGCAGTGTGTTTAGGCAACCTGGCTTTAACCTACGAGAACCGGCCAGATGGTCGAGCAAACTGAATGGCATCGCGTCCCGTTCCCCTCAACTGCTTCAGCTTGCTTGCAGATCCCGGGGCTGGTTGAAATTGGCAAAACAGGCGGCATCGAAGCGCACCGTCGTCGAAGCCAGCCCCGCCTGCCAGTGACGCACCGCCCGCTCGCCGCGTGCGAGAAAAGCGGTGAGCGTGTCGCGCTGATCGGTTCGCACGATAAAGCAGGTGTGGTGCGTGCGCGCTTCATCTGCAGCAATCGCCAACGGCACCTTTTTCTGCAGTGCCGCATCCTGCAATCGCGCCACCAGATCGGCAGGCACATGCGGGGTATCGCAGGGCACGACCACCAGCCAATCGGCCGTCACCGACTGCAATGCCGCCAGCACACCGGCGAGCGGGCCGGGATAATCAGGCAGCGTATCCGGCAAAACGCGATGGCCGTATGCTGCATAAATATCGGGATTGCGGTTGGCGCTGATGACACATTCGTCTACTTGCGGCTTGAGGGCCGCAAGCGCCCACTCGATCAAGGGACGCCCCTGATACGCGATCAAGCCTTTGTCGGCCCCCCCCATGCGGCTGCCTTGCCCCCCCGCCAGAATGACCGCAGCGATACGTGCCGCCTCTGCTTTATTGCCGCTGTCGCGCATAGAGGTGGTATTGATCATAACGGTCACCGGGGCGCGAACCTTCCCACCGCAGGGTCCAGTCCGTCGACACAGGGGGCACGGTCTCGCGACGGCGGGTTTCTACCAGCAGCCAGTTGCAGCCAATATCCGCCGGGGCGAGCATGCGTCCACTGTGGTAAGCCAGCAATATCCGTTGCTGATTACGAACCTGATAGGTCTGGATACATTCGGTTGCCGGCACCTGTTTTGCCAGCACATCGCCCACGCTGGCATAGCTTAGCCGGCGATCGAGCGGTGCCTGAAACAACGCCATCAACAATATCCAGATAAACGTCATGCTCGCGGTCCAGACCAGAATGGGACGCAACGGTGAGCGCTCGACGCGGGCAAGAAAAACGATCCAGCTCAGGGTGACAACCACTCCCAGCGCCAACGCCCAAGGACGAAACTCGCCTACGCCGGTTAACCCCAGCTTGGTCAGGCGTGTGGCGAGACGAGCGGGCATACCCAGATCGTGTGCGCTCCAGTACACCCAAAATACCAGTCCGAGGAAGCCAAACAACATCAACCCAAACCAGAGCAATGCATTGGCCGCACCGCGCTGCAGCGTAAACAATCCGGCCGCGGCAAGCAGCGTAAGGGGCAGCAGCAAAATGAGGCCCTGCTCCTCGGAGGGATGGGCATCAAAAGCATACAGGCTGAGCAGACCCAGGAATGCGCCGACGGGCATCACAACGCCCGGCGTTTTCCACTGACGCCTGCTTCGGTACACCGCCCAGGCCGCCAACGGCCAGGCCGGCCAGGCATACCAACCCAGAATGCTCAGGTAGTAAAAAGGATCCTTGCCCGTGTCGCCAATCCAGCGCTGCAGGTTGAATGCGCGTGCAAACGGAATGTCCTGAGTCGTCAGATAGACCAGCCAAAGCAAGCCTGCAACCAGGGCCAAACCTGCAGCCCAGACAAACGCACGTCGAGCGAACCGCGTACGGTACTCCGCCAGCCCAATCATCATGCCGCCGGCCAGCAGCAGGAACAAGGCCGCTTCGGCCGCCCCGCCCGCGAGCAGCATCAACACGGCACCCGCACCCAACACCCAGCCGCTACGCGGATCACGCGGCAAGCTGGCAAGGCCACACAGCATGATTGCGGCGGCGGCAAACTGGGCGGTGGCGGCGTTAAGTTCGTGACCGCGCACCAGCAATCCCATGCAACCCAGCAGGGTCAGTGCGGCGGCCCAGCCGGCCTCGCTGCCATATAAAACGCGGGCTGCACGTGCGACAAAAAACAGCGCCAAGGCAATAAACAGGCCCGAGGCCAGCCGCGCACCATCAGCCAATGGCAAGAAAGACGAAGTCAACCACGCCGTAGTGGCGGCCACCCAGTAATACAGCGGCGGGGTGGCGGCTACGGTCTGAGGGGCCACCCCGCTTTGCATCAGCATCCACAAATGGACAAAGTGATCGCCATCGCCGCCTTTCCAGGGCGCGTGTCCAACCAGCCCGGGCAGCAGCCAGGCCAGGGTGAGGAGCAACAGACCTGACTGCGGTAGGGAAAACGTGCATTTATTGAACAATTTTAAGGAGCTGGTCGGGCTTGGGCTCGCCATGCGGATAGAGTCCATTCATCAGACGTAACTGGTTTTCTGCGGCATCACCCAGTGGCGACTGCCGGGCCAGCGCCGCGATTGTCATGCCCGGTTGAGCGGTGACCAATTTCAACACATACGGCTGCGCCGCCAACTTTTCGGCCGGCGTAATGGCGTGGAAACTGTTGATTGTGCCGCGCAGCGTAGTGCGTTCGCGCTCGTAGGTGGGCTTGTCCTTTGCCATGCCGGCTATCAGAACCTGCGTGCCATTAAATACTACGGCGGTGGCTACCACCGGCTTGCCCTGTTGCGTACCCGCTGCAAACGCAGCCGGATAGCCGCTGAGATTGCCACTGTCGTATCGCGCGCCCGCATCCAGCTTGAAGCCATTCTGCAAGGTCTCCAGAGCTTTATCGCTCTTGGGCCCCTGCCGCAACTCAACCCAAGCGTCACCTTGCGGGCTGACTGCCATGACCCGGTCGGGGCGATTGTGCACTGCCCACCCCTTCGGAAACTGGATCGCCAGGCCGAGTTTTTCGTGTAACAGCGCATTGTTTCGAATCACGCCCTGATCGGGGCTGTCACCGAAATAGACGCCCGCCATTTTATGCAGATACGCGCTGCGACCCACGCGGGGATTGGCGACGGTGTACTTGTCAGCCTCGCTCACCACTTGCTTGAGACGGGCATCGTTACTGGGGTGGGAGTCGAAGGTGCCGTGATACGTGCTCGGTTTTTTTTCATCGCGACGGGCCTGCTCCGCAGCAAACACCTCCTGGTTTTTCAGCACGCCGATGACCTCGATCATCGCCTGCGGGTTGTATCCGGATTTGGCGAGATACTGTGCGCCCAGCCGATCCGATTCCAATTCGTGCTCGCGGCCATAGCCAGTGGTCCAGGACTGCGCCAGCGTGTGCAGCAGCGTTGCGCCAGCCTGTTTGCCCAGGCCCGGTACCAGAATCGACCCCAGCACCGCCCCCAAACCCGTCGCAGTAGACGTACTCCGCTGCCGCACACCATGACGCGCAGTCACATGGCCGATTTCGTGGCCCACTACGCCGGCTAGTTCAGCCTCCGAATTCAAATAGGCCATGAGGCCGCGTGTGATGTAGACATACCCCCCCGGCAGGGCGAAGGCATTGACGTCCGGGCTATCGACCACAGTGAAATGCCATTGCAGGTCGGGCCGATGGCTCTGCTTTGCCAGCCGCTGGCCGACCTCGTTAACATAAGCCTGCAGGCCCGGATTATCCAGCGCGGCGACCTCCTTCAGTACTTCCAGGTGCGCTTGTGCGCCCATCTGAATTTCCTGCTGCCCGGACATCAGCACAAAATCCTTATCACCCGTGACCGGATTTTGAGCGCAGTGGGTAAGCGTCAATGCACCCAGAACTATCCCTGCGGTACGGCAAAAAACTGGAAGATTCACGTCTGTCTTTTCCTCGGGAAGGGGATGACCCAAATGATACCGTTGCAGCGCCGCAAAAATGCAAAAAGCGGCCGAAGCCGCTTTTTATTGCATTGCGCCAAATCGCGCAAACCACTATTTTTATTCCCTGCAATCTTTATTCTGCGGCGGCCTTGATGCCGTAACGCTGACGGAATTTCTCGACGCGGCCAGCCGTATCGACGATCTTCTGTTTTCCGGTATAAAACGGATGGCAAGAAGAACAGACTTCGATATGAAGCGAGTCCTTGCTCATGGTAGAGCGCGTTTTGAACGTATCTCCACAGGAGCAGGTCACGGTAACTTCTTTGTAATTTGGATGAATGCCGGCTCTCATGGCAATTCCTTAATAATTCGGAGAACGCGGGAGTATAAAGGAAATGCCAAGCGTAATCAAGCCACCTGCTATCGATCGGGGAATGTACCGCGCACGCCTCCAGATTGCGGGTTAAACACCCGTTGATACCTAGCAGCCTGTCGGACTTGAAGGAAATCGGCTGCAAATCCGACAGGCTACTAGGCTTGCCAATTTTCCTGGAATTATCGTCATGACCCACACCCTCTCTTCAGATGCCCTGGTTTTGTTTGGCGCCACGGGCGACCTTGCCCGACGCAAAATCTTCCCCGCACTCTACGCCATGCTCAAACATGGTCGCACGCTGCCACCCATTGTCTGTGTAGCCTATTCGCCCGACTGGGATCTGGAAAAATTGCGTGCTCACGCACACGATGGCATTACACACTTTGGTGGCGGGATGGACGAGTCGGTGTTTCGAAATCTCTCCAGTTTGCTGACCTATATCAATGGCGATTACGAGGACCCTGCGACCTTTGATGAGATTCGTCGCGCGCTAGCGGGCCGGAAACGCCCTTTGCACTACTTTGCTATTCCCCCTTCGATGTTTCCTGTGGTGGTGCGTGGACTGGCCGCCGCACACTGCACTGAGAATGCGCGCGTAGTGGTTGAAAAACCGTTTGGTCGCGATCTGGAAACGGCACGTTCACTCAATGCCACGCTCTATGAAGCCTTGCCGGAATCCAGTATTTTCCGCATTGATCACTACCTTGGCAAAGAAGCGGTACAGAACATCCTGTATTTCCGGTTTGCCAATTCTTTCCTCGAACCCATCTGGAACCGCAACCACATCCGGCAGGTTCAAATCACGATGGCAGAAAACTTTGGCGTAGAAGGCCGCGGACGCTTTTACGATTCCGTCGGCGCCATCCGCGATGTGGTGCAAAACCACCTGTTGCAGATACTCGCGCTGTTGGCGATGGAGCCGCCACTGGGAACCAGTGCAGAAGCCATCCGGGACGAGCAGGCCAAACTGCTCAAAGCTATCCGACCCCTGGCACCCGGCGATCTGGTGCGCGGACAATATGAAGGGTACCGCAACGAAGAAGGGGTGGCGCGCGGGTCTGACACCGAGACCTTCACTGCCGCGCGATTCTTTGTGGATTCCTGGCGCTGGGCAGGCGTGCCGTTCATTGTTCGCACAGGAAAGAAACTTCCTGTCACGACCACAGAGATTCGTGCCGAATTCCAGTTGCCTCCGCAACGCGTCTTCTCACTTTCCGAGACGGGTCCGCTGGCTCCCAATTACCTGCGTATGAGGGTATCGCCTACGGTGTCCATCGCGCTGGGCGCACGCACCAAGAATGCAGGCGACCGCATGGTCGGTCGGCCGGTTGAGCTCTATGTCTGCAATAACCACCCGGATGAAATGAGTGCCTATGAACGCCTGCTCGGCGATGCGATGGATGGCGAAGCCATGTTGTTTGCGCGCCAGGATGCGGTGGAAGCCGCCTGGAATGTCGTGGAGCCCGTTCTGACGCGACGCGACCCGGCTTACGCGTATGAACCCGGATCCTGGGGGCCGCAGGAAGCTGACCTGCTGCTTGCCGGCGGACGTTGGCATAACCCGCGGCCGCCACAAAGCTAAGTTTGTTTCATTCCGCGTAGTCCCGGTGGAGGTTAACCGAGCGGAAGTTAACCGCGTCGCATCGAATCAAAGAAGTCGGCGTTGTTCTTGGCCGCGCGAATCTTGTCGATCAAAAACTCCATCGCTTCCATGTCGTCCATCGGATAAAGCAGCTTGCGCAGCACCCATACTTTTTGCAGCAAATCGGGCGGAATGAGCAACTCTTCACGACGGGTGCCGGAACGATTAACGTTGATGGCAGGGTACTGGCGCTTCTCGGCCATTTTGCGGTCGAGGTGGATTTCGAGGTTGCCGGTGCCCTTGAATTCTTCGTAGATCACATCGTCCATGCGGCTGCCGGTTTCGACCAGTGCAGTGGCGATGATAGTCAGGCTGCCGCCTTCTTCGATGTTGCGTGCGGCGCCAAAAAACCGTTTGGGCTTTTGCAGCGCATTGGCATCGACACCCCCGGTGAGCACCTTGCCGGAGGCAGGCTGCACGGTGTTGTAGGCACGCGCCAGACGGGTGATCGAATCAAGCAGAATCACCACGTCCTTCTTGTGTTCGACCAGGCGCTTGGCGCGCTCGATCACCATTTCGGCGACCTGCACGTGGCGGCTGGCGGGTTCGTCGAAGGTCGAGGCGATCACTTCGCCGCGCACGGTGCGGCTCATTTCGGTGACTTCTTCCGGGCGCTCGTCGATCAACAGGACGAACAGCACAACCTCGGGATGGTTGGAGCTGATAGCGTGGGCAATATGCTGCAGCATCACGGTTTTACCCGTCTTCGGCGGCGCCACCAGCAGACCGCGCTGACCTTTGCCGATCGGCGCGACGATGTCGATGACACGGCTGGTGATGTTTTCTTCGGCTTTGATATCACGCTCCAGCTTGAGCGGCTTGTCCGGGTGCAGCGCGGTGAGGTTTTCAAACAGAATCTTGTTCTTGCTGGCTTCGGGCGGCTCGCCGTTGATCAGGTCGAGCTTGGTCATCGCCGAATAACGTTCGCCGTCCTTCGGGGTGCGAATTTCGCCTTCGATCTTGTCACCGGTGTGCAAGTTGAAGCGGCGGATCTGCGACGGCGACACGTAGATGTCGTCGGTGTTGGCCAGGTACGAGGTTTCAGGCGACCGCAGGAACCCGAATCCATCGGGCAGCACTTCCAGCACGCCATCACCGTAAATGCTCTCGCCGCGCTTGGCCAGCGTTTTCAGGATGGTGAAAATCAGTTCCTGTTTTCGAAAACGGTTGGCGTTGTCGATGCCGTTGGCGGCGGCAATCTCGAGAAGTTCGGTGATGGGCTTGAGCTTGAGTTCAGAAAGATGCATGAGAGGGGCCTGAGTGGGCTCGCTTGAAAGAGCCGGACTTGAAGGGATGGGGGCCGGATCGTCACTACTGCTGGCAGGCGAGGGGGCCAACGCGTCGTCCGGTGAAAGCCGGGCCTTAGATATTGCTGTCAACGAAAGCTGTCAATTGTGATTTGGACAAGGCGCCGACTTTAGTCGCTTCGACGTTGCCATTTTTGAAAATCATCAGCGTGGGGATACCGCGGATACCGAATTTTGGCGGGGTCGCCTGGTTTTCATCGATGTTGAGCTTACACACCTTGAGCTTGCCCGCGTATTCCTTGGCGACTTCATCAAGGATAGGCGAAATCATTTTGCAGGGTCCGCACCAGTCCGCCCAATAGTCCACCAGCACGGGAACGCCCGCCTGCAGGACTTCCTGTTCGAAGGAATCGTCGGATATGTAATGAACATGTTCGCTCATCGGTGAAGCTCCTATGTAAGTATGGGGGGGTGGCCGGAAGCGGCCCAGTTGTTTGCAACGGACAGTAAAGCTGGAAAAATCAGAATTGTGCCGATATCCTACATCAAAATGGCCCAATGCAAGTATCCGGGCATTATCTTCAATCTTCTGGGTAAATACGAATGACCTATGTTGTAACCGAGGCCTGTGTAAAGTGCAAATACACCGATTGTGTCGATGTCTGTCCGGTGGACTGCTTCCACGAAGGCCCTAACTTCCTTGTCATCGACCCCGAAGAGTGCATTGATTGCACGCTGTGCGTGGCGGAATGCCCGGTTGAAGCGATCTATGCCGAAGACGATGTGCCGGACGACCAGCGCGCTTATATCGCGTTGAACGCCGACCTCGCCCGTGGCTGGAAAGTCATCATCGAGCGCAAAGATCCGCCCGCTGATGCCGACGAATGGGCCGGCGTCAAAGACAAACTGCAGTATCTGGAGCGCTAATCCGCTTGGAAACCCTGGGCGGCCGCTCGTTGCCGCACGCCGTCGCCCAAGCGCTGCTCGACCACCACGCCGAGCGTCTGCCCGACTTGTCGGGGCTGACGGTGCTCGTCCCCAACCACCGCGCCGGGCAGGATTTTGCGCGGGTTCTGGCGCAAATCGCCGGCCGCCCTGTCCTGATTCCGCCCCATATCACGCCGCTCAAGAGCTGGGCGCAAAGCGTGGCCGTCGACCCCAGCGAACCCCAATCCCGCCGACTGGCGAGGTTGCATGGTGTGCTGCGCCCTATCGAATGGCTCGGCAAGATTGACCGCTGGGCGCTCGCCAACGAACTGCTAACGCTTGCGGATGAGCTCTCTGCCGCACGGCTGGGCGGCGAAATCGCCTCGCAGATTCGCGCGCTGCACGCCGACACGCTCGACCGTGAAACGGCCTTGATCGAAGCCGTATGGCAG
>JBKJIS010000279.1:0-4434 GCA_046598305.1 Thiobacillus sp.
CGCGCATGGCGGATACGACGAGCAGGGTCAGCATCACCATGAAGATCAGTCCGGTCACCAGCGCCGCACCGCGCTGCGAAGAGAGGTTTCGCATCACCTGTGTACTCATCTGTGTACTCATCTCATGCATCATGGCGCGCGGTTGCGCACCGCTATGGTGGAAGTCAGCACCTGGAAGAGCCGCCTGTCACCGACCGCGGCCAGCACCGGTGCCCCGTTGAAGTTGTAGGTCTGTCGCGAGAGCGCGATATTGTTTTCAGGGCTGACCAGCAGCAGGCTGATCCTGGCACTCACTACCTGTGCCCAATTCGCCCCTACCGCAGTTGCGTCGCCGTAGCTGTCCGCGGCACCGTCGCCAGTGGTGTCCCTGCCATACTGTATCTGCATGTCCTCGACATCCTCGACCAGTTCGACCGTGTCTACCGGTACACCTGTAGACAAGTTGACGCGGTAAAGTGCGCGCTTGTTGGCTGGATTGATCCCGATGAAATAGGTGAACCGCTCCATCTTGAAGACAAGGCCATCCGATTTATAAGTGCCCACCCGGTTTCCGGTGTTGGTGCTATTCGCATGGGCCATCGTGACTGTTCCGCCCCCGGATGATACTGAGGTTGGCCGGAAAACATCGGCATTCGTACAACTCGTTACCATCAGCACATCGTCCGTTGTAAAACCAAAGGGGTTCCCAGCGATTTGAATTTGTGCGTTGGCTGGGTCCAGATTACCGGTTAGCGGGACGCCACCACCGAATGCCCCCATGACCGAGATCGTGTCGCCAGCGGGACGCGTAATCATGGTGCCCAAGTAATTCGCGGTTGACGCTCCGGAATCCAGTCCAGTTATCGCATTAGCCGAAGATATGGCCGTAACAGGCGGGTTGGCGATCGTGTTGATCCTAGCAGTCTGCAGATTGCCACACCCCACATAGCCCACCATGCGTACATCGCGCGCCATCGTTTCGATGGCCAGTCGGGCGTTTTCCTGCATGCGCGACATGCTGTCAACCAAGCGGAAGGATTGACGGCTGCTCAGGTACACAGTACCCACCGCAGCCAACACGACCAAACCTATCGTCAGCGCCACCATCAACTCGACCAGGGTGAAGCCTTGCTGTTGCTGACGGGCAATTCGGGCAAAAATCGGCGTGTTCATAGCTGGGTATCCACACGCAATTGCTGGGCATTGACGCCACCCGTGCCGCGCGAATCGTTCCATTGAATGATGACGGTAACCGCCCGCGAGGTTGAATTGACCGCTACGGAGCCATCACCGGCTGGAAGTGCATTCGCCAGGGTGGTTTTCCAGTTTGTTACGTCTGTACCGGCCAATCCGGCCGATCCGGATGTCGCGGCACCCATCGCGATGTTGTAGTTGTTGGTAGACGCGATTGCATTTGCACGATTGACACGCATGCGATCAATGGCGTCGTAGGCAAGCCAGGTGGCCTGGGTTCGCTGATAGGCACTATGGTTGTTGCGGATGCTCGATGCCATTAAGCCGGCCAGCCCCAACAGGCCGATAGACAGCACCAGGATGGCAACAAGCACTTCCAGCAAGGTAAAACCAGATTGACGCATAGCTTCTTTTTCCTCAGGCACATGCAGGTGTTGGTGGTCTCAGGACACGGGCACGTCCGGTGTTCGATATTACGATATCGCGCCCTTGAACCGCTGCTGGGCTGGGTGGACACAGCGCGATCCTGCCTGCCAGCGCCCTCATGTACCCAGTTGCTTCATAAGCAACATAACTGACGCTGCTGCCAGTGCCCGCAAAGGTATTGGCTCCTTCCAAAGGGCCGCGCACCTGTAAAACCGCGTCAGTGCCATCCACCGTTCCAGGGGTGCCCCCATCCGTAAAGACAATCCAGCCTTGAGCCCAACTGCCAGCGGTGGCACAGCTTGTACCATTGGCGCTTTTACAGATTGTTACCCGTGTGGCACGCTTGACTGCCTCGCTCCGCGTCAAACCAATCGATGCCATAAAATCATTTGCCTGCGCCGATATGCGGTTATTCAAAACAAAGCTCTGGAAATTTGGAATGGCCACAGCCATAAGAATCGCCGCTATCGCTAGCGTGATGATCAACTCTATCAAGGTAAATCCTGGCTGCTTATGTCGCATGGCAATCTCAATAATTCCTGATTCAAGAGTACGGGATCATTTTCATCAATGCCAGCATAAAGGTATGAATGGCCAGTTTGCTAGAATGAATGGCGAATTTGGATACCCACTTTGACTCATAACGTTCTCATTATCGGCACTGGCGTCTCAGGCTTGAGTGCCGCACTAACTCTTTTACAACACGGCCACCCGGTGACTGTGCTGGAGCGCAGCACAGTGGGCAACGAATCCTCCTGGGCCGGCGGCGGGATTCTGTCGCCGCTGTTGCCGTGGGATTATGCTGAACCGGTTGCTGCACTGGCATTGCGTTCGATGGCAGGTTATGCGGACTGGGTGGCTGGAATAGAAGCCACATCGCGGATGGATGCGGAGTTTTGGCGTTGCGGCATGCTGGCGCTGAAAGTGGCTGCGCCAGAGCGGGCGCTGGTTTGGTGTGCGGCGCATGGGATGGCTGCGGAGCGGGGGGGGGCTTCTTCCCCATCCTTCAGTCGTGCGCCTGAAACGTCCCGCTCCCCTCAAATACTAAGCAGCGATTCGGTTTGGCTGCCCGACGTAGCCCAGGTGCGCAATCCGCGCCTGGTGGCGGCAATGCGCGCGGCGGTGGTGCAATTGGGCGGCGTGATACGCGAGCATTGCCCGGCCACCGGGGTACTGACGCAGGGTGGGCGGGTGACGGCAGTGCAGACCACAACGGGACCCTTTTATGCGGACAGCGTGGTGCTGGCCACCGGGGCGTGGGCCGGCTTGGGACTGTCCAATCTGCCGGCCACGCCTCGGATCCGTCCAATGCGCGGCCAGATGCTGCTGTTCAAACTGGAACCGGGCGTGCTGAACACGGTGCTGTTTCGGCATGGGCTGTATCTGATCCCCCGGCGCGATGGCCATGTGCTGGTGGGCAGCACCGTCGAGGATGCCGGGTTCGACAAGACTGTTGACGACGCCACGCGCCAACGCCTGCATGATGAAGCCGCAGCGCTTTTGCCGCAGTTGGCCGATAGGCAACCGGTACAGCATTGGGCTGGGTTGCGCCCCGGTTCACCAGACAATATTCCCGTCATCGACCGTCATCCCGATTTTGAGAATGTGTTCGTCAACACCGGGCATTTCCGTTATGGGGTCACGATGGCGCCGGCTTCGGCGGAACTGCTGGCCGATTTGATGGAAGGCCGCCCCTCTGCGCTGGACCCCGCGCCGTACCGCTGGCAAGCGGCGCTGGATCGGCAGTGGTGATGCGCTAGAATCGGTCTGTACCGCCCCGGCCGGGGTTGACCCACTCAGGATATGAGCATGAAACATGCGGTAATGACCGGACTCAGCGAAGCGGATTACCTTGAAGGCGAACGCGCCAGCCAAATCCGGCACGAATACGTGTCGGGCGAGGTGTTTGCCATGGCGGGCGCCAGCAAGGCGCACAACATCATTTCTCTCAACGTCGCCATGTTGCTGCGCAATGCTCTGCGCGGCAGCGGCTGTCAGACGTTTATCGCCGACATGCGCGTGCGCATTGCCGCGCAATCGATCTACTATTACCCCGATGTCGTCGTCACCTGTGCCCCCGCTGACCTTGCGAGCGAGGCGCCGAAGGACCATATCGATTCCCCCAGCCTGATTGTCGAAGTGCTGTCGCCCACCACCGAGGCAATCGACCGGCGCGAGAAAATGTTGGCCTATCGTCATATCGAAAACTTGCGCGAATACGTGCTCGTCGACCAGGAGCGGCGCTGGGTTGAGGTGTACCGGCGCACCGAATCGGGTTGGGTCGCGGATCTGTATTCGCCCGAAGACGAGATCACGCTGGACACAGCCAAACTGAATTTCAGCATGGACGACGTGTACGAAGGCAGTGGTGTTACCTGGCCGGGCGAAAAAGAAGCGCCTGATTTCGCAGCGGATCAAGCTCCATGACCTCGGCTCGGGGACGTGCGTAATTGTTGCCACTTCAGCGGTTTTATCTGTGCTGAGCCAGTCGCTTCATTTCGTGCCGAATCAATAGGATAATCGACTCGTCCGCCTATTCTGGTCACTCGCCATGTCACAAGCCCACGCCCATTCGCCAATCGATGAAACCGACTACCTGCACCGCGAGGAAGCCGCGACCAGCAAACATGAGTTAGCAGGGGGTGAAATTTTCGCCATGGCGGGCGCAAGCGAGCGGCACAACCGCATTGCGCTCAATATTGCTTTCCACCTACGCAGCGCCACGCGCGGCAAAACCTGCCGCGCGTTCATGGCCGACATGAAACTGCGGCTTGCCAGCGGCACGACGTATTACTACCCCGACGCGATGCTGGTGTGTGACCCGGCTGACGACCA
>JBKJIS010000139.1:0-3000 GCA_046598305.1 Thiobacillus sp.
GCAAATGGGCGCGCTCGCCCAGGCCGGTCAGCGTGACCGCATGCACGCGGTGCCCCTGCTGCTGCAGCGCGGTGGTGACACGCTGCCAACACCAGCCGCCGTGCCAGGCACCATGCACAAGAACAAAATTGGCCATCAGATCACCTCTTTGTGTTTCAGGTCAGACAACTGCGCGTCGGAGTAGTTCAAAACACTGCGTAAAACCTCGTCGGTGTGCTGGCCCAGCAGTGGCGGCGGCAAGTCGGTACGCACCGGTGTGGCGCTGAGTTTGATCGGGCTGGACACCAGACGCAAGCCGCTTTTGACCGGGTGCTCCCAGTGCGTGACCATCTGGCGCGCTGCAATTTGCGGGTCAGCAAACACCTCGGCCAGGTTGTTGATGGCGCCGCAAGGCACCTTGGCCGCCTCCAGCGCCGCCAGCCAGTCGGCCTTGCGGCGCTCAAGCATGATGGCAGCCAGTAGCGGCACCAGCACCGCGCGGTTACGCACACGGTCGCGGTTTTTGGCGTATTGCGGGTCACTCGCCAGCTCAGGGTGGCCGGCCACTGCGCAAAACTTGACGTACTGGCTGTCATTGCCCACGGCCAGAATCAAATGGTCTTTGTTGCCGTCAGCCGAGGGCGCCACTTCAAACACCTGGTAAGGCACGATGTTCTGGTGCGCATTGCCGGCCCGGCCCGGCACAGAGCCGCTGACCAGGTAGTTGGCACCCAGATTGGCCAGCATCGCCACCTGGGTATCCAGCAGCGCCATGTCCACCTGCTGGCCTTCGCCGGTTTTTTCGGCATGGCGCAGCGCCGCCAATATGCCGACGGTGGCGTACATGCCGGTCATCAGGTCAGCTACCGCCACACCCACCTTTTGCGGCCCGCCACCCAAATCATCCCGCTCACCCGTCACACTCATCAGCCCGCCCATGCCCTGAATCGCATAGTCGTAGCCCGCACGTTCGGCATACGGCCCGGTCTGGCCGAAGCCGGTGACCGAGCAATAAACCAGTTTGGGGTTCAGTACCTTGAGCGAAGCGTAGTCCAGCCCATAACGCGCCATGTCACCCACCTTGAAGTTCTCGACAAACACATCGCAATGCGTCGCCAGTTCGCGAATCAGCGCCTGGCCCTCAGGCTTGGCAATGTCGCAGGTTAGCGAGCGCTTGTTGCGGTTCGTGCCCAGGTAATAAGCCGCCTCCGCCGTGTCAGCGCCCGTGCTGTCCTGCAAAAACGGCGGCCCCCAGGTTCGCGTGTCGTCCCCGGTGCCGGGGCGCTCGATCTTGATAACGTCGGCGCCTAGGTCGGCCAGGGTCTGGGTACACCAGGGGCCCGCGAGCACGCGGGAAAGGTCGAGGATGCGAATGCCGTCTAGGGAGTTCATGGGGGCATTTTGCACTTTGACTTCAGATCAAGGCGCTGCCTGATTCGTAGCCGCCCTTGACAATATGCATAAAATATGCATACTAAGGCCATGGAGTTTGAATTTGACCCGACCAAGGCACAAGCCAATTTTCGCAAGCATGGGGTGAGCTTCTCGCACGCAGAGCAGGCGCTACGTGATCCCATGACCGTCACCATCGAAGACCCTGACGCCGTCGGCGAACAGCGCTTTGTTTCGCTGGGCATAGATGCATTGGGACGTATTTTGGTAGTCGTTCATACCCAACGCGACGAGCGGACGCGTGTGATCTCCGCTCGCAAGGCCTCCCGAGGCGAATCGGAGCAATACCATGCGTGACGAATACGATTTCAGCAAAGGCAAGCGCGGCGCAGTCATAGCGTCGCCCGGAAAAACGCGCATCACCATCATGCTCGACGACGACATCATCGAAGCATTTCGTGCCAGGGCGGAAGACGCTGGCGCAGGTTACCAGACGCTCATCAACGCGGCACTTCGCGAGGCGCTTGCTGTAGCCAATGACAGGGAGAAGCCGCTGACCGTGGCCGTGTTGAGGCGCGTGTTGCGCGAAGAGTTGCATGTTGGCTGAGTCATTGATGTTGCTAAGCAGCCCGCGCAGGCGGCAGATTCGAAAGGATTGCATGTCCAGCTTAGGCCGTAGTCGTCATATCAGTCCGCAGTTCTGCAGCATACGTTGAGGTAGCAGTGATGGCAAACACTCAGCCCACGCCAGTCTCTTTCCTCGCAGCAGTCCGTCTCGTCCTACTTTTGATATTCAAGCCTAAGCGTTTCTTGGAGTTGCAGGCTGAAAACAGTGCCGTATTGAACGCCGTTCCCAATGTTGTGCGAGAGGAAAGCGCCTTTGTGGTTCGTCGGGTATTTTTTACTTCTTTCTTGCTTGTTCTGGTGTCCGCCGGCTTCGGCTATGTCGTGGGCCTCGGACTCGGGCAGGTCATTGGATGCGTGTCAAGCGGCGTCATCGTTTGGTTTCAAATTGTGGGTACTAGCTTGCTTCTTTGGGGAACACTCTTCATTAGGGGCTGGGATATACAGACTTATGGTGGCGTCTCACTGACGGAGCGCGTGAACCAATGGATCTACCGAGCGTTGTACTGCGCCGGTACAGCAATACTCGTAGCTTCGCTAGCCTTGCCATCGTGCGCAAACTGATAGCCAACGGATCATTTCCGTCCGCTAAGCAAGCAGTCGCGAAAGAGTGTTTTATCAAGGTGACAAACCATGACAAGCCGGCTGCCTGGCGTCGGGGGTCTTAGCGCGGGGCATATCCGTCCGTACACAGAACCACCTTCAAGGCAAGGCGATTTGTCGCATAGCGATGTGGTTGAACCTCCCGCGATGGCGTCCGACCCGGACGCTTTGTTGATAACCCTCAGGCCGTGACCTCTAGAATCAAATTGCTTCAGATTACAACCAAAGGAAAACACCATGCGCAATTTTTCTGGCAAAGCCCCGACCTTTGTGGTGTGGGTAATCTCACTGGTCCTGTTTGTTGTCGCGCTGCTCGCACAGTTTGGTGTGGTCCGCTTGGGCGCACCCATAGCGACTTGGTCGTGGATTATTGGTTTCGGTTTGCTGTTGATTGCATGTCGG
>JBKJIS010000149.1:0-6028 GCA_046598305.1 Thiobacillus sp.
CGGATTGATGCGCTTCGACCACGGCACGCAGATAGTCCTGATTGAACAAGTCGGTTGATGCCAGCCGTTCGCCCAGCACTACACCCCGGATTGTGACCGCCAACGGACCCCTGAACCAGGCAGCCAGCGGAACAGAAAAACCCATTTTCTTGCGGTACAGAACGCCATGCGGCAGATAGGGCTCCATTGATTTTTTCAGCAGGTATTTGCCTTCGGTGCCGCGTAATTTCAGGTCAATGGGTAGCCCGGATACCCAGCCCATTAATTCATGGTCGAGCAACGGTTCGCGCACTTCGAGCGCATGTGCCATGCTGGCGCGATCCACTTTGGTGAGAATGTCGCCGACCAGATAGGTTTTCATGTCGAGATACTGAACCAGCGACAGCGGATCGTCGGTGGGTGCGACGGCAGCGTGACGACGCAACACCTCCACCGCTTCGTAGCCCTGCAACTCCCGTTTGAACGATGGCGAAAACAGTTGCTTGCGCTGCGCATCGGACAGCAGCGACACGCCATGAAAATAGCCTTCGACCGTGTCGCGCGCCAGCGCCTCGAAAGTGGTCTTGGCGCGAAACACTTTAGGTGCCCAGTCGGCCTTGGGATACAGTTTGCCGAGCGCGCCGAACAACGGGCGGCGCAGCATCAGCGGCATGACCGAACGCATCCGCTCTTCGTAGCGAAACCAGCGATAGCGCCGATACCCCGCAAAATTCTCGTCACCGCCGTCGCCCGACAAGGCCACTTTCACATGTTTTCGTGCCAGTTCACACACCCGATAGGTGGGCAGTGCCGACGAATCGGCAAAGGGTTCGTCGTACACCTTGGCGAGTGTGTCGACCAGGCCGAAGTCGTCGGAGGCAACGGTCTCGACGTGGTGATTCGTTTTATAGCGGTCGGCGACCTGTTGGGCGAATTCGATTTCGTTGAACGCCGGGTCGTCGAAACCAATCGAACACGTATTCACCGGCGTAGAAGACTGCGTGGCCATCATCGCCACCACCGCACTGGAATCCACACCACCCGACAAAAAGGCACCGAGTGGCACGTCGGCAATCATGCGCAGGCGGACCGATTCCTTCATGCGCTCGACCAGTTCATCCATGGCGCTGGCTTCGTCTTTTACTGCCACCGGTGTAAACGGAATGTCCCAATACTGTTTGGGCAGCGCACGCGGCTGGCCACGTTTGAGGGTAAGGGTAAATCCGGGGGGAAGCTTGTACGCGCGCTTGAAAATGGTGCGCGGTTCGGGCACATAACCGTAGGCGAAATACTCTTCGACCGCCATGGGGTCAATGTCGCGCGTCAGCGATGGGTGCATCATCAGCGACTTCAGCTCAGAGCCGAAAATGAACTCGCCAGACTCTAAAAATGCGTAATATAACGGCTTGACGCCAAAACGGTCGCGCACGACAAACAGCGTTTCCTGGTTACGATCCCACAGCGCAAACGCAAACATGCCCCGAAAACGCGCGACGCAGGACTCGCCCCAGGCTTCCCAGGCATGAACGATAACCTCAGTGTCGGAATGGGTGCGGAAGGTATGTCCAAGCGCTTCGAGCTCAGGCACCAGCTCCTGAAAATTGTAGATTTCGCCGTTGAATACAACGACAACCGAGTTGTCTTCGTTGAACAGCGGCTGCTGTCCGGAGGACAAGTCAATAATCGACAGGCGCCGGTGGCCCAGCCCTATGCCTGGCTCCAGATGCAACCCGCCTTCGTCGGGGCCCCGATGAAACTGGGTTTCGTTCATTCGATGCAACAATTCGCGCGAAATCTCGCTTTTGTCGCGGGTATCGAAAATGCCGGTAATGCCACACATAGTTGTTGTTTATCCCTGTACCTGTCGAGTTTTCAGGCCGCCTGACGGCGCTTCAGCGTTTGATCGTAAACCCTGGCATAGGCCTCAGCCATAGCCGGAATACTGAAGCGCTGCTCGGCTTGCCGCCGCGCATTGCCCCCTTGTTCGGCAATGCGTGCTGGTGCGTCAAGATAACTGAGCAAGGCCTGTGCCATGCCGGCCACATCGCCCGGACGTACCAGCGTTCCGTTGACGCCCTCTTCTACCAGCTCGATATTGCCGCCCACCGCGGTGGCAATCACTGGCAGCCCGGTCGCCAGCGCTTCAAGAATGGTGTTGGAGATGCCTTCGTTTTTGGACGGCAAAACAAATACGTCGAACACCTGCATGATCTCGGCAATGTCGTGACGCTCGCCCGGCAACCAGGCCAGGTGCGCCAAGCCGGCGGCCTGCAGCAAATCGAGACAAGTGGAACGCGCCGGCCCTTCGCCAACAATCACCAGTCGCGCGCGCTCAGCCCGTTCGGGCTGCTGGCGCACCAACTGGATGAATGCGCGTGTGAGCGTAGGGTAGTCCTTGACCTCGACCATGCGCCCAACCGCTCCAAAAACGATGCTGTCGGGATGGGCAAACTCCGGCCGCGCACCCTTGCGCGGATAGAATTTTGTGCTGTCCACGCCATTGTAGATCTGATGCAGTTTGCCCGGCGGCACGTGGATAGTTGAGCGCAGCCAGGTTTCAAGATCATGGCTCACCGCAATGTAATTCGACACAAGCGGCTGGGCAGCACGACGTAACAGATTGTATTTCCAGTTCTGCCCATACAGATCAAACACGTCTCGTCCATGTTCACCGTGTATGGTTGCACGTACTCCGATCAACGCAGCGACAAACTGCGCCTCGAGCGCAGCCAGATTGCGCGTATGCACCAGGTCTGGCTTGAGTTGTCGCAGCAGTTTCCACATCCGCACCATCCAGCTCAAGCCGTGTCCAGGCGCGCGGTGTAGCGCATAAAAGCCCACCGGCTGTGCGTGGATTCGTTGACTGAAATCAGTGTAATCCGTGAGTGCGATGATGCTATGGCGAAAGCGACCCGGGGGGAGCGTGTTGAGCAGGTTCACCAACCCGTTTTCCATGCCGCCGGTATCGAAGCGGTAGACAATATGTACGATATGAGGAATCACTTTCCGCCTACCCGATCCAGCGCACGCCCAATTGCAGGCTTCATGTCTGCAGCAAAAGTCGCCAGAGTGTTGCTTGCAGCATCGATACCGACTTCATCGTATGGGGTTGCGATCAACACCGACAGACCATCGTCACGCGCCAATCGAAGCCGATCCATGGCCAGTATCAATTTTGCGGTGTGGTCGTTGACGGTTAAATGCTGATTGACCTGATTCCACTGCCACACCAGCATACGCTGTCCGTTGATGCTGCGCATCTTGGCCTGACGCACCTGCTGTGCTTGCCCGTCTATTTGCACCGAGATCACGGTTTCGCCGATATTCGACCATACCGGGTCTTTCTGCCTGATCATGAAATTCTGCGAGTTGATGAGCTCGGCGCCCTGTCGTTGGGTACCGTAATAATTAAGATCCAACAATACATTACGCCCTGTCTGCGTATAAGCGCGACGTAACTGGCGGTCCGCGCCAACCCAATGCGGTGTCCAGGTTGTGAAGAGCGTCCTGGGCTGCCATCCGCCCTGCGTTTCCACCTGCAATACAGGCATGGCAGGTAAGGGGCGTGCATTCAACCACGCGGCGTAAACCGGCCACAGCGCAACAATCAGCAGGGTGCCAAGGACCACTGGCAGAAGCGGCCTACGGGGCTCGAACGCACCGACGTGTTGGGTTGAAGCCGAATCCACAGGCTCAGGCTCAGGCAGGTCATCCTCTCGCCAAAATCCGCCTATCCAGAACAGCAATAGCATGACCAAACCAAAAAACACCCAGCCGTAGATGTAATGATCAATACCCAGCGCCAGCTTCATGTCGGACAGATGCGCGATCATCACGATCATGTAGGCACGCCCACTGTTCGCCAGGATGGGCACAATAATGGCGGCGAGGGTAAACAGCAGGCGCCGCTTCCAGGAGCGATACGTTAGGTAGGCGTACAACACGCCGAGCGTTACCGAGGCGATCAGGTAACGTAGACCGGAGCATCCCTCCACCACCGACCAGTCTCCGCTGGGGATGCTGAAGAACATGCCCTCCCGGTACACCGAAATGTCGGTGGCCTGCAGCATCGCCACGGTGAAGTCGGCGGTCACCCCCATTAATGGCTCAATCAAAACCTCACCGACTGGAACCGCAAAAAACAGGAACATGAGGGGAAAGAATGCTGCGCGAAAAAAAGCCAAGCCCAGCAGGGTCCACACGGCCGCAATTAACAGGGCGATAAAGGCGTACTGTTCGACTACATTGACGCTGCCTGCATTCGCCAACAACCAGCCCGCACCCGCCAGAGCAAGCAACACCAGACCACGCAGATCGGGATGCGGCGGAATTTTTGCCAGCGCATGCCGTTTCCGCCAGATCAACCAGATTGTGATCGGGAAAATGAGATAGCCATGCGCAAACGTTTCAGAACGCTCCCAGACTGCTGCCATCGAATAAAACGTCGACCAGAACAGAACAAACAGAATCAACAATACACCGAGGGTCAACGCGCCCGAATAAAACCATTGGTTTTTTAACATGCTGTTTTTTAGCACGTGGTGTTTTAGCATGCTTTTTTTTAGCGCAACGAACTGCGGTTTAAACAAGTCATTCATTGGGTGTGACTCTCCATTACAGAAGGGGGAACCCGCGGTGATTCAAATAAAGCGTCAATCACAGCAAGATTCCGGGCCCAGTCATAATGCGCCAACACGCATTCACGGGCCAGGGCTGCAGATTCCGGGTGCTGCAAGGTGTCTATTACGGCCCGAGCGAACTCGGCCTCACCCTGGGCCAAAGTGAAGTCACGCCCCGCCTCAGCGCGCAGGCCTTCGGCCGCCTGGGCAGTGGCAATAACCGGACGCGCCATCGCCATGGCTTCCAGCACTTTGTTTTGCACCCCGCGTGCAATTCGCAGCGGGGCGACGGCACAGGCGGCATGGGCCAGGTAAGGCCGCACATCGGGAACACCGCCTGTGACGACCACGCCGGGATGACATGCCAGCGCGAGGACAGCTTTGCTTGGTCGGCTGCCCACAATGGTGAACTGCGCAGCTGGAATCACTTCACGAACACGCGGCAAGAGTTGCTCGGCAAACCAGGTGACGGCATCACAATTCGGCCAGTAATCCATCGCCCCGGTAAAGACAATATTTTGATCCGTTTGAGCATAGGGGTTAGGGTATTCACGCTCGGGTGAAAAGTACTCGGCATCCACCCCATTCTCAAAGGCAGTGATTTTATGTTGTGCATGCGGTACGCGCTGTTGCAGCAGAGCCGCCTCGGCCGGTGACACCAAGAGCGTGGCATCAAAATGCTCCGCCACCCGGGCCTCCCATTCGGCCAATCTCCGACCTTCCCGGCCATACACCCAGGAAAGCGGCCAGCGTTGCGTCTGCGCGTATTGCGTCCATTTATCGGAATCGACATCGACCATATCAAGCACGCGCCGCTCGATGTTTTGCGGCATGAACTGCGCCATAGCCGAAGAAAAGGCCAGACCACGCGACACTGTTCCCGTATCGGCCAAGCCGGCCGCCCAATGCTGGAGTTCCGTGTTGCGGTAATACGGCAGGGTGAGTGCTTCGCCTGAAAACAACCCACAAAGACTGTCCAGTTTGGCCCGGCGCGGGTTCAGCGGCAACAGCTTGATCGATGCACAATAAGGGTTTAACGCGTCCTGATATTGCCAATCGTCAGAGTCATCCACAAAAGCGCCCAGGTGAATGGCGTACCGTGTACTGAGATGGCGCAATAAATGAAACGAGCGAATCTTGTCGCCCTTGTTGGGCGGAAAGGGAATGCGGTGTGCAAGAAACAGCAGCCCGTCCATGCTCACCCCAGGTTCTTGACGATGTGTGGCCCAACCAGATTGGCAAGCGCCAGCGGCATCTTTTTCCAGGCCTGGATGAAGAGCCGGTATTTTGGATTGAGTGGGTTGATCTCGGGTACGGTTGTGTCCATCACCAGGAAATACTCGTAATACAACGGTGTGGCTTCAAAGCCCCAGTTCTTCTTGAAATCGAACGAACCGGTACCGCGTTTGCTGCGGCCAAAATCAAACACG
>JBKJIS010000206.1:0-12834 GCA_046598305.1 Thiobacillus sp.
CGCAATTCTTCGTGGTTTTCAATAATACCGTTATGCACCACCGCCAGTCCGCCGCTGACGTGCGGATGGGCGTTGGCTTCGGATGGCGCGCCGTGCGTGGCCCAACGCGTGTGTGCAATACCAATATGGCCCTGTACCTGCTGCGCAGCGCATTCAGCCGTCAACGATGCGACACGGCCGATACTGCGTACCCGCTGCAGGCCTCCATTCAGAACCACCAGCCCGGCCGAATCGTAGCCGCGGTATTCCAGGCGGCGCAGGCCTTCGAGCAGGATGGGAACGACGTTACGTTGCGCTACTGCGCCGACAATGCCGCACATGATCAGCGCTCCGCGCGGGGTAAGAGGTGAGGGGTGAGGGGTGAGGGGTCAAGACCCGAACCACCGCCGCGTCGAATGTTGTGTTTTGCCATATTGCCCAGCCTTTCCATAAATTCCACTAACCACCAACCCCTCACCCCTCACCCCTCACCTTTTTCACTGGGCGCTGCCAACCACTGAGCGTCACTTGTTTAGCACGCGATAAGGTCAACTCGCCGGCGGGAGCGTCTTTGGTCAGCGTGGTGCCGGCGCCCAGTGTCGCACCTTTTCTCACTGTAACCGGTGCGATCAGCTGCGTGTCGGAGCCAATGAACACGTCATCCTCAATCACCGTACGGTGCTTATTCGCGCCGTCGTAATTGCAGGTAATGGTGCCGGCGCCAATATTGACTCTTTTACCCATGGTGGTGTCACCCACGTAGGACAGATGATTGACCTTGGAGCCCTCGTCGATCTGGCTGTTTTTGATCTCGACAAAGTTTCCCACGTGCACGTCGCGCGCAAGAAAAGTGCCCGGACGGATGCGCGAAAACGGACCCAAGCGGTTGGCTTCGCCGATCTGCGCGTCATCAATCAAGGTGAAGGCGTCGATGCGCGTGCCCGCTGCCACGCGCGCATTGCGCAACACGCAGTTAGCGCCCACTTGCACGCCGTCGTCCAAATGCACTTGACCCTCGAATACGCAGTTGACGTCTATCACTACATCGCGCCCGCATTTCAGCGCGCCCCGCACGTCAATTCGCGCAGGATCCATCAAGGTCACGCCGTCATTGAGCAACGCCAATGCAATATCGTTTTGGTGTATGCGCTCGAGCCCGGCAAGTTGGACCTTGCTGTTTACCCCCAGCACTTCCCATTCGTATGCGGGCTGGTGTGTTTCGATCACCACGCCCTCCCGGACGGCCAGCGCGATGATGTCAGTCAGGTAATACTCACCCTGGGCATTGTCGTTTTTCAGTTGGGCTATCCAGCTTTTGAGATGCCGGGTCGCAACCGCGAGGATGCCGGTATTGACCTCCCGGAGGGTCCGTTCGTCGACCGATGCATCCTTCTGCTCAACGATGCGAACGACCTTAGCGTTCTCGCGCACGATACGTCCATAACCATCCGGATGCTCCAGCGTCACAGTCAACAACCCCAGCTTCCCAACCTGGGCAGCGGCAACCAGCGGCTGCAGTGAGGTCACGTGTGTCAACGGTACATCGCCATACAGCACCAACGTCACACCGTCGTCCGAAAGCTGCGGCAGCGCCTGCTTTACGGCGTGGCCGGTACCCAGCTGTTCGGCCTGGAGAACGAAAGTCAAAGCATCACCGTCCAGAGCCTGCGGAACCGCCTCACCACCGAATCCATACACCACGCAAATTTGTGCTGCACCCAGCGCGTGGGCAGTATCCACCACGTGTCCCAGCAGGGTTTTGCCCGCCAGTTTATGCAACACCTTCGGCAGATCGGATCGCATGCGCGTGCCTTTTCCGGCCGCGAGAATCAGAATTTCAAGACGAGTTTTCATTCGTGTTTGTCAGGAGCGTGCGTAGTTTGCACGCTCAGTATAAAGCCTGCCCTCGGATGCCCAAATGAAAAAGGCAAGCGTCAAGCGGCCTTTTGCATCAACGCCCTTAGCCCAAGTGGGAGGCGTGGTGCAAACTCCGGCAAACTCCGGGGGTCACAAACAAACTCCGGGTCTCCAAGTAACTCCGGGGTCTCGACTTTTGCCGCAAAAGTCGAGGCCCCGGAGTTGTTGGAGACCTGCTAAATTTCATAAGGGATAGGCCACACGTTCGATTCGTGTTCGGGGCGCCACGTGTTCAGTCCACTGCCTTGATTAACTTACAAGCTGCTCGCTTTAAACGTGTCACATTGTTCCGGATCACCCGTCTTCATCCCGGTTGAAAACCAGCGCATGCGTTGTGCCGAAGTGCCGTGCGTAAACGATTCTGGGGACACATAACCGCGTGCCTGCTTTTGCAGCCGGTCATCCCCCACGCCGGATGCGGCAGCCAGCGCTTCTTCGGTATCACCGGGCTCAAGGATCTGGCGCGTTTTGTCAGCGTGATACGCCCACACGCCGGAAAAGCAATCGGCTTGCAGCTCCATTCGTACTTGCAGTTGATTAGCCTCAGGCCCGCTCGCGCGTTGCCGCGCGGCACTGACTTGTTCTGCAACGCCCAACAAGTTCTGCACATGGTGACCGACTTCATGCGCGATCACGTAGGCTTGCGCAAAATCTCCCGGCGCATTCATACGTTTGGCCAGCTCATTGAAAAAGCTCATGTCCAGATAGAGCTTGCGGTCGCCGGGGCAATAAAAGGGCCCCATCGCCGCCTCGGCGTAGCCGCACGCCGACTGTACCGCGCCGGAAAAAAGCACCAACTTGGGCTGCTCGTATGTTTTGCCCGCGTTGCGAAATAACGCGCCCCATACGTCTTCGGTATCGGCAAGCACGACGCCCATAAATTCCTTCAGCCGCTCTTCTTCTGGACTGAACTCTGTCTGCGTTTGCTGGGTGGGCGTGAGGGTATCTGCCTGATTCAGGATCACCGAGGGGTCCACGCCAAAATACATCGCAATCAGCACGATCACGATTGTGCCTATGCCCCCCCCGGCCACGCCTTTGCCAACGCTCATGCCACGCCGGTCTTCGATATTGCTGCTGCTGCGTCCACCCCACCGCATAGGTTTCTCCTTAACGTTTAACCACCCAATTCTGCCTACACAGCGCTGGGGTCAGGCCAGGTCTTTCATTGGCCTTTTTCCTCTGTCCGATAGTGCGGCTCACTCTAACAGCATTGAGGATAGCCCGGGATTTCGCAGGCCGCATCGAGAATGTTCACGTGGCGAAGACCTGTAGTCGGGCTAAAGCCGGACCTGCAATGGTTTGCGCATAAGTATCGCCAAGAGCGCAACATTACACCAAATACGCGAGACACGATCACCCCCGATCCGCAGCCTGTTCTTCATGAAAAAAGGCAACCCGAAGGCTGCCTTTAAAGCGTGTGAATGGTAAGGATCAAGTCACGATTTGCGCAATTTCTTGATCGCAGCAAGCTGCGCTACGGCTTGCGCCAGCTCAATCTGTGCTTGCGCATAGTTGATACTCGCGGCCTTATCCTTCATGGCTTCTTCGGCGGCGCGCATGGCTTCGTGGGCTTTGGCTTCGTCGAGGTCGGCCCCACGAATGGCGGAGTCGGACAAGATGGTTACCGTATTGGGCTGCACTTCAAGAATCCCGCCAGACACGTAGACCAGTTCTTCTTCTTCCTGATTCGGCACCTTGATCCGCACTGAACCCGCTTTAAGCGTGGTCAACAGAGGCGTGTGGCGCGGATAAATCCCGAGCTCACCACCCTGGCCGGGGACTATTACCACTTCGGCAGGGCCGGAGTAGAGCGATTTTTCTGCGCTGACAATATCAACGTGTAGGGTCATGGCCATGGTTTAACCTTGTATGGGCTGGGACGGGGCGTGCAAACAAGTCTGAACCTGCTTACCGTTCACCGAATCCTGCACTTTACTGAATTGTCTTCGCTTTTTCGACCGCTTCTTCGATGCCGCCGACCATGTAAAAGGCCTGTTCGGGCAAGTGGTCATACTCACCTTCCACAATTGCCTTGAAACCGGCAATGGTCTCCTTCAGGGTGACGTATTTGCCGGGCGCGCCGGTAAACACTTCAGCAACGAAGAAAGGCTGCGACAGGAAGCGCTGAATCTTACGTGCGCGCGTGACGGCCAGCTTGTCTTCAGGTGACAGTTCATCCATACCCAGAATCGCGATGATGTCGCGCAATTCCTTGTATTTCTGCAGGGTGCCCTGCACTGCACGCGCTACGCTGTAATGCTCTTCGCCGACGACTTGCGGATCGAGAATACGCGAGGTGGAATCGAGCGGATCTACCGCCGGGTAAATACCCAGTTCAGCAACCTGACGACTCAGCACCAGGGTTGCATCCAGGTGCGCAAAGGTTGTAGCGGGCGACGGGTCGGTCAAGTCATCCGCAGGCACGTAGACGGCCTGGAAAGAGGTGATCGAACCGGTACGCGTCGAGGTGATGCGCTCCTGCAAGCGGCCCATTTCGTCAGCCAGCGTAGGCTGGTAGCCCACGGCGGACGGCATACGACCCAGCAGTGCGGACACTTCGGTGCCGGCCAGGGTGTAACGGTAGATGTTGTCGACGAACAGCAGCACATCGCGGCCTTCGTCCCGGAAGTATTCAGCCATGGTCAGACCGGTCAGCGCGACGCGCAGACGGTTGCCGGGAGGCTCGTTCATCTGGCCGTAAACCAGCGCCACTTTGTCGAGCACGCCGCCGTCTTTCATTTCGTGATAGAAGTCGTTGCCCTCACGGGTACGCTCACCCACGCCGGCAAACACCGAGAAGCCGGAGTGCGCAACCGCAATGTTGCGGATCAGTTCCATCAGGGTGACGGTTTTGCCCACGCCAGCGCCGCCAAACAGACCGACCTTGCCGCCCTTGGCGATTGGCATGATCAGGTCGATCACCTTGATGCCGGTTTCCAGAATCTCAACCGAGGTGGCTTGATCGGCATAGGCCGGCGGCTTGCGGTGGATCGGCATCAGCTTGTCGGCTTGTACCGGACCCGCTTCATCAATGGGCTCGCCCAACACGTTCATGATGCGGCCCAGCGTAGCTTGACCGACCGGAACCAGAATCGGATTACCGGTAGCCAGAACTTCCATGCCGCGACGCAGGCCGTCGGTGGAACCCATCGCAATCGCTCGCACGACCCCGTCGCCCAGCTGCTGCTGGACTTCGAGCGTCAGTTCGGGGGTGTGCATTTTCAGCGCTTCGAAGATCCCGGGCATGGCATCACGTGAAAATTCCACGTCCACCACTGCGCCAATGATCTGAACAATTTTTCCGTTGCTCATGCTTGTTTCCTAAAAAGATTAAATTCTGTGCTGCTGCTTGATTCTGTACTTTTGGGATTCATTGCTTTGGCACGTTCAAACCGCCGCTGCGCCTGCCACAATCTCTGAAAGTTCCTTGGTAATCGCGGCCTGGCGGGTTTTGTTGTACACCAGTTTCAACTCGCCGATCACGTCCTTGGCGTTATCGGACGCGGCTTTCATTGCAACCATGCGAGCGGACTGCTCGCAGGCGATGTTTTCTGCCACGCCCTGATACACCAGTGACTCGATGTAACGCATCAGCATGCCGTCCACCACCGGCTTGGCATCGGGTTCGTAAATGTAGTCCCAGTGTGTCTTCAGGCTCGCGGCTTCGGCATCTTCCATCTTGGCCAGCGGCAGCAACTGGGTCAGCGTCGGCTCCTGCTTCATTGTGTTCACGAAGCGGTTGTAGCTGATGTACAGTGCGTCGATCCTGCCTGCCAGATAAGCATCCAGCATGACCTTGACCGGCCCGATCAGCTTTTCCAGGTGCGGCGTATCGCCCAGCCCCGTAAGCTGTGATGCCACGTTGGCGCCCAGGCGCTGCATGAACCCCAGCCCCTTGTTGCCGAACGCGGTGACATCAATCTCCACCCCTGCGGCGTCCCACTGCCTCATCTGGCCCACCACCATGCGGAAAATGTTGGTGTTAAGACCCCCACACAATCCCTTGTCGGAGGTGACCACAATCAAGCCCACGCGCTTGATGTTTTCACGCGCCATCACAAACGGATGCTTGTATTCCGTGTGCGCATAGGCCAAGTGCGTCGCCACGCGGGCGATTTTTTCAGCGTACGGGCGCGCAGCTTTCATCCGCTCCTGCGCCTTACGCATTTTGGACGCCGCAACCATTTCCATGGCCTTGGTGATCTTGCGCGTGTTTTCAACGCTCTTGATCTTGGTCCGTATCTCTTTTCCGGCTGCCATCCTTACTCCTTAAACCAGCGGCTGCTAATCAACGCGGTCTATATTCAATAGACGCCGGTTTTCTTGAACTCTTCGACCGCGGCGGTGAGTGCCTTTTCATTGGCCTCGTCCAGTTTGCCCGTGGTTTCGATGGTGTCCATGATGGTGGCGTACTTGGACTTCATGAATGCCATCAGCGCGGATTCAAACGGCAGAATCTTGATGATTTCGACATCGTCCATGTAGCCCTTGTTGACGGCAAACAGGGTCAAGGCCATTTGCGAAACCGACATCGGCGAATACTGCGCCTGTTTCATCAGTTCGGTGACGCGACGGCCCCGCTCCAGCTGCTTGCGGGTGGCTTCGTCAAGGTCGGAGGCAAACTGGGCGAAGGCCGCGAGTTCGCGGTACTGCGCCAGTGCCAGTCGCGTACCGCCGCCGAGATTTTTGATGACCTTGGTTTGCGCTGCGCCACCGACGCGAGACACCGACAAACCGGCGTTGATCGCGGGACGGATACCGGCGTTGAACAAGTCGGTTTCCAGGAAGATCTGGCCGTCGGTAATCGAAATCACGTTGGTCGGCACGAAAGCGGACACGTCGCCTGCTTGCGTTTCGATGATAGGAAGCGCAGTCAGTGAACCCGTTTTGCCTTTGACGGCGCCATTTGTCATTTTTTCCACGTAATCAGCATTCACGCGTGCTGCGCGCTCAAGCAGACGCGAGTGCAGGTAGAACACGTCGCCGGGATACGCTTCACGGCCTGGCGGACGACGCAGCAACAGCGAAACCTGGCGATACGCCCAGGCCTGTTTGGTCAGGTCGTCATATACGATCAGCGCGTCTTCGCCAAGGTCACGGAAGTATTCGCCCATGGTGCAGCCGGAGTACGGTGCGATGTACTGCATCGCAGCCGCGTCAGCCGCAGTGGCGGCAACAACAATGGTGTGAGCCATCGCGCCGTGCTCTTCCAGCTTGCGAACGACGTTGGCCACCGAAGATGCCTTCTGGCCGATGGCTACGTAGATACACACCACGCCGGTGCCCTTCTGGTTGATGATGGCGTCGATCGCGACCGCCGTTTTGCCAGTCTGACGGTCGCCAATGATGAGTTCGCGCTGACCCCGGCCAACCGGCACCATGGCGTCGATCGACTTGAGACCGGTCTGCACCGGCTGGTCCACCGATTTACGTTCGATCACGCCGGGCGCAATGCGCTCGATCGGCATGGTCTTTTCCGCAACGATTGGACCCTTGGCATCGATCGGCTGACCCAGTGAGTTCACCACGCGACCGAGCAGGCCACGGCCAACCGGCACTTCGAGAATACGGCCGGTGCACTTGGCAACGTCGCCTTCCTTGATATGTTCGTAGTCGCCCAGAATCACGGCGCCGACAGAGTCGCGCTCGAGGTTCAACGCCACACCGAAGGTGTTGCCCGGCATTTCGATCATTTCACCCGACATCACGTCGGACAAGCCATGAATGCGGACGATACCGTCGGTGACGGACACGATCGTTCCCTGGGTGCGCATTTCGCTGGCAACACCGAAGTTTTCGATCTTGGCTTTAATCAGTTCGCTGATTTCGCTTGGATTCAATTGCATTGTGTGTTCTCCGAACCGTGAGGTTCCGATAAATATGAGTACTAAATCAGCCTAAGCCGCGTTATCCCTGCAGGGCAAAAGACATGCGCTGCAAGCGCCCTTTCACCGAGCCGTCTATTACCTGGTCGCCGATTGCAATCACCGCGCCGCCGATCAACCCGGCATCGACCGCAACCTGCACCGTCACCGCACGGTTGAACCGGGCTTTCAGTCCAGCCACCAGTTCGCCCAGCTGCGCTTGCGTCAGTTCCTGCGCGCTGGTAATCGTTGCCTCAACGGTGCTTTCAGCGTTGGCTTTTAGTGATTCAAACTGCACGCTGATTTCCGGCAACACGGTCAAGCGGCCGTTTTCGGCCAGCACCTTGACAAAGTTGGCGCCCCGCTCGCCCAGGCTTGCCCTAAAGGACTCCGATCCACTACGCGCTGAAGCGCGTGCGGAATCGTATGCCCCGGCCACCTCGATAATCAGAACGGCCACGCGATTCGCCGACACCGCAGGGTCGGCAATCAGGCGCACTACCTGGGCATCGGAGACAATGACCGCAAGCGTTGCCACGCGCGACGACCAGCCAGCCAGGTCGTTTTCCCCCTGCGCCAGACGGAAAACCGCTTCGGCGTAGGGACGTGCCAGGGTAGACAGTTCGCTCATGGCTTAAAGCTCGGCTTTCAGCTGGCCCAACAGGTCAGCATGTGTTTGCGCGTTAACTTCACGACGCAGGATTTTTTCGGCACCGGCTACAGCCAGCGCAGCAACCTGTTCACGCAGACCTTCACGTGCACGGTTGGCTTCCTGGTCGATCGTCGCCTGGGCCGCAGCAATCTGACGATCGCCTTCTTCCTTGGCCGCGCTTTTCGCCTCGTCGACGATCTGCGCTGCACGCTTTTCAGCCTGGGCAATCACTTCACCCGCTTGCGACTTGGCTTCGCGCAGATTTTCACTGGCTTTTTTAGACGCCAGTTCCAACTCGTGCTTACCGCGGTCACCGGCTGCCAGGCCGTCAGCAATTTGTTTCTTGCGCGTTTCGAGCGCGTTCATGATCGGCGGCCACACGTACTTCATGCAGAACCACACGAAGAAGAAAAACGTGACGGACTGGCCGATCAAAGTTGCGTTGAAATTCATATCCGCACCTTTTATTGACGGGAGTTAAAAACGAGGGTTGGCAACAAGTTCCGCATCAAGCCGAGACTTAACCGGCCACGGCAAACAGAATGTACATGGTCAGACCAACAGCAATCATCGGCACCGCGTCGACCAGACCCATCACAACGAAGAACTGGGTGCGCAGCACCGGGATCAGTTCAGGTTGACGGGCTGCGCCTTCGAGGAAGCGACCACCGAGGATGCCGATGCCAAGGGCTGCACCGATTGAGGCCATACCCATCATCAGGGCACCAGCGATGTACAGCACGGCTTGTGACATTTCCATTTTGTTGCTCCTAAAAGTAAAAATTAAAGTTTAAAACAAGAAACCAGGGTTCAATAAAACCAACCGAAATCAATGATGCTCAGCGTGCGCCATATCCAGATACACGATGGTCAGCGTCATGAAGATGAAGGCCTGCAGGGTGATGATGAGGATGTGGAACACCGCCCACGCCCACTGCAAGGCGCCGCCGAAGATGGCCAGAATCCAACCGCCGCCGAACATCAGCGCAATCAGGATGAAAATCATTTCGCCGGCATACATGTTGCCGAACAGACGCAGCGACAGCGAAAGCGGTTTTGCGATCAAACCCACGCCCTCGAGCAGCAGGTTGACCGGGAACATCCATTTGGGGAAAGGCTGGAACGCCAGCTCGGAGAAAAACCCGCCCGCGCCTTTCATCTTGACGCTATAGAACAGCACCAAGGCAAAAACTGACAGGGATAAACCGAAGGTGACGTTGGGGTCGGTTGTCGGCACCACTTTCATATACGGCAGGCCCGCCATTGTTGCGGCATAGGGCAGCCAATCAACCGGTATGAGGTCCATCAGGTTCATCAGGAACACCCAGACGAACACGGTCAGCGCCAGCGGTGCAACCAGTGCATTTCTGTAAGAGAAGGAGCCGCGCACGGAGCCGTCGATGAATTCGACGATCCATTCGACGAAATTCTGTAGACCGGCAGGCACGCCCGTTGTGGCTTTTTTGGCCGCCATGCGGAAGAAAAACAGGAACAGGACTCCGAGACCGATCGAGAACAGCATGCTGTCGACGTTGATCGCCCAGAAGCCCATGGCCGCAGCCTCATCGCCGTTGGCAGCGAAGCCCCAGACGCCATCGGGATGCTGGCCGTAGGTCAGGTTCTGCAGGTGGTGCTTGATGTATTCGCCCGAAGAGGCGTATTCAGAAGCCATAGTGATCAAATTCAATTAAGTGAGTTTTGGATGGGCGCGCAACGCACGCCCATCCAAAACCAACCTTGGCAAATCCCGCCGACCGGGCAGGCTATGTTCTGTTACGGCCGACCGCCGCAGCCAGCCAGGCAAACTGCGCCAGCACCAGCCCCAGCAATAACGGCAAGGGCATCAGCTTCAACACGCCGAGGCCGATAAACAGCAAGCCGACCAGCACGCCCAGCCGCTCCGCGCTGGCACGAACGAATACTCCGAACAGGCGGTGCTGGTCCCATTCGGGATGCTGCATCGACTGCCGCTCGCGCCACACCAGCACAAGGCTTACCGCCAGTGCGACCAGCACGCCGTACAGCATGGCAAGCCCAGCATCAATCCCCGCGAATACCCCCGTCGCCAGTGCTGCGAGTGGCGCCAGTGCCGCCTGCGCCAGCGCCGCTCGCCGGGTGCCAGTAGAGATACCGTTAAACATTAGCGGCGTATAATACTGGAATTAGTATGGTCTATGCAATCATCAATCAACTTGATAATCCTGGAAGCTTCCGTTGGACGCGCCCGATGGTGCACTGGACGTGCGTCTGGCGCATACGATTCCACCACGTGCTTTAGCCCGTAGTGAATCGGAGTCTTCTTGTGGGGCTTGACCAGACGTACCCGAAAAGGGCATCAACGCCAGCGGGCGCGTCCAACTAAGTCTCGAGATTCAAGGGTGGGGGGGCGGCAACCATCCGCATGACGGACAGCACGCCGATTGCGCTGTGACTGGCGACTTTGCGCCATGTTGCGTCTAGCGTTCAGTCATGCGCCAGCTGCTGCTCGATTTCAATAAAAGTGTGCGCCACCTCGGCGGCCTCCACGCTCACACCCAGTTGTTTACTTAACTGGCTTAGTGAGAGCAAGCCACGCACCATTTTTCCGTCGGCGGTTTCTTCAATAACCAGTGCGTGCTGACGGCCGCGCGTCTTGAGCGTCTCCAGCACATGGCCGACGCGGGCATTGGTGATATCGTTGAAATCGATAGCCTCCAGCCGGTCCACCGGAGTCATGATGTCGGCTACCAGGACTTCATCACGGCGGATTCCATGGCTTTGAACCACCTGCATGGCTTTCTCTCCATGAATGTCCGTACTGGTGATCAGACCGACCACGCAGTCGTCGTTATCCATGACGAAAAGCAAGCGCACCTTGCGCCGGATCATGCGCTCTTCGGCTTGCTTGATGGTATCTCCCGGCGTTGCGATAAAAGCGGTCAAGCGCCGGAAATCGGTCATGACATCCAGCGCAGGGTTCTCTTGGCTCACCCGCGATGGCAGGATGCAAGCGGGGCGCAGCAGGCCAAGCGCTTTTTCGAGGCTGCGTACGGGCAAACGCGTATAAGTGATACTCATGGTGAAGTCTCCTCGGATTTCCAGTAAGCGTACGCTATAAAGATCAGGCGCGGCCACGCCATAAACAGGCTGCGTGGGGGATATGTGATGCTGTCCCTATCCGGCGCGTCTGTCCATTCAAGACTTTTTCTGGCCACATAAATTGCATTGTTCGGCGCCGGTTTCCACGGCTTGAAAATGCGGGAGGAACGCTGCCGGGTGACGTCGTTTGCCGCGTCGTCCGCCCCGAATTGCGCCTTACACTGATGCTTACAACTGGATGCCCAGACGTTGCAGCAAGCCCTCCAGTTCGTCCGTGCTGCCGAAATGCAGCGTCAGCTTGCCGCTGCCCTTGCTGTTGGTTTGTACGTGCGCCGTCATCCCCAAGGCATCGGCCAAGGCCTCTTCCAGCCGCAACGTGTCGCGAGACACCGTTTGCTTGGTGGGCGCGGAGGGTGCCTCCTTGAGCCGTGCCACCCGGCGTTCGACCTCACGCACCGACAATCCACGGGTTTCAATTTCGTGTGCCAGTTCGCGTTGGACACCCGCATGCAGGGGCAGCAGCGCACGCGCATGGCCCATTTCGATCAGGCCGGCGACCAGCATGTCCTGTACCGGTCGCGACAGATTGAGCAGGCGCAACAAGTTCGATACCGCAGTGCGCGATCTGCCAACCGACTGCGCAACGGCCTCGTGCGTCATGCCGAACTCCTGGATCAAACGCTGCAGGCCATGTGCTTCGTCGATGGCGTTGAGGTCTTCGCGCTGGATGTTTTCAATCAACGCCATCGCCGCCACGGCGCTATCGGCCACTTCACGCACCAGAACCGGGATTTCATTCAATCCGGCCAGTTGTGCTGCGCGCCAGCGCCGCTCACCGGCGATGATTTCATAGCCTTCTGCCACTTCACGCACCAAAATCGGCTGCATCAAACCCTGCGCGCGGATCGAGTCGGCCAATTCCTGTAGCGACTCGCTGTCCATCTGACTCCGTGGCTGGTATTTTCCGGGGGCCAGCTGCGTCACATTCATCATGCGCAGGTCACCCTGCGGGGGGGCGGCGTTATCCTCGCCACCCAGCAACGCATCGAGTCCGCGACCCAGTCCTTTGAGTTTCGCCATTATGCTGTCTCCCTTGCTGTGAGGCCGGCACGCTTGAGCGTTTCTTCGGCCAATTCCATATATGCTTTTGCGCCCTTGCACTGGCGGTCATAGGCCAAGATCGGCAAGCCGTGACTCGGCGCTTCGGCCAGCCGCACGTTGCGCGGAATGACGGTGTCGTACACCTTGTCGCCAAAGTGGCGCTTGATCTGGTCCGAGACCTGCTGCGCCAGCGTGCTGCGCGGATCGAACATCACGCGCAACAAGCCTTCGATCTGGATA
>JBKJIS010000241.1:0-3792 GCA_046598305.1 Thiobacillus sp.
GCGCCACCGGCACCGCGCAGATCAGGCGCGCCGGCTTTTGCGCGCGCAGCGCATGCAACGCGGAAATCATGGTGGCGCCCGTCGCCAGCCCGTCGTCCACCACGATGACGATGCGGCCCGCGGGGTCGATCGATGGGCGGATCGGCGTGTACTGCGCACGTCGCTTGCGCATGGTTGCCATCTGGTGCGCCTTTTCCTGCGCGATGTATTCCGGTGTCGCCCCGGCCGAAGCCGCATAGTCAGCGATATATGCCCAGCCGCTCTCGTCCATGGCGCCAATGGCGAACTCGGGGTTTCCCGGCGCGCCGAGTTTGCGCACCAGGACGACGTCCAGTTCGCCCTGCAGGGCATCGGCGATGCGCCTGGCCATGGGAACGGCGCCGCGCGGAATGGCGAGAATCAGGGGGTTCTGCCCTTTGTGCTCGGCCAGACGCACGACCAGTTTGTCAGCGGCTTCGTTTCGGTTGCGGAATAACATAATCCTCCCCCTTTTTTTGAACATAGCAAAGATAAGGGGGGTTGTGTCTACCGATCAATTACTTTAGGTGGCGGCTACCTTATTCCCTGGCGTCCAGATAATCGGAGATGTGTCTGACCCGGCATGCGTACGCGGCTCAAAAAAGGTTTGAGCGAATACCTGCGGGGCTAGCGGACGGGAAAAGAAATAGCCCTGGCCGTATTTGCAACCGAGATCGATCAATGTCTGCATTTGTGCTTCTTGCTCGATGCCTTCGGCGACGGTTTCAATCCCGAGGCTGCTGGCCAGGGCGAGCACCGAGCGCACGATAGCCGCATCTTCCGACTCGGTTGCTACGCCGTCCACAAAGCTCTTGTCGATTTTGAGCTTGTCGGCGGGAATCCGTTTGAGGTGGCTCAGTGAGGAGTAGCCGGTCCCAAAGTCGTCAATGGCGATACTGACCCCGAGGCGCTTGAATTCCGTCAGGACCCGGATGCTGGATTCCGGGTCATCCATGGCGGTGCTTTCGGTGATTTCCAGTTCCAATGCGGCAGGTGCCAAACCGGTGCGCTGCAGGGCGTGCCGCACCTGGTCCACCAGGTTGGCAGCCTGAAACTGGCGGGGCGATAGATTGACCGCCATCCGGATGGGGAAGCCGGCTTCGGTCCAGGCCTGAGCCTGCTCGCAGGCCTGGTTCAGGACCCACTCGCCCAGGGTAAGGATGAGACCCGATTCCTCGGCAACCGAGACGAAATCTGCCGCGCTGTGCTGGTGTCCGTTTTCATCCTGCCATCGCAGCAGTGCCTCGGCAGCGACAATGCGCCGACTGTGCAGGTCCAGGATCGGCTGGTAATGCAGCAAGAACTGGTTTTTCTCCAGGGCATGCTGCAATTGTTCCTGCAGTGCCAGACGCCGTTGCCGGATGATGCCGAAACGCTCCTCATACATGGCAAAACGGTTGCGACCGGCGCGCTTGGCTTCATACATGGCAGTGTCGGCACATTTGATCAGGTCTTCGCGGGAGTTTCCATGCGCCGGGAACACTGCCGCACCGATGCTGCACGATGCTTGGAGCTTTTTGCCATGCACCTGAAACGGCTCTGAAAAAGAGTTGATTAGACGTTCGGCAGTCTGCTGGGCGGTGTCCAGGTTAGCGCCGGGCAGGGTTGCCATGAATTCATCGCCCCCCACGCGTGCGAGCATGTCATCCTGACGCAAGTGCGCAGACAAGCGGCTCGTGACTTGGGTCAACAGTTCATCGCCGGCGCTGTGGCCGTGGGTGTCGTTGATGTCCTTGAAACGGTCCAGGTCGAGAAACAGGATTGCAAACGATCCGCCGGTTTCAGCCGCGCGTTGTAGTTGCCGCTTCAGCAGTTCGTCGGCTCCGGTGCGATTGGGGGTGCCAGTGAGGCTGTCGATGCGAGCTTGCCCATGCAACTCGGAACTGTGTATTCGCTCGTGCCGGGTCACCTGGCGTGCGACATAGGCAAAAACAGCCATAAAGATGAGAAACGCGCCAAGCGTGGCGGCGTTGTTGCGCCACCAGCGCTCGTAAACATAGGACAGCGGCACCGAAACGTAGGCATAGAGCGGAAGATGAGTAAGCCGCTTGAAGGCACCGATGCGCTGTTTGTCAGCGGCTATCCAGGGGGAATAGCCGCTGAACAAGCCTTCTTTCACATGAGGTTGCGCCTGGAGCATTTTGGCAAGCGGTCCGGGAGAGAGGCGGCCATAAGTGTCATGCGGATTGGCGGCGGGCCAGCGCGCCTGTTGCAACCCGTCCTCCCGCAGCAAGCCAATAAAACTGGATGGCGGCAACGGCAAGTCATACAGGTAGATGCCGCGCTTCTCGAGGGGAATCGCAGCCTGGAGCACAAACAACGGTTGTCCCGTTTCATCCCGTACCGTGTAGCGGAAGGGAAAGCGCCACTGTTTGAGTATCTTGCCGAATTCCGGAGGCCCCAGCTGGTAGGGCGACTTGCTGGTGAGGGATACCTTGAACAACTCCTGATAAGGAGAGTCCTTTCTATAGTCTGGCAAGGGTACCCCGGGAGCGGATGCCGTATTGATCAACATCTGTCCGTCGGGGCGAATCACAGCCATGGTGCCCACTTCGGGAAAGCGCGACATGAATTTCTCAAGATGGGGCCGGGCTCGCTCAGGGTTCTCCAGAATATCCTGTGTCTGCAATAACTCACCCAAGGGGGCGAGTCCGTTGCCCAGGTTGTTGAAGACCGCCTGGCTGGTCGAGGCGAGAAATCTGGCCTGGATCTGGAGGTTGCTATTTATCTCGCGTACCTCGCGTTGCCAACTCCAGTATCCCGCCACACTTATGGCGGTCGTACCAAGTACGATGGATGCCAGGAATGTCAACCGCAGCATTCGGGGAAAACTGGATTCTTTGGATTGCATCGCGCAGTTTATGAATTGATTGTAATTTTGTTCGAAACCTGGCGTTTGCAGACGTTGGCGCGATAACTTGAGTTTTGTTAAAACTTCCATCTGAACGTAGCGAAGCTATTCAGCGCACGCTTCTTCGTCATCTGCTTTTATTTCGTCGCCCGCGCTCAAAGCAGGAACTTCGTTCCGGCAATGTAACCCCAGAGTAACCCCGAGCCGATGCAGAACTCCCGACAAGCAAAAGGCCATCCCGAAGAGTGGCCAACCCGATGGCGCTGTTTACCGCTCGATGCCTAGCAACTCGATTTCAAAGGTCAATTCGGTATTGGGTGGAATGACGCCGGGAACACCGCGGGCGCCATAACCCGTAGTAGCCGGACAAATGAGTTTGGCCTTGCCACTCACCTTCATTCTCTGTACGCCCTGGGTCCAGCAAGGGATGACGCCCCGCAGAGGGAAAGAGATGGATTCGTTGCGTTTGTACGAGCTATCGAACTCGGTTCCGTTCGGTAGGGTTCCACGGTAATGCACACGGACCGTGCTATCTGTGGTTGGCGAAGCACCCTGACCTGGCTTGATATGAGCCACCACCACACCAGAAGGTAATGTTTCCGTATTAGCGGCCAGACCTTGGGCGCTGACAATGGCTGCAGCAATTGCTATGAGGGTTTGAAGTGTTCGCATTGAAAATCCGATAAAAATAGGGGTAACGCCTCGCATGTTAGCTTAGCCGCCATCTGTACTGGATCACTTTCTACTGGGGAAAACGGTGGAGATGTGCAGCGATGCGATGTTTCACTGTGAAAAACCCACCTGGCAAGGGTGGGTTGTGCGGGGCAGAGCTGGGTCAGGCTGCGGCAAGGTTCTCCGTGCGCATCCTGTCCAGTTTCTCGACTACCGCCTGATAGAGATCCTGGTCGGAATCGGAGTTGCGG
>JBKJIS010000146.1:0-4121 GCA_046598305.1 Thiobacillus sp.
GATTGCAGGCACGCCGTCCATGTTCGATTATAAAATTCACGCCGACAACGAATCCATGTACAACACGCCCCCTACCTTTGGCATGTATACGGCAGGGTTGGTCTTCAAGTGGCTGAAGGCGCGCGGTGGCCTCGCCGCGATGGAAAAGACCAACCGCGAGAAGGCCGGCTTGCTGTATGACGCGCTCGACGCAACCGATTTCTACACCTCGCCGGTGGCGAAAGATAACCGCTCGCTGATGAACGTGCCGTTTGTAATTAAAGGCAGCACGCTGAAGGATGCTGCACTCGACGAGGCTTTTCTCAAGCTCGCCAAGGAGCGCAGTCTGCTTCAGCTGAAAGGTCACCGTTCGGTCGGTGGCATGCGGGCTTCGATCTACAACGCCATGCCGATTGAAGGTGTTCGTGCGCTGGTCGAGACACTGCGCGAATTCGAGAAAAACCATGGCTGACGCGCGCAAGATTCTCACCCTCAACGCTATTTCCGCACGTGGATTGGCGCGCTTGCCGCAACACTATGTGGTCGGCGGCGATGTGGTCGATCCCGATGCCATTCTGGTGCGCTCGGCCAACATGCACGAGATGGAAATTCCCGCTTCGGTGCGCGCGATCGGCCGCGCCGGCGCGGGGACCAACACTATCCCGGTGAAGAAGCTGTCGGAACGTGGCGTGCCGGTGTTTAATGCGCCGGGCGCCAACGCCAATGCCGTCAAGGAGTTGGTGATCGCCGGCATGCTGATGGGCGCACGCAATCTGGTGCCCGCTTCCAGGTTTGTTGAAGGCTTGTCGGGCAGCGACGAAGAAATGCACACGGCGACCGAGGCCGGCAAAAAGCAGTTCGCCGGCATGGAGTTGCCGGGGCGCACCTTGGGCGTCATCGGTTTGGGCGCGATTGGTTCTTACATTGCCGAAGCTGCGATCAAGCTGGGCATGAATGTGGTGGGTTTTGATCCGGCGATTACGGTGGATGCGGCCTGGCGGCTGCCGTCGCAGGTCAAGCGTGCCGAGAGCGTGGAAGATGTGCTGCGCCAGGCCGATTTTGTCACGTTGCATGTGCCACTGCTGGATTCGACCCGCAATCTCATCAATGCCCAGCGTATGGAAGTAATGCGTCCACGCGCCGTGCTGCTGAATTTTGCGCGTGAAGGGGTGGTGGATAACACTGCCGTAGTCGAGGCACTCGACGCCAACAAGCTGCATGCTTACATTTGTGATTTTCCTGCCAATGGTTTGAATCGTCATCCCAAAGTGGTGGCATTGCCGCACCTGGGGGCGAGCACCTCGGAGGCCGAGGAAAACTGCGCAGTCATGGTGGCCGAGCAGGTGGCTGATTATCTGGAAAACGGCAACATCCTGCATGCGGTCAACTTCCCCAACGTCAGCATGCCGCGCGAATCCAATAATCGCATCGCGATTGCCAATGCCAACGTGCCCAACATGGTGAGTCAGATTTCATCTGTCCTGGCCGCTGCCGGAATCAATATTCATAATATGGTCAACAAGTCCAAGGGTGATATGGCGTATACGCTGGTTGATGTAGACAGCGCTGTGCCTTCTTCGGTGATTCAACAGCTTGCGGCGATTACGGGTGTGCTTGCCGTGCGCAACCTGCCTGCGGCCTGACGCAGATGGACGAAGACCTGAAGGCGCTGCGCGCGCGCATTGACGGCATCGATGACGCCATCCTCAAGCTGGTGTCGGAACGTGCGGGCATTGCCCAGCAGGTTGGCCGCACCAAGAATGGCGAGAAAATCTATCGCCCGGAACGTGAGGCACAGATTGTGCGCCGCCTGCGTGATACCAACCCAGGCCCTTTGTCGGGCGACGTGGTTGAGCGCCTGATACGCGAAATTATTTCGGCCTGCCGTGCACTGGAACAAATTACCCGCATTGCCTATCTCGGCCCTGCGGGCACCTTTAGCCAGCAGGCCGTACACAAGCATTTCGGGCACGAGGCCGAAGCGATCGCTGAAATCGACATTGACACCTGTTTTCACGCGGTGGAAACCGGCCGAGCCGATTTTGCTGTGGTGCCGGTGGAGAACTCAACTGAAGGATCGGTGGGGCGCACGCTCGACCTGATTGTGTCCAGTTCGCTCAAGATTTGCAGTGAGGTGATGCTGCCGATCCATCAAACCTTGATGCGCAAACAGGGCAAGCTGGATGGGATTGTTCGTGTCTATGGCCATGCGCAATCACTCGCGCAATGTCAGCAATGGCTCAATCGCCATCTTCCCAATGCAGAACGCGTCAGCGTGGTGAGCAACAGTGAAGGCGCGCGATTGGCTGTGGAAGAACCTGATGCCGCGACGCTGGGGTCAGAGGCTGCTGCCGAATTGTATGGCCTCGTTGTAGTGGAAGCGCGCGTTGAAGATGAGGTCAGCAACACCACACGTTTTCTGGTGCTGGGGCAGGCTGACGCTGCGCCATCCGGATGCGATAAAACCGCATTGGTGATGGGCGCACAGAATCAGCCGGGCTCGGTGGTCAAGCTGCTACAGCCGTTTGCTGATGCCGGCATTTCGATGAGTAAATTCGAATCGCGCCCGGCGCGTTCCAGCAACTGGGAATACCTGTTTTTCGTTGTCTGCAACGCGCACCGCCAGGACCCGAAAATGGTCGCTGCGCTGGCCGAGGTCGAAGCGCGTGCAGCATTCCTCAAAGTACTCGGTTCATACCCCGCCGCTTCAGCATGAATGGTTGCGATTTGACTTGTGTTGGTCTGGCCCCAGCCAACGTGCGTGCCATTGCCCCTTATCAACCCGGTAAGCCTATTTCAGAATTGGCGCGCGAACTGGGCTTGAACGAGGGCGATATCGTCAAGCTGGCGTCGAACGAAAATCCACTCGGCCCCAGCCCCATGGCGCTGGCAGCGGCCCAAGAGTCACTGCACGACATGGCCTTGTACCCGGATGGCGCCGGCTTTGCGCTGAAGGCCAGGCTGTCGGGAAAGTTGGGGGTGGCGGCGAACCAGATTGTGCTGGGCAACGGCTCAAACGATGTATTGGACATGGCTGCCCGCGCTTTCCTCACCGCAGGCACGTCCTCGATTTATGCGCAGCACGCCTTTGCGGTGTATCCCATTGCTACACAAACTGCGGGTGCGTTGGGCATCGCCGTGGCAGCGAAGGAGTACGGTCACGATCTGGCCGCCATGCGCGCTGCGATTCGAGACGACACAAGGGTACTGTGGATCGCCAACCCCAACAATCCGACCGGCACCTTCCTGCCGTGGGCCGAAATCGAGGCCTTCCTCAAAGATGTGCCGCCTCAGGTGCTGGTGGTGCTGGACGAAGCTTATGGTGAATACCTGCCGCCAGCCGAGCGTTGCGACACTGCAGCCTGGCTGGGTCGGTTTCCCAATCTTTTAATCAGTCGCACCTTCTCAAAAGCGTATGGACTGGCCGGATTGCGAGTCGGCTATGGGATCGGGAGCGTCGATGTCATCGATTTGCTGAGTCGTGTCCGTCATCCCTTCAACGTCAACGCGCCCGCGCTCGCCGCAGCCGAGGCTGCGCTCGACGATGTTGAATTTCTCGAGCGCAGTTATGCCCTGAATACCGCAGGCATGGCCCAACTGGTAGCGGGGCTGGACGAGGTCGGAATTGAAACGGTGCCGTCAAAAGGCAATTTCCTGCTGGCCAAAGTGGGCGATGCCGCACGGATTAATACCGAGTTGCTCAAGCGCGGCGTCATCGTGCGCCCGGTCGCCAATTATGGCCTGCCGGAATTTCTGCGCGTGTCAGTCGGCCTGGCCGGGCAGAATGCTCGTTTCCTCGAAGCATTGAGCGTGGTTCTTGCCGCTTCAGCGGCTTTAGAACCACGGCCTGACCCTTGCGGTTGGAAAGCCTGCCTGTGATTATCGAAAAACTCGCCATCGTTGGCACGGGTCTTATTGGGGGTTCATTCGCTTTGGCCTTGAAACAGGCGGGTGTGGTGGGTGAGGTGTTGGGTATCGGGCGCAACGCATCCAGCCTTGCGCGAGCCCAGAAACTCGGCCTGATTGATCGCGCCGCTGACTGGGCTGCTGCCGGGCAGGCTGACTGCATCCTGCTGGCGATACCCGTGGGTGATACCGAAGCGGTGTTGACGCAGTTGTTGCCCCATTTAAAGCCTGGCGCC
>JBKJIS010000250.1:0-9145 GCA_046598305.1 Thiobacillus sp.
AGTCGCCCCTTCTCGCCCAGCCGCATCAACTGCCGAGGTGCTGCTGTAGAAGCCACCGCTGGCATCCAGCAATTCTTCCTGCATGAACGCAAGCGTGCTGCGCGCGATGTCGCGATAACGAGGCTGGCGCAACACTGTCGCCGCACGCAAGTAAAGCGTGGCCAGATGCGCATTGTCGTAGAGCATTTTTTCAAAGTGCGGCGTGTCCCAACCTGGGTCAACCGTGTAGCGAAAAAACCCCCCACCAATATGATCACGCATGCCCCGCGTAGCCATTTGATCGAAGGTCAATCGCAGGAAATCGGCCAATTTGGCGTCGGGTTGCTGCGCCTGCCGCTCCAGCATGGCGTGCAACTGGGGCGCCATGGGGAATTTGTTGACCTGTCCAAAACCACCGTGCAGCACGTCGGCTTCCTGCCAGATTCCCGCCACGAGTTTCTGCCAGGCGCGCGCTGTCCGGTCGGCGGATAACGGGATGCTGGTCGGCTGCAAAGCGGGGGGCGGCGCGGCTTGCATGGCCAGACGCCGGATGCTTGCCTTATCCGTCGTCCAGCGCCCGGAAAGCTGCGTGAGCAGCGTGCGGAAATCTTCCGGTGGCGCATACAACACGAGATACGCAGGGTGGCCTTCCGGGGTAATAAATGCATTCAAGGGCCAACCTGCCACGCCGACGAGCCGCGCCGAAAAGGTTTGCAAGGCATCATCCAGGCCGCTGTTGAGTTCGCGATCGACCTTGACTGGAATGAAATGGCGATTGAGTAACGCGGCAATCTGTGGATTTTTAAAGCTTTCACGCTGCATGACGTGACACCAGTGGCAGGCGAAGTAGCCCACCGAAACGAACAGCAGCTTGTTTTCTTTTCTGGCGCGGGCAATGGTGCCGGCATTCCACTCCTGCCAGGCCACCGGGTCGCTGCCGTGCAGGGCCAGATAGGGCGACGGATGATTGGCAAGCCGATTAACCGGGTCGGCCGCTCCCGCCACGGCGGGCAGTATCAGACTCAGCAGCAGGGCGGCAACAGTCGCCCCCCGCTTATCAAACTGTTGAAAAACTCCAGGGAGCCGCGGAGCGTTTCTCAACATCTGCTTAAACCCTGACATAGGTCCAGCCTTGCTGGAGCCGGGTGACGATTTCGCCGATGGCGGTTGGCCCGACCCGGGTGGTAGGCAACAACTCCACGTTTTTCCCCTCGCTCTTGAACCGGGCGATGGTCTGGCTGCATGCCACCCACTGCAGGTTGGCGTGACGCTGCGTCATGCGCGCCATGCGCGCCGCATAGGGGCTGACCCCGGCGCGCATCAGATTGATTCCATGGCTGTTGGCCACGATTTCAAGCTGCATTACCCGGCCTTGCCGCTCCGCCTCATCCAGCAGCCGCTCGGCCTGATCCAGAGCCGCCTGCATTCTCTCGGGCGCGGCACTGTCGAGATGCAGTATGACCCGGTTCGGATCGGCCTCGCGCGCCAGGCTGACCGTCTGAAAGCCGCCGGGGACCGTAGAACGAATCGTGGCTTCAGTTTGAGGTTCAAAGCCGCGCAAGGCCCAGCCGACACTCAAGCCCGTCAACAAGACAAGACAACCCAATGCGCAACGCTGCATGAACCGTGGGCGGGACGCTGCACCGGGCACCCAGCCACTGGCAACAGGGGGCTCCTGGTAAGCCAGCCGCACCATACTCCGCAGACTGCGCAGCGTATTGACACGCTGCGCTAACGCCTCGTCCCCACGCATGCGGGCAATGAGGGATTCGCTCTCGGCGACGTCAAACTCGCCATCGACAAAGGCATGCAGGGTCTCATCCGAAACGACAGGTTTCATTTCACGCTCCTCAGCAGCGGCTGTGCCGCTGGTTGCTGCTTCGCTGGTTCCAGCAAATTTTTCAGACTGGCGCGCGCGCGACACAAGCGGCTCATTACCGTTCCCACCGGAATATCCAGAATCCCGGCCACTTCGGCATAGCTGAATTCTTCCAGATCAACCAAAGTCAATACTTGGCGCTGACCCATAGGCAGACGTGCCACCGCTGCCCGTACACAGGCAATCACCTGCTCGCGGTTGCAGCACGCCTCGGGGGTATCCGCACCGGATTCGAGCGTGTCCTGCCAGTCGTCCACATCATCAAAGTCGCGGCGGCTGCGCAAATAGTCAAGCCAGCAATGGTTCATGATCGCCACCATCCAGGCCTTCAGCGCAGCCTCGTCGCGCAGCTGGGCACGCCGCACCCACGATTTAGCCAGCGTTTCCTGCACCAGATCGTCAGCCAGAGCCGAATCGTGAGACCACGCATAGGCAATGCGATACAACACCGGGCGCAGCGCCTCGATACCGGGACGTAACGGACCCATCAAAAAGCGGGTTATCATGGTCATATTGGTTTGACGAGAGGAGTGGTCCATTTATTCCATAAAAACCAAGCGCTTGAAATGGAATAAGTGTGCCACTCCATACGTCTAGCTAATAGGCTTAAGAGAAAGCCACTACTTTGACAATTTACTGGAGACTTAAATAATGATGACACGCACCCTTACCCCGATCCTTGCCGCCCTTCTGCTGGCGGTTGCACCCATGGTCCACGCCGACGCGACCAAGGCCAAACCGAAGCCTGTCGCAGCTGCTCCCGTTGCGGCTGCTCCCGTTGTTATCCAGGAAAAAGTGATCTACCACGTCAACGACAGCGTTAACGCCACGGCAGCAATGCGCAACGCGATGAACCACCTCAGCGCCAGCCCCGATGCCAAGATTGTGGTAGTTACCCACTCCAAGGGCATCGATTTTCTGCTCAACGACGCCAGGAATGAAAAAGGCGATCTCTACCAGCCGCAGGTGGCCGGTCTCAAGGAAAAAGGCGTTGAGTTCCGCGTCTGCAACAACACCCTGGTGAGCCGCAAGATTGATCCCGCTACGGTCACTCCGGAAGCCACCATCGTTCCCTCCGGCGTAGCCGAAATTGGACGTTTGCAGGCTAAAGACGGTTACGCGTACCTGAAGCCCTAAAGGACTCCGATCCACTACGCGCTTAAGCGCGTGTGGAATCGTATGCCCTAAAGGATTCTTTTCAATACCCCTTTATGCCCTTCAGGGTGCTTGAGGGGTACTCCGATCTACTACGCGCTGAAGTCCCGCACAGCGGGATGGAATCGTAGGCCCTGATCTACCGCTGTTGCAGTGCAAAAAGCCGACCCCATAGTGGGTCGGCTTTTTTATCCGCGCGCCTTATTCGCTGCGGATGAAATGCTCCCGATAGAATTTCAATTCCTCGATGGATTCGTAAATATCGGCCAGCGCTTCATGCTTGTTGGATTTTTTGAACGCTTCAGCCAGTCCCGGCCGCCAACGCTTGGCCAGTTCCTTCAGCGTGCTGACATCCAGATTGCGGTAATGGAAGAACGCTTCCAGTTGCGGCATGCCACGCGCCATGAACCGGCGATCCTGGCAAATCGAATTGCCGCACATCGGCGAAGCTTTCGCGGGAACGTGCTGTTTGACGAATTCCAGCATCTGCGCGCAAGCTTCAGTTTCGTTTAGCTGCGAAGCCTTGACGCGATCGATCAGCCCCGATTTTCCATGCGTACCTTTATTCCAGTTGTCCATGGCATTCATCACTTCGTCTGACTGATGCACCACCAGCACCGGGCCTTCTGCCACGGTATTGAGATCAGCGTCGGTCACGACGATGGCCACTTCGATAATGCGATCAGTTTCGGGCGACAAGCCGGTCATTTCCATGTCCAGCCAAAGCAGATGTGTGGGATTCAAAGCCATATCAGCATTCCTTCAAGAAAACAGCCTGTCATTTTCGCACAGGCGGCTGGTAACACTGGCGCAATTACCATCCTGTGGCGATAATGTACAGACAATCCAGATTTAAGGAGCCATGAATGAAAACCGTGTTCACCCTCGTTTTTAGTGTCTTGCTAGCCAGCAGCGCCCATGCCGCCCCTTTTGAAAAAGGCAACCCCGCCAAGGGTAAAGTCTTGCACGACAAATCCTGTACCAGCTGCCACGTCGGCATGTTCGGGGGGGACGGCAGCAAGATGTACACCCGCGCTGACCATAAAACCAAAACGGCGAAACAACTCGCCGCGCGCATTTCCGGTTGCAATGCCAATACGGGCGCCGGCTGGTTCCCCGAAGACGAAGCGCACGTGGCAGCCTTCCTCAATCAAAAGTATTACAAATTCAAGTAAGGCCGCGTCATGTCCAGCGTAGCTGAAGAACTTGTCCAGAAGAAATGCGCGCATGGCAAAGGCAGTGCTGAACCCCTGACGGATGCGCAGGTGGATCCATTGCTGAAAGGATTGCCCGGCTGGCAGCGCGATGGCGAGAAAATTATCAAGGAATTCAAATTTAAGGATCATTACCAGACCCAGGCATTCACCAACGCGGTGATGTGGGTGTCGCACCGTGAAGACCACCACCCCAGCCTTACCGTAGGCTACAACACCTGTCAGGTGGAATACTGGACGCATACCATCGGTGGCTTGTCTGAAAACGATTTCATCTGTGCGGCCAAGGTCGACAACCTGCTTGAACGCTAAATCATGACCGCCCTGACCGGTCGGGTAATCGCGGCATTTAGCCGCCGCTTTATTGTTGAAACCGTCTCTGGCGAGTTGCCCTGCCAAGTCAAAGGGCGCCACCTGCGTGTGGTGTGCGGTGATAGGGTTGAGTTTCGGCGGGACGGCGATGCGGGCGTAATCGATGCGGTACTGCCTCGCACCAGCCTGCTCTACCGTTCCGATGTGTTTAAGTCCAAAGCAATCGCCGCCAACGTAACCCAGCTGGCGGTGGTTGTAGCGGCACGACCGAGTTTTTCGATGGAGCTGGTGCAACGCTGCATTTTGGCCGCCGAAGATCAGGACATCGTCAGTCTGGTCATTCTCAATAAAACCGACTTGCCTGAAACCCCGTCCGCGCTCGACCGTCTGGGTCTGCTCACACGCATTGGCTATCCTTTGCTTACCCTGTCTGCGCTAACCGACGTAGCGCCATTACGGCCGGCTTTACACGGCCACACCACGCTACTTATTGGGCAATCCGGAATGGGCAAGTCGACACTGATCAATGCCCTATTCCCCCTGGCCGGGGTAAGAACGGCCGAGTACTCCGAAGCCCTCGACAGTGGCCGCCATACCACGACCCACACCCGCCTGCACCGGCTGGATGCTGAATCAGCAGTGATTGATTCGCCAGGATTGCAGGAGTTTGCACTGCAACACATGGATGTCCACGCGCTGGCCAATGCTTTTATCGACTTCCGCCCTTATCTGGGGCACTGCCGCTTTCGCGACTGCAAACACGAAACCGAGCCCGGCTGCCGCCTCCATGAAGCGGTAGCCGCGGGTGAGGTCGACGCCTCCCGGCTCAAGCTATTTCAGATATTGCGACGCCTGCAGCAAAACACCCCGCAACGGCTGTAAATAAGGCGCGTGCTTGCAATCAAGGAGGGCATCATGAAAACCATCTTGTCGCTGGGAGTGAACTCAATGGGGCACTATTTGGTTGGCGCAACTTAAAGTACCGGACTAAATGCAGTTCTTTGTCCTGAGTACTATGACGTCAAATTAGTAGCCCGACCGAACACCTCCGCACACTACTCGGATGGTTTTAGTTCCTAATAAATCACGCAACCGGAATAATCTAGAGCACCCTGACGTCTTACCCTGACACGCATCCAACCGGAGCCCACCCATTCTCGATTCCCTGTTCCAGTCCCGCGCCTTAAAGGCTCGCCTGACCGCTGCGCGGCCCAAGCTTTATCGCGTCGCCTACGCCTGGTGCCACGACCCCGACTTGGCCGACGATCTGGCGCAGGAGGCGATGCTGAAGGGGCTGAAATCCGTGCAGCAACTCAAAGAGGGTGCGATGCTGGAGGCGTGGTTATTCAGCATTCTTCACAACTGCTGGCGCGATCATTTTCGTCGGCAACATCCACGCGCGGACATTGATGAGTTATTGGAGCTGCCCGCTGCTGGCGGCACGCCCGAGGATGTGTACGCCGAAAGCGAGTTGGTGCGCTGCGTGCGCCAAGCCGTGGCAAAGCTGCCGCAGGGCCAGCGCCAAGTTGTCACGCTCGTGGATTTGGTAGAACTGAGTTATGGCGAAACAGCCCAGGCATTGGACATCCCCATTGGCACGGTTATGAGCCGCTTATGCCGCGCGCGCCATGCCTTGCGCGCGCTATTGCACGAGGCCCCCATCCCGCTGCAAATCGTCTCCCCCAAAATGAGGAGCTGACAATGAACGAGCAAATCTTGTCTGATGAAGAGTTGAACGCCTTTGTGGATAAGCAATTGAGCGCCGCAGATCAGGCGCGTGTGCTGGAAGCGATTCGCCACGACCCCGCCCTGCAACGGCGCGTAGCAGAATATGAGCAAACGCGGCATCTCTTACGCCACGGCTATCTGCGCCCACCCGCCCCAGCCGCCGCAGCCTTGCCCACGCCGCGCCACATGAAACAAGCGCTGGCCGCGAGTGTGTTGCTAGCGCTGGGTTTAGGCGTCGGTTCGCAATTGCACAACTGGCGGCCTGCCAGTTTTACCAGCGCCAAAGCGCAGCCCAAAGGCGTGGTGATCCAAGTCAGCGAGAACGATCCAGCGAAATGGGAGTTGGCGCTCATCAACGCGCGCAATGTGCGCAAAGCCTACGGTGATAAACCCGTTGGCGTGGAGATCGTCGCCTATGGGCCTGGACTAAAAATGTTCCGCGACAATTCGCCCGTGGCCGCCGACCTGGAGGCCGCGCAGAAAGATGGCGTCAAGCTACTGGCCTGTGGCAACACCATGCGTATGACACAGACCACACGCGAGCAGTTAAATCGTGCGGTCGATATTGTGCCTGCGGGCATTGTCGAGATCATGGAGCGGCAACAAGACGGCTACGCTTACGTGCGGCCTTAATACGGATTAGCGAAATCTTTGAAAGATTGCGTCAAGCCGCCAAAGCAAGCTTGATAGGCTGGCGTCGCGGTGTGCTCGGGCGTGATATCGCGGCCATCAATGGATAGCCGTATGCGCTTGCCTTGCAAGCTGCCCTCGCAGGATTCATAACCCACATCGCCATGAACATCGTATTGGCGAAAACTATGCAGCTCGCCGTGGTAATGATGCAGGTTAATGAAAGTGCGCACCGGTTGTAGCGGCGCCCAAGGCATGGCGATAGTGCCATAGTCGCGCACCACTTGCCCGGTGGCGTTGTATAGATTCACCTCGGCAATATGCACAAACTCGGGGTTGCTGGCGTCGCGCCGCACGCGCGAAATAAGCGCGCCTGTTTTCGCGTCAAAATAACGTGTCTCGTGATAGCGATAACGTGCCGCTGCCGAGCCTTCGTATTGCGCTTCTTCTTCCACTTTGCGTATCGTGCGTTTAGCTATTTCTTGCTCATGTAATACAAACACCGCTCGATGAAACTCGGGCCCAGTGGGCGCGGCCAATGCGGCGGGCATCGCCACTGCAAACAAGACAAGAATTCGACCGATCATTTTGCCGCCTCCGTTTTATCCCATTTTTGAATGAAGCGCTCGATCATGTCGCGCGATACGCTGCCCGTGTGGCGCGCGACGATGGCGCCTTGGCGATCATAGATTACCGTGGTGGGTATACCCAACAAATCGGCCCCACCAAAGCGCGTAAAGACTTGCGCGTCACCCAACAAGACCGGGAGGCTGATGAGATAGTCGCTCATGAATTTCGCCACTTCATCGCGCCGCGCGGGGCCAAACGTGGGGAAATCCACCGCCACGCCCAGCACAGTCGCCGTGTCTTTTTTATGGGTGTCGTGGAATCTTTGCATTTCTGGCATTTCTTCGATGCAAGGCGGGCAGCGCGGCCCCCATACCACGAGCACCGTCCACTTGCCTTGTCCGATGTATTTATTGAAATGATGCGCTTGGCCGTGTATGTCTTTTAGAGTGACATCGGGGCTAGCCGCAAACGGGCCGCCCACTACACTCATGGAAAAAAAGAACAAGCCTAAACAGAAATATTTTCTAAACATGCCTTCCCCTTATTTTGAAACGCCGATCAAGGTCGTGCGCTCGGTCCAATTATCTTCAGGTAAAAACTCGGCGTCACTCGCCAGCGCGGTCGCCTCTTTATCCCGACCCAAAGTTTTTAAAATCACCGACTTGAGCATGAGCGAGTTGCGGCTGGCTTCGCCCAAGCTTAAGCCCGCGTCCATGATTTCTAGCGCGGCTTGGTTCTGGCCGCCCATATGAAAAGAGATCGCCAGATTGTGATAGGCCTTTTGGTAGCGCGGATCAAGTTGGATCGCGGTGTAAAAATGCTTGGCCGCTGTGCGTATATGATTGCGTTTTGCATATACCACGCCAAGATCGTCATGCGCTTCGGCGTTTTTGGGGTCAAGTTCAATCGCGCGCGATAAGTCGCGCTCAGCCGCATCTAACTCATTGCGCCAAATATTGCGCACACCACGCTTGGTGTAGGCGAGGGAACTGTTTGGGTGACGCTGAATATAGACAGTTAGATCGGCAATACCCTCCGCCACCAAGCCCATACGCGCCAACGCCATGCCGCGCCCAAAATACGCGGCATCGGTACGCGTATCGAGTTTAATGGCTTGACCATAGTCCGCCACTGCGCGGTACATATCGTTCAGCAAGTAATACACATCGCCGCGCCGCACATAATGCGCCGCCACTTTCGGCTCACGCGCAATCAGCGGATCTAGCTCAAGCAATACCGAATCTGCCTGCTCGCGGGTGCTGATCTCCGCAGCCGCCACAGGCAAAGTTAGCAGCAGGCAGCCGCCCAGGTAAATCGGTAATAAGCAACTTATCGCGTGACGCATATTGATCCCCTCACTCAGCTATGAAGACGCTAACACCCACTATTTTATTCCCCCCATCCACCCCCCATTTGTTTGCAAATTGAGGGGCTGGCCGAACGGTGAACGTTAACGGAGCCGCGATAGTTCAAATTCCACTGACCGTGAAAAAAGTCACTTATAGGCCAGTCCCGCCGAATGCCGGGTTAGACCGGTTTTCAGGAAACGAGGGGGCAAGTTGACAACCTGCCACCACTTTTGGCGATCAGATTTTCTCCTTGATTCCGGCTTGCTTGAGAATCTCGTTCGCGGTATGTCGGTTAACCACGGTGACGGGAACGGGAAAACAGCGGTCAT
>JBKJIS010000218.1:0-3868 GCA_046598305.1 Thiobacillus sp.
TAATGCCGGCTCTCCCGATTCCACCTTACCTGCCATGTCCGCACCGCTGCTCGACCAGCCCCTATTCGAATCGCGTATCGCCTCCCTGCCGCTGGTTCACCGCGGCAAGGTGCGCGATATCTACGCCGTCGGCGACGACAAGCTGCTCATTGTCACCACCGACCGGCTGTCGGCGTTCGACGTGGTGATGCCGACGCCGATCCCCGACAAGGGCGAAGTGCTGACCAAGGTGTCGGCTTTCTGGTTCGACAAACTGAAAACCATCGTGCCGAGCCAGGCGCTCGATATCGCGCCGGAATCCGTGGTCACGGCCGGCGAGCGCGATCAGGTGGCAGGTCGCGCCATCGTGGTGAAGAAACTCAAGGCGCTGCCGGTCGAAGCCATCGTGCGCGGCTATCTGGTGGGATCGGGCTGGAAGGAATATCAGGCCAGCCAGTCGGTATGCGGTATCAAGCTGCCCGCCGGCCTCAAATTGGCCGACCGCCTACCCGAGCCGATATTCACCCCGTCGACCAAAGCAGCGGTCGGGGCGCATGACGAGAACATCGCATTTGACGCCATGGCCGAGCTGATCGGTGCGGATCTGGCGAAGCAAGTTCGCGACGTCAGCCTTATCCTGTACAAGACAGCGGCAGAGTATGCACTCACACGCGGCATCATCATTGCCGACACCAAGTTTGAATTCGGCGTCGATGAAGCCGGAAAACTGGTGTTGATTGACGAAGCGTTGACCCCGGATTCCTCGCGCTTCTGGCCGGCCGACCAATATCAACCCGGCAGCAACCCGCCCAGTTTCGACAAGCAGTTTGTGCGTGACTGGCTGGAGTCCAGCGGCTGGAACAAGCAGGCGCCGGGGCCAGTGCTGCCGAATGAAATCGTGGAAAAGACTGCCGCCAAATACCGTGAGGCGATGACGCGGTTATTGGGGTAAGGACTTACTTCAGGGTTTCGCCCAGAAACCCGGTAACGGCCTCAACCATGGCGGGCTCATGCCCGGTATAGAAATGGTCCGCACGCGCAATCACCTTCTGTACCGAATGCTTGGCCGCCAGACTCTTATTGCGCTGAGCTGCATTTTTCAGCACCAGAGGTAGATCGTTTTCGCCGTACAAATCCAGAACCGGCGACGTCAAATTTGCGTAATCCCCGTACGACAGTCCCAGGCTTGCCCATGATTTGATGCTGGAATCCGGTTTGCCCGCCATATACACCCCACTCATGCGCGACCCCATGCTGTGGGAAACAATCGCCAGGTGCGTATAGCCTTTGGCTTTGAGAAACCCGACCGCCTCGGCAATGCGCTCAGCCCCTTCAGGAAACGTCGGCGGATAGGCGTCGCTTTTGGCATCCGCCGCCATGATCGGCATTTGGATCGACAGGGTAGTCAACCCACGATCGGCCAGTTCGGTGCGCAATGTGCCCACCATGCCCCAGTCGGGATGAATCCCCATGCCGTGGACGACGATCGCCGCCTTGCGGGGATCCGCAGCGGGGGTAAACAAGGTCAAAAATTTGTGATGTCCGCTCGGGGTTTGCAAATACACCGGGTCGCCCACCACCAGGCCCGGTACGACTTCGTCGGCCCATTTCTTCTCGCGGGCGTAATCGGCTGTTTCGGCTGAGGCAAAACTATTCAAGGTGAATATTGCGGTCCATACTGCAATCAAGCCTAAGCACCTGTTTTTATGCATTTCGCTTCTTCTCCCTGTTCGCGTTAAAGTAAACCCAACCTAGCCCGATACTTTAACTAAACTGCTGTTATAAACACGACTCAGGAAAATCATTGTGACCACTCGGCCATTACGCGTCGTACCCACCGCACCGCATGCATCCCATCTACGGGAAGCCCGGCCGCAGAGTCGTGCTCGCGTGGTGATCGTTGATGACCGCAGCACCGCCCGCAGTCTACTCGAAGGCCTTGCACGCACCCTGGAACCCGGTATTTCGGTCGAGAGTTATGCTGACCCGTTCGAGGCGCTGGCGCAAATGCAGCTGTCCGCACCCGACCTCATCATCAGCGACTACCGCATGCCCGGCATGGACGGCATAGAGTTTACCCGACGGATTCGTGCTGAACGTCTTTTGGCAGACGTGCCGATCATTATCGTCACCGTGGTGGAAGACCGCCAGATTCGTTACCAGGCTCTGGAAAACGGTGCCACCGATTTCCTCACCCGTCCGATTGACCCGCAAGAGTGCCGCGCACGATGCATGAATCTTCTGGCATTGCGGCGCAGCCAAAAAGCCGTATCCGATCGCGCCCAGTGGCTGGAAGACCAAGTGCAACTGGCCACCACCGAGATTCGTTCGCGTGAGCGAGAAACCCTGATGAAACTGGCCAAAGCGGGTGAATACCGTGACGAGGAAACCGGCAACCACATCATCCGGATGTCCAAATACGCCCGTCTGATTGCCGAGGAACTCAATCTTTCTGCGATGGAATGCGACGAGATCGAGGCGGCCTCGCCGATGCACGATATCGGCAAAATCGGAATCCCTGACCAGATCCTGCTTAAACCGGGTCGTCATACGCCAGAGGAACAGGAAATCATGCGCAGGCACCCGCTGATTGGCCATGGCATCCTGGCCGACAGCCCCTCGCGCTTCCTGCAGATGGGTGCGGTCATCGCACTCGGTCACCACGAAAAATTTGATGGCAGCGGCTACCCGCAAGGACTGCTCGGAGAGGACATTCCCTTACCCGCACGCATCGCGGCGGTTGCCGATGTGTTCGATGCACTCGCCTCGAAACGCCCGTATAAAAATGCATGGTCGTTTCAGGAAGCGCTTGATTTCATCCGTGCCGAAAGTGGCAAGCACTTTGATCCGGCCTGCGTGCGCGCGTTTGAACTGCGCATCGATGCCGTTGCATCCATCATGCGCGATCTGGGTGACCCAGAGGCCTAAACTGCAGAGTGAGGCCAAGCGCAAAATGTTGATGCCTGATTTTTTATCGCGTCTGGTCAAACGGATACGCAGCCGACCGGACTCCGAATTCCAGCAAGCCGCCATCCGGGTCGTGATTGGACTCACTTTTCTGGCTTATTTTTCCAGCAGCTTTGCACCTCTTGATGCTGCCTCCCGTGACGCTACCCTGCTTGTCAGCTTTTTATTCACGATCGCTGCACTGCTAGTCACCACGGCTACACTGGTAGATCTGAACGCCTCGCCGCCCCGTCGCATGGTCGCGATGGTCATGGATTTTGCGACATGCTCAGTTCTGCTGACCTATACGGGTGAAGCAGGAAGCCCACTTTTAGTCGTTTATCTTTGGGTTGCTCTGGGCAACGGATTTAGATACGGCGTCCGGTATTTATACGCGGCCACAGCCATGGCCGTGGCCGGGTTTTTTCTGGTACTCGTCTTTTCACCCTACTGGAGCAATCACATGTCCATCGGGGTGGCGTTCCTGCTATCCATGATTGCCGTTCCTCTTTATGCGGCTTCACTACTCAAGCAGCTCCATCAGGCGATTCAGCGTGAGCGAAGTGCCAACCTGGCCAAGTCATGTTTTCTAGCCAACATGAGCCACGAACTGCGCACCCCACTCAACGGGGTAATCGGTATTGCCGACCTGTTAGCCGAAACCAAGCTCGACAAAGAACAAAAAGAGTTTTCCCAGATCATTCTCGCTTCAGCCCACACGCTGCTTGGCATGATCGACAACGTACTTGATATTTCGCGCATCGAAGCCGGTCGGATCAACTCCACGCCGGAGGATTTTGACCTGCACCGTCTGGTCAACGGCACGGCCGCAATGATGGAGTCGCCGGCCAGAGGCAAGGGCCTGGTGCTGGCCGTCCACATTGCACCGCAAACGCCGTTTAATCTGCATGGCGACGCACGCCACCTGCGCCAGATTCTGATC
>JBKJIS010000269.1:0-8770 GCA_046598305.1 Thiobacillus sp.
TGGCCCGGGGTTTGCACCACCAACCAGGACGCATTGGTATAGCGCACCAGGAATTCGTAATCGAATTTTTCGTGCTTCAGCAGCACATGCACCATCGACATCGCCAGCAGGCCGTCCATGCCGGGCTTGATTGGCAGCCACTCGTCCGCAATCGCCGAATAACCGGTGCGCACCGGGTTGATGGTGACAAATTTGCCGCCCTGTCGTTTCAGCTTTTCCAGGCCAATCTTGATCGGGTTGGACGCATGGTCTTCTGCCACGCCCCACATCAGGAAATACTTCGCGTAATCCCAATCGGGCGCGCCAAATTCCCAGAACGAATAGCCAATCGAATAGAGACCCGCTGCGGCCATGTTGACCGAACAAAACCCGCCGTGCGCCGCCCAGTTCGGCGTACCGAACTGCTGCGCCCACAGGCCGGTCAGCGCCTGCATCTGGTCGCGGCCAGTGAAATAGGCCAGCTTCGACGGATTGGTCGCGCGGATTTCCTTCAGGCGCTCGCCCAGCACGTCGAGCGCCTGTTCCCAGGAAATCGGCTCGTAGATGCCTTCGCCCCGCTCGGTACCCGGCTTGCGCATCAGCGGCTGGGTCAGCTTGGCGGTGGAATACTGCTTCATGATCCCGGCCGAGCCCTTGGCGCACAACACGCCCTGGTTGGTGGGGTGGTTGCGGTTGCCCTGGATGAAGCGGACTTTATTGTCCTCCAGCGTCACCTTGATGCCGCAACGGCAAGCGCACATATAGCAGGTGGTGTACTTGATTTCCTGCGCATCGTGATTTTCGAGTTTGATCTTGGCGTTCATGCGGTCTCTAGGCTCATTGTGTCCCCTGCGGCTCTATTATCAGAACCGCATTTTTCCCTACCCGGTTAGTCACACTAGGTGACAGCTGGAAGCAGCGCCAGCGCAAAAGCGCTGGCGCCTACGGGGACGGCTATATATTAAACATTTCGAATATAGCGTTATTTTGCCCTTCAAGACCCTGGCATGGCAAGCAAAACGACTCAAAATTCCGCAAACGCGTCCCGGACATTCCCTTACATTTTCAAGGGATAAACGCCAAAAACGTCTTATTTTTTTTGTACAGGGTGCTCAGCCAGCATTGATTCGATGATTCGGAGGGCTTCGCCTTCATCCCACTCGGTGGGCCCGGTCAGCACGTGCCGTATCCGGCCCCGGCCATCCAGCAGGAACGTGGTGGGCAGGGCGAACACTTTCCAGCGCTTGGTATTGCTGCCGTCCGGATCGAGCAAAATCGGAAAGCCCAACTGCATTTTCGAAAGAAAACCCTTCACATCGCTCGCCGACTCGGCGCTGGCCAGTGCAACGATTTCGATGGGGCGCCCCGCCATCTTCAGCCGCAGACGCTCCATCGACGGCATTTCGTGGAGACAGGGGGGACACCACGAGGCCCAGAAATTCAGCAATACAACCTTGCCGCGATAGTCCGCCAGGGTTTTGGTTGCGCCCCTCATGTCGCGTGCTTTCAGTTCGGGCGCCGGCGTTGCCGCACGCGCTTCGAATTTGGCGGCATGCCCGCCAGACGTTAAAAACAGGCCCAAAGCCAGGCTCACCAGCAATCGCTTCATTTCCGCTCCAATATTTTCAATTCACGCAACAATAAACCATCCATCCGCCGGCTTTCGGCCACCTCGAACTCGGTGGGCGTTTCGCGCGCCCAATAGCCTTCGCGCAGATTTTCCAGTATCACATGGCTGACCTTGGCCCCATGCGTTTTCAAATGATCAATGAGACCGGGCAACCAGGGCGTCGCAGCCGAGCGGCGCGGTTGCAGCACCCGCACCCGCAAGCCCTTCAGGCTGCCCACATCGAGATAATCCGGCGCGGCCAGCGGCTCGGCCACCGTATACAGGTTGGGATACATCAAGACGACGCGCAGCCGGCTGCGTTGCGCGGGCTCCAGCAACGCAGCCGCGCGCAGCACGGGAACCGCCGCGCGCGCAACCGCATAGACCGCAACCCGCTTGCCGCTGGCCAGCGCAGACCGCAGCCAGTCGGCCAGGTCGTGCGGCGGCACCCCGTCCATACTGCGCGGCAACTGGGGCAGAAAATACGCACCCAGGGGGTCGAGCGACCAGACTTCCACTCCTTGCGCAGCCAGCTTTTGCGCCGCCCGCACCTCGGGCTCGGCCCGCCCCCGCTCGGAGGACACCCACAGCAACAACTGCGCGCCGTCCCGGGCAGGAAAGACCTGGTAGTCCGGCATCCCGGCCTGCGCCCCGAATGCGAACGCCCACAAACCCAGCATCAAAAACCTGAAAAATTGCATCAATCGCCCCCCCGTTGCATCACTAGCATCATGCCGTAGTGCAGACTGCGCACAAGGTTCACTTGGACTAGTGTTACCCGGTATGAGCAGCCCGCCAGTGCCCGGACTTGCCCCCCAGCTTCTCCAGCAGCCTGATCTCGCCCATCACCATGCCGCGATCCACCGCCTTGCACATGTCGTAAATGGTCAGCAGGGCGATGCTCACGCCGGTCAACGCCTCCATCTCCACCCCGGTCTTGCCCACGGTTTCGGCCGTTACCGTGCAGATAATCGTCGACGCGGCCTTGTCGTGATCAAACTCGACGCTGGCGCGCGTTAACGCAATGGGGTGACACAGTGGGATCAACTCAGATGCGCGCTTGGTCGCCTGGATCGCCGCAATCCGGGCAATTCCCAGCACATCGCCCTTAGCGGCCTGCCCGCCCAGGATGCGTTCCAGCGTATCGGGTAACATCAGTATCTGGCCCCTTGCCACCGCAACGCGCCGGGTATCATCCTTGCCCGCCACATCGACCATGACTGCACGACCGCTTTCGTCAAAATGGGTGAATTCGCTCATATCCAGGAACCTTGTCGATAATGCTCTATCGTAATCGAAATGCTTTTCTTCGCCTCCCTCCTTATCTCTTGATGCTACGCACACTGCTTGCGCTGTCACTTGCTATTCAACCGGTTCTGGCGGCCGACCTGCCTGATCTGGGCGAAGTGTCACGCCAGTATTTCTCCGATCAGGAGGAGCAGACACTCGGGCGCGCCATCATGCGCGACGTTTATGGTGACCCCCGCTACCTGGATGACCCAGAGATTGAGGCCTATCTGAATCAACTCGGCTACAAACTGGTGTCCGTCAGTTCGCGCAACCAGCGCGAATTCACCTTCTTTGTGGTTAACGACCCCAGCATCAATGCATTTGCCATGCCGGGCGGCAACATCGGGATTCACACCGGTTTGCTGCTGGCCGCGCAAAGCGAATCCGAATTGGCGAGCGTGGTCGCGCACGAAATCTCCCACGTTACCCAGGACCATATCGCGCGCATGATTGCGTCGCAAAGCCAGAGTTACTGGCCCACCATGGCCGCGCTGGCACTGGCGCTGCTGGCGGCCCGCTCCAACCCCAATGTGGCGAGCGCCGCCATCGCCACCACCCAGGCCTACTCAGTTCAGAATCAGCTCAACTTCAGCCGCGATTACGAACGCGAAGCCGACCGGCTAGGGTATGAGATGCTGACCCGCGCCAATTTCGACCCACGCGGAATGAGCGGTTTTTTTAACCGCCTGCAACGCGCCAGCCGCTTCTATGACAGCAGCGCACCGGCCTATCTGCGCACCCACCCGCTCACCAGCGACCGCATCGCCGACATGGAGTCCCGGAGTGCCTCTGCGCCCTATCTGCAGATTCAGGACAGCCTTGATTTTCACTTGGTGCGCGCGCGCTTGCGTGCCCAGGAAAACAGTCCCGCCGATGCCGTCATTGCGCAGCGCAACACGCTCAAAGAAAAGCGTTATAGCAACGAGGCTGCTGCCCGCTACGGTTTGATTACCGCGCTGCTGCGGGCGCGACAATTCAAGGAAGCTGAAGCCGAGGCACAAAAACTGATTGCCGTAAAAAACAGCAGCCCCATGATCCAGCAATTGCTCGCCAACGTTGCGTCGGCGGCGGGCAACCAGACGCTGGCGCTTGGGCGCTTCCAAAACGGCAGCGCTACCTTCTCCGGTTACCGACCCTTACAATATGGTTATATCAACACCCTGCTGGCGGCAGGGCACAGCACTGATGCGCTGGCATTAGTCGACAAACAACAGCGTTTGTATCCACTTGACCGTCGCCTGTGGCGGCTGGCAGCCCAAACCCACGCCCAACTCGGCCACCGCCTGCTGAGTCATCGCGCTCAGGCAGAAGCTTCGGCCTTAAGTGGAAATCTGGTTGCAGCAATCGAACAGATCACACTGGGCATCAAGGCAGCAGACGGCAGCTTCTACGAAATGTCAGCGGCGGAAGCGCGGCGACGCGAGTGGCAAGAGTCCGAGAAAGCACAACGCAAAAGCTGAGTCACATACGCTTAAAGCTATACCTGACGTGGCTGGTAACAATTTACCCTGCTGCTTTAGACCTAAAAACACCTGTTTGGCCTTGCAAGATAAAAACTAATTCCACTATGCTATGGCCCATCCATTACTGGATAGCGTTTTCTTAAGGCAAGCCCGAACAGCAAACGCTTTCATCACCACGTTAAATAATTAGGAGGATGACAATGCGAAAATTGCATCAGGTAGCGGTAGCAACAGCCTGCGCGATCAGCGCCATCATGCTGTCGGGTACTGTGCTGGCACAAGCCACTGCAGCCCCTGCTGCTGCCGAACCCAAGAAAGAAGAAAGCGGCAAGGACATCGCGTTCAACAACCGGAAAGGCAACTGCTTGGCTTGCCATACCATGCCGACCGTGCCCGACGCATTGTCAGGCGGCCTGTACGGCCCGCCGCTGGTCGCTATGAACGCGCGCTTCCCCGACAAGGCCAAGATGCGCGCGAAAATCTGGGATGCAACCGCTACCCAGCCGACCACCTCCATGATTCCGTTCGGCAAGCATGGTGTGCTGACGGAGAAGGAAATCGATAAAGTGACCGATTATATTTACGGTCTGTAACCCCCCCTGTAATTGTTCAAGCTAAGGAGACATGCCCATGAACGCACTTCGTAGAAATGTACTAAAAAGCGCCGCTGGTGCTGGTACCGTGGCCGTGGCCGTGGCTGCCGGTTTGTTGAAGCCCTCCATGGCCTTGGCCGGCGCTCCGCGTAGCGCTTTTGAAACCAAGAATGCGGGTGACGCCATGAAAGCCATTGGGGCAACATCCCCAATCGATTCCAAGGACATCACCATCAAGGCGCCGGACATCGCTGAAAACGGCGCAGTCGTGCCGGTCGAAGTGACCAGCAGCATCGCGGGCATCACCTCGATCGCCATCATTGCCGAAAAGAATGCCCAACCGCTGGCTGCCGACTTCGACCTGATGGGTGGCGCTCAGGGCTTTATTTCCACCCGGATCAAGATGGGTCAAACCTCGCTGGTTCGTGTGGTCGTGACTGCCGGTGGCAAGACCTACACTACCGCCAAGGAAGTCAAAGTAACCATTGGCGGCTGCGGCGGTTAACCCGGCCCCCCTGACTCCCTACCTCAATCCATTCAGAAAAGGATAGCCAAATGGCTGAACCGATGCGTATCCGTGCCACGATGGCTGGCGATGTTGCCGACATCAAAGTGCTCATGAACCACACCATGGAAACCGGCACCCGTAAAGATGCCAAGACCGGCCAACTGGTGCCCGCCCACTTCATCACCAGCGTGACCGCCAGCATCAATGGGAACAAGGTGCTGGGGGCTGGCCTCTCTGGCGCCATTTCCAAGAATCCCTACCTGGGATTCAAGGTTAAAGGCACCAAGGCTGGCGACAAGGTCGCTGTCAACTGGGTTGACAACAAGGGCGACAAAAACACCGCTGAAGCCACCATCGGCTAAACCGGGCAGCACATGGGCGGGGCGTCAGGCCCCGCTCCCGTTTTATTCATCAGGTTTCTGGAGGACGGCATGAAACAAAAAATCATCATAAAACTGCTGACGGGCGTGGCCGGTTTGGGCATCGCAATGGGCGCGGCCACCGCTTACGCATCGCCCGAGAAGGACAGGCAGGAACTCATCAAGTACTACGCAGCCAAATTCCCCAACGTCAAACTGGACGACTATGTTTACGGCGCGCTGGCTCTGGACGCCGACAGCAAGGCCCAGTACGACGCCATCATGGAATTCCCGCCTTTCGATTCACAGGTTGAGGACGGGCGCAAGATGTGGGCAACCCCGTTCAAGAATGGCAAAACCTATGCCAGCTGCCTGCCCAACGGCGGCAAGCAGATCGCTGGCAACTATCCCATGTTCGACGAGGCCAAAGGCAAGGTCGTCACGCTGCACGATGCCATCAACGATTGCCGCGTTGCCAATGGCGAGGACCCTTTCAAGGTCAACGACATGAAAACCATGGGCACGCTCACGGCCTATATGCGCACCCTGTCGGACGGCATGATGATGAACGTCAAGGTCCAAGGTCCCAAGGCGATGGCCGCGTATGAGGATGGCAAGCAAAGCTTCTACTCGCGTAAGGGCCAGCTCAATTTCGCCTGCGCCACCTGCCACGTGCAAAATGGCGGTAATTACCTGCGCTCCGAGTTGATGTCGCCAGTGATCGGCCACGCCGTGCACTGGCCGGTGTTCCGCGCCGGCGACAACCTGGTGACCCTGCAGCAGCGCTACACTGGCTGCTATACGCAGGTTCGTCAGGTACCGCCGGCGCAGGGCAGCACCGCGATGAACAACCTGGAGTATTTCCACTCCTCGTTGTCCAACGGGCTGCCGATGAAGGCTTCGGTATTCCGTAAGTAAGCGATTCCGCAAATTAGCGGCCCGCTGCAAGAAAAAGCCCGGGAATCCGGGCTTTTTCTTTCTTTTGCCTATTCGAACATGAGCCGGAGCTACTATTTACCAGCATAGCCCTCGGCGTAACAATAGGGCAGCAGCTTTACCCAACAATTCGCATCTCGAGGATAGCCACATGCACATGAATCGCCGTGAGTTTCTGCAACTGCTCGCTGTCGCCGCAGCATCCGGCATGACACTGGACAGCAAGTCCGCCCTTGCAGGCACCGCACCCGCCAGCTTCTACGACGTGCCGCGTCACGGCAGCGTATCGTTCCTGCACTTTACCGACTGCCATGCCCAGTTGTTGCCGGTATGGTTCCGCGAACCCAACGTCAACCTGGGCGTCGGTACGGCCTTGGGCAAGGTCCCCCATCTGGTCGGCCAGCACCTGTTGAAGACATTCGGCGTCAAGCCGGGCAGCGCGGATGCCCATGCGTTCAGCTACCTCGACTTCACCGAAGCCGCCAAGGTCTACGGCAAGGTCGGTGGCTTCGCCCACCTGAAAACCCTGGTCGACATGATGCGCGCGCAGCGCCCTGGCGCGCTGCTGCTCGACGGTGGCGACACCTGGCAAGGCTCGGCCACCTCACTGTGGACGAATGCGCAGGATATGGTCGACGCCTGCATCAAGCTGGGCGTTGACGTCATGACCCCGCACTGGGAATCGACCTTTGGCGCCGAACGGGTGATGGAAATCGTCAACAAGGACTTCAAGAAAGCCAACGTCGATTTCGTTGCGCAGAACATCGTCACTAACGATTTTAGCGACCAGGTGTTCAAGCCCTACACCATGAAGGAAATGAACGGCGTCAAAATCGCCGTGATCGGCCAGGCTTTCCCCTACACGCCAATCGCCAACCCGCGCCACCTGGTGCCGGACTGGAGCTTCGGCATCCGCGATGACGGCATGCAGAAATGGGTGAACGAGGCACGCGCCAAAGGTGCCAAGGTCGTGATCGTGCTGTCGCACAACGGTATGGACGTGGATATCAAAATGGCCAGCCGCGTCACCGGCATCGACGCCATCTTCGGTGGCCACACCCATGACGGCGTGCCGCAGCCAATCCAGGTCAAGAATGCCAAGGGCATCACGCTCGTCACCAACGCGGGTTCCAACGGCAAGTTCCTCGGCGTGATGGATTTCGAGGTCAAGGGCAACCGCGTCGCCAGCTTCAAGTACCGTCTGCTGCCGGTGTTCTCCAACCTGTTGCCCGCTGACCCTGCGATGACCGCGTACATCAACAAGGTCCGCGCACCTTACGAATCGAAACTCAACGAAAAACTCGCCGTGACCGACGACTTCCTCTATCGTCGCGGCAACTTCAATGGCACTTGGGATCAGCTTCTGGTTAATGCCATGATGGAAGTCAAAGGCGCAGATGCAGCCTTCTCGCCCGGCTTCCGCTGGGGCACCACGCTGCTGCCGGGCGACCCCATCACGATGGAACGCTTGATGGACCAGACGGCAATCACTTATCCGCAGACCACGCTCAACACCATGACCGGCGAAACCATCAAAACCATCATGGAAGACGTCGCCGACAACCTGTTCAACCCTGACCCGTATTACCAGCAAGGCGGCGACATGGTGCGCGTGGGCGGCATCGAGTACACCGTCAGCCCGAACGAGAAGATCGGCAAGCGGATCAGCAATATGACCATCAAAGGCAAGCCTGTCGTTGCCAACAAGACCTACAAGGTCGCAGGCTGGGCGCCGGTCGCTGAAGGCGCCACCGGCGAACCGATCTGGGATGTGGTGGCCAGCTATCTGCGCGACAAGAAAGTGATCAAGGGCTTGAAACTGAACACACCGAAGATCGTCGGCATCGGCAAATCCAATCCGGGGATTGCCGATTACGAAGGCGGCGTGTCGTGATTCTGGTTTGATTGAGTCGAGGCGTAAAAAAGGGGCGGAAGCCCCTTTTTTACGCCTATCTATTCGGCACATCTGCGCGGCTCCGGTTGATCAATCCTACGATTTATCAGGCCGTGTTCCAGCCAACGCCTGTAGGAAG
>JBKJIS010000091.1:0-16242 GCA_046598305.1 Thiobacillus sp.
CTGCGCTTCACCAAAATGCAGGGACTCGGCAATGACTTTGTCATGCTTGATGGCATCACGCAGCCCATTGCATTAACAACCGCGCAATATCGCCAGATCGCAGACCGGCATTTCGGCGTCGGCTGTGATCAAATTTTGCTGGTTGAAAAATCCACCCGTGACGACGTCGATTTTCGGTACCGGATTTTTAACGCCGACGGGGGCGAAGTGGAGCAATGCGGAAACGGGGCGCGCTGCTTCGTGCGTTTTGTACACAGCCGCGGGCTGACCAACAAAACCAGCATTCGCGTCGAAACCGCTTCCGGCATCATCGAGCCCACCCTGCTCGACAACGGCCTGATCAGGGTAGACATGGGTGCACCGCGTTTTGCGCCCGCTGACATCCCGTTCGAAGCCGAATCCGAAGCGATGACATATTCGCTCAAGGTCGGTCAACACATCATCAACATCGCCGCGCTGTCGATGGGCAATCCGCATGCGGTGCTGCGGGTCAACGACCTCGACAGCGCACCGGTCGACATTCTCGGCCCGGCAATCGAATCGCATACCCGCTTTCCGCAGCGCGTCAACGCCGGCTTCATGCAGGTGCTCACGCCGCATGACATCCGCCTGCGCGTCTATGAGCGCGGCGCAGGTGAAACCCTGGCTTGCGGCACCGGCGCCTGTGCGGCTGCCGTGGCGGGCATCCAGCAGGGCTGGCTGAAAAGCCCGGTCAGCGTACACACGCGCGGCGGCGACCTGATGATCGAATGGGCAGGAACAAACCAGCCGGTCACCATGACCGGTCCGGCTGAAACAGTATTTGAGGGAGAACTGGAAATCTAATGGACATGCAACCCACCCCGCTCGACCCACAGGCCATCGCCGAATTTTTGACCCGGCATCCGAATTTTTTCAACGAATTTCCCGCTTTGCTGGCGGAGCTGAGTATTCCGCATCCGCATGGCACCCATGCAATATCGATGAGCGAGCGTCAACTCATCGCGATGCGCGACAAGGTGCAGATGCTGGAAACCAAACTGGCCGAGCTGATTCAATTTGGCGAGGAAAACGACGGCATTTCGGAAAAGCTGCACGCCATGACGATGGCCTTGCTGACTGCCCGCACCCCGCAGGATATAACCGCCGCTCTGGCCATCCATCTGCGTGACGGGTTCGAGGTACCCCATCACGCCCTGCGTGCATGGGATCTGTCTGAAGGCGCCGCCCCGGGCCTTGGCGATCCGATGTCAGCCGCAGGCCGTGCCAACGTCATGGCCATGACGCACCCCGTGTGTGGTGTGCTGGCGATTGACGAAGCCAGCGACTGGTTCGGAGAAATATCGCCGCATCTTCGCGCATTTGCCTGCATACCGCTACGCCCCACCCCGCAGGGGGAGCCGATTGGATTGCTGGTGCTGGCGTCGGAAGAGGCCCAGCGTTTCTATCCCGGCATGGGCACACTCTACATTGAACGGGTGGGTCAATTGGTCAGCGCTGCCTTGCTCCGGATGCAGCCCTCACCCTGATCAGAGTTGATCGTGAACGCCGTCGTGAATGCCGTCGAACATTATCTGCAGCACCTTGCAGCCGAACGGCGGCTCTCCCCGCACACGGTGGCAGCCTATCAGCGCGACCTGAGCAATCTACGCAAGCTGACCGGCGACACATCGCTTGCCGATCTGGCGATCACCGACATCCGTGGTGCCATCGTCAAACTGCGCGAACAAAACCTGGCGGCCGCAAGCGTAGCGCGCCAGCTCTCGAGCTGGCGCAGCTTTTACACCTTTGCCTGCCGCCGCCTCGGTTACACCAGCAACCCCTGCATCGGCTTGCGTCCGCCCAAAATGGCCCGAGCCTTGCCCCAGGTGCTCTCCCCCGATGTGTGCGCCCAACTCCTCAACGGCGCGACCGATGCCGCTTTGGACGACACCCTGCAGGCACGCGACCGCGCCATGTTCGAGCTGTTTTATTCGTCCGGACTGCGGCTGTCCGAACTCAGCACGCTCGATCTGAACCACCTCGACCTGAAAGCCGGCGAAGCGCAGGTCACCGGCAAAGGGCGCAAAACCCGACTGGTTCCGGTGGGCCGCCAGGCGTTGACCGCCATAAGCACCTGGATAAACCACCGGCTGCCATTGGCGCGTAACAATACGCCCGCGCTATTCGTCAGCCAGCGCGGCAGCCGTCTCACCCCACGCAGTATTCAATTACGACTCAATCGTTGGGCCCTGCAAGCCGGTCTCGGCCAGCACGTTCACCCGCACATGCTGCGCCACGCGTTTGCCACCCATGTGCTGCAATCGTCCGGCGATCTGCGCGCAGTCCAGGAGATGCTCGGCCACGCCAGCATCAGTACCACCCAGATTTACACCCATCTCGACTGGCAGCATCTTGCCAAAGTTTACGACCAGGCGCATCCACGCGCGCGCAAAAAGACCTGAATCGCGCCCCGCGCCGAACTTGCGCGGCACGTGGTACAAAACAACCATGCCGCACCCCCTTCAGGGATAAATCATGCGGCCGATTCACCTGTATGAGTGCCCTCTCTCCCTCCCGATTCGCGCGCCTGCTCAAGGGCATCAGTCCCGCCCGGCTCAGCACGCAAGGGCGCATCATGTGCGCGGGATGGGTGATTCTGCTGGGGGTGCTCGCCCTGGCAGGGCAGCAGGCGCTGCACATTGCCCGCCAGGACGCCAGCGCGGCTTTGCGGATTCAGGCATCGGCCCAACTGGCGGCGCTGGCCCAGGTGGTGACCGACTCGGCCATTCTGCGCGATTACGGCGCGATACAGACCCATCTGAAAATCCCGGTTGATCGGGGCAGCCTGCTGTTTGCCGAATTCATCCCCCCCACTGGCAAGACCCTGCGTGTATCGGCCCCTTCAGCCCCTAGCGAGCACCCCGGCTGGTTTGATGTGCTCGCCGACCTGGATATCCCCGTCCTGCAACACACGCTGGTCATGGGCGGCACCTATTATGGCCGGCTGCTGATCAAGCCGTCTTCCCAGGCTTACGAAGACTTTCTGTGGCGTCTCGGCACCCGGCTCTTGCTGATACTCTGCACCGCATTCATTTTGCTCGGCTGGCTGAGTCACGTGCTGCTGAAGATCAGCCTGAAAGAGTTCAACCGACTCCGCACCGCTGCGCGCCAGATCGAGGCGGGTGATTACAGTGCCCGCATTCCCATCCGCACGGCCAGCCCCCCCGAGCTACAGGCCACCACGCATGCGTTTAATTCAATGGGCGTGGCACTGGAACGCGTGCTTGCCGACCTCAACGAGCGGCAAAAAGCGCTGGATAGTGCAGCCGGCGTGTCCGAATCCGACCTTGCCGGCAACATCACCTTGGCCAACGAGTTGTTCTGCATCAGCAGCGGCTACACGCGCGCGGAATTGATCGGCCAAAATCATCGCATCGTCAATTCAGGCTGGCACGATGCCGCATTTTTCAGCACGCTCTGGGACACGATCTCAAGCGGGCGAACCTGGCGCGGCGAAATATGCAACCGCGCCAAAGACGGTCGATTATTCTGGATGGCCACAACCATCATTCCAGTCAGGGGCGACAACGGCTTGCCGCTAAAGTACCTGTCGATCCGTTTCGACATCACGCAGCGCAAGCTCGATGAAGCGGCAATCAGCGCAGAAAAGGAACGCTGGCAGGTGACGCTGCAGTCGATCGATGACGCCGTCATCGTCACCAATGCGCAAAACCAGGTGACCTATCTCAACCCCGCCGCCGAAAACCTGTTAGGCACGCCGCTTGAGGAAGCCTGTTCGAATCCACTCAATCACCTGATCCAACTCGACCCGGTGGGCGACAACAAGGAAGCGCCCGCCTGCTTCCTGTCGTCCGCGGCCACGCTACGCGGCCAGACGGGCTCCGCTCAACTGCGCACCCGGCTGGGTCAGAATCTGGCCGTCAGCTACAGCTGCGCACCGCTGACCGGGGGCGGCGGATTGGGTGCGGTGTATGTGCTGCGCGACGAAACCGAGAAAAAGCTGCTGCTCGACAGTCTGCGCGACATGGCTTTTCACGACACCCTGACCCGGCTGCCGAATCGGCGCGCAGTGGAAGGTCGTTTGGCGCGCGCCATGCGAACCGCGCGCGAGCAGTCGCAGCAGCATGCGTTCTGCTATATCGACCTCGACCAATTCAAACTGGTGAACGATACCTGCGGCCATGCGGTGGGCGATACCCTGTTATTGGATATTGCGCAAACCATGCAAGCCACCTTGCCAGGCAACGCCTATCTGGGCCGCCTGGGCGGCGACGAATTCGGCCTTATTCTGTTCAATACCCAGGCGAATGAAGCGAAGCGGATTTGCCGCGAGCTGGTGCAACGCATCCGCGACTTCCGCTTTGAACACAAAGGCCGCCGCTTCACCCTCGGCGCCTGCGTCGGCATAGCGCTCATCACCCAGGCTGAAACGACTGCGGGCGACACCCTGGTCCAGGCCGACATGGCGTGCTATCGCGCCAAGTCCGAAGGCAGCGGCCGGATCGTGCTGTATGAAGCGGATGAAGTGGGGTTCCGTCGCGTGGAAGCGGAAATGGGCTGGGCGGCGGACTTTGCCCAGGCACTCGAGGCCAACCAGTTTCTGCCTTATCGCCAACTGATCCAGCCCACCTCCAGCCATGGCCAGCCGCATTACGAGGTGCTGATCCGCTGGCAGCGCAATGGCGTGATCGAAGGGCCCGCCAAACTCCTGCCCGCGCTGGAGCGCTACGGTCAGGCGCCGATTCTCGACCGCTGGATGCTGGAAGCCATCGTGTCCTATCTGGCTTCGCAACCTGACGACAATGCCGTTTATTTTATCAACCTCTCGGGCAAGACCGTCGCCGACGAATCCTTCCTCGGCGTAATCTGTCAGATGCTCGATCGTTATGGCGTGGCTGGCGAACGCTTGGGATTCGAGATCACGGAAACCGCCGCGGTGGTGAACCTGGAAGACGCCCAGCGCCTGATTCAAGGCCTGCACGAACGCGGCTGTCAGGTAGCACTGGACGACTTTGGCCGCGATGCGTCATCGTTCTTTTATCTCAAACACCTGCAAGCCGACTTTCTCAAAATTGATGGCGCCTTTGTTCGCGGCATGCTGGACGACCGCCGCGACCAGGCCATCGTGCGTTCGATTGCGCAACTGGCGCGCGACTTTGGCATGCAATCGGTGGCGGAACAAGTGGAAGACGCCGACATGGCCGCCCTGCTGAACGACATGGGCGTGGACTATTTGCAGGGTTACCACATCCACCGCCCGGAAGCGCTCCCCCACTGGCAGCCTGTCTCCGCTTCGCAAGAGTCCCATTCACAAGCCCCTTACCTGAAACTGGTTCAGTAAAACCTCAAACAATCACGGCATTCGCGGCGCCTTCAACCGGCTCCGGATAACGCATCTTCAGCTTTTTCAAGGTATCGATCAGCAGGCTGGAGATCGTCAAATTGCGCGCCTGCTTGCTGTTGGCGGGAATCACGTGCCACGGCGCGTGCGCGGTGCTGGTGGCCGACAGCGCGGCCTCGTAAACTTTCATGTAATCGTCCCATCGCGCGCGTACAGCGAGATCACCCGGCTGAAACTTCCACTGCTTTTCCGGCGTATCGCGACGTTCTTCCAGACGCTTTTTCTGCTCGTCTTTGGAAATATGCAGGTAGAACTTCAGGATCGTCGTGCCGGTTTCCGCCAGCATTTTTTCAAAATCGTTGATCTGGCGATAACGCCGTTTGCATTCGGCCACGTCGATCCAGCCATTGACCCGGGTGACGAGCACATCCTCGTAGTGAGAGCGATTGAAAATGGCGATTTCGCCCGCGCCCGGCACATGCGGGTGCACCCGCCATAAATAGTCGTGCGCCAGTTCGGCCGCCGTCGGCGCCTTGAAGTTCGCCACCTTCACGCCCAACGGATCGACCCCCTGAAACACATGGCGAATGGTCGAATCCTTGCCGGCGGTGTCCATTGCCTGCAACACGATCAACAGCTTGTGTTTGCCTTCGGCGTACAGCAGTTCCTGAAGCGTTTCCAGCTGGGTGCGCGTCGCGTCCAGACGCTCACGCGCATCCTGCTTGTTCTTGCCGATGATGTCGCGGCTGTTGGCGTCCCAATTAGACAGCTTGACGCGGGAACCGGGTGGAATACGGGTATCAGCAGGGTTCATATCGTCTCCTTATCAACTTGATCAACTTGCCCCACCCTGAACCAGGCGGCATACAACGCGGGCAGGAAAAACAGGGTGAGAAAGGTCGCCGCGACCAGTCCGCCCATCACCGCGACCGCCATCGGGCTCCAGAAAATTGAACGCGATAGCGGAATCATAGCCAATGCAGCAGCTGCTGCCGTCAGCGTGATTGGACGCATTCGCCGTACCGTGGATTCGATGATGGCATCCCATTGGGACAGTCCCCGGGCAACATCCTGCTGAATCTGGTCAACCAGAATCACTGCGTTGCGCATGATCATACCGGCCAACGAGATAATGCCAGGCAGAGCGACAAAGCCCATCGGTTTTCCACTTACCAGCAAGGAAACGGCCACGCCGATGATGCCGAGCGGTGCGGTAAAAACCACCAGTACAGCGCGTGAAAAACTCCCCAGTTGCAGCATCAGCAAGCTCAGGGTGGTGATCACGATCAGCGGCCATGATGCGCCAATGGCGGCATTGGCCTTGGCGCTGCTCTCCACCGGGCCGCCCACTTCAAGCCGGAACCCAACCGGCAGCTGCGCCTTGAATTGGGCCACCTACGGCGCAAGTGCATCAATAACCGTAGCCGGCTGAGAGTGCCTACCGGGTCACCGCGCACCGCGATGGTCGGCATGCGATCGCGGCGCCAGATCACGCCGTCTTCAAACGCCGGTTTGAAGACGGCGATTTGACCCAGCGTGATGCTCCGATCCCGCTCACCCGAACGTGCCAACTGTGCCACCGGCTGACCGGCTCCCACCACCTGTCCGGCCTCGAATGAAATCGCCGTCACCACGCCAGAGTGCGGTGCGGTGCGGTCAAACGCGTATAGCTTTGTTGATTGCCCTGGCGTTGTGCCTCGGCACGCAACTGGCTTTCCTTGGCAGCGGCAGCCACTGTGCTGTGCCGTTCGAGCTCCGTCTGAGAAATGCAGTTTTGCGCACGCAACGCAGAAAACCGCTGCACGTCCTGCTGCGCCCGCGCCGCGTTCGCCACCAGTGCGTAATCCTGGGGATCGAGTGTGGCCATCACCTGGCCGGCGTTAACGTGCGTTCCGACCTCCACCAAACGCGTTTGCACCTTGCCGGCCACACGAAAAGCAAGATGGGGTGCGTAACGGGCGCGCACTTCACCGGAATAACGTATGCTGGAATACTGGGCGAGCAAACCGACCCGCTCAGCGTGGACGGGGCGAATATCGGCGGCAGGGGCGGGCGTTGTTTCACGGCCACAAGCGGCCAGCAATGCCAATAAGGCCGATAGCATCAAGGCGGTTTTCATCCTCGGAATATCGCCCATCCTTGGCTACCCCTCATTTTTCGGGTTTGATGCTCAAAATTTGGTCGGCAGAGGGTTATCTGCAGGGACTCACCTGCATCCCGCACCGTTCCGGACGGGCTAAAAGGGCCGCCCAGCATGGATCTACAGCAGGGGGTGCCGATAATGGGTCCGGGGGGTTATGATGTACGGTTTAATTACGGGGCATAGCCCTTAACTTCCTTGCGTTTTTCCACACCTGACCTGAATCTGATTGTTTGGTTTAGTGCACGATAAACAGTATTAGATTGATATAAAGACACTTGGAGTCTTCCGATGCCGACCACAGCCAAACCGATCACTGAAGCCGCGCTGCTAAAAATGCCGGCCTCGGCCTATATGAATGCAGCCCAGCTCGCATTTTTTCGCGTACGTCTGGAAACCCTGCGCGACGAAATGCTCAGCAACGCGGCAGACACGGGCGCTACGCTGAAAGAAAACGAAAACTTTGCCGATCCCAACGATCGCGCCACAGTTGAAGAAGAGCATATGCTGGAACAGCGCGTGCGCGACCGCGAACGCAAGCTGCTTAAAAAAATCAACACCGCATTGATACGTGTCGACAGCGGCGAGTACGGCTGGTGCCTGGAAACCGGTGAGCCCATCGGCGTGGCCAGGTTGCTGGCGCGGCCCACCGCCGAATATTCCATCGAGGCGCAGGAACGCCACGAAAAACTGGAAAAAATGCGCGCCTGACGCACGCCGCCCGTTCCGCCCACCGAGCAGATGTCGGCGGGCGGCACGGGAGCACATCGTAGCCGCAGCCCCCTGACAAAGGGCACAGCCCGCCAAGAACAAGCGGAGTTTTGCAACAAAGTTGCATTTTATACGGCCATCCGTTAGGATCCAGCCATGTCTACTACTGCAACTTTTCCTGCTGTCGACCAGGCTGCCCGCCTGTTGCACCTGCGCGGCGCGACCGCCACGCGCGCACGCGTGCGCGTGCTGCAACTCCTTCTGACAGCCGACGCAGCCATGTCGCATCACGAATTGCAGCAAGCCGCCGCCAGCGGGCAGACTTTCGACAAAGTCACGCTCTACCGCGTGCTCGACTGGCTGGTCGCGCAGGAGCTGGTGCATAGCATAACCGGGCAGGATCGGGTGCGGCGTTTCAGCCTGGTTCGCGCGCACCATGGCCATGCGCATTTTGAATGCAGCGACTGCGGTCGCCTGTTTTGTTTGCACAGCGCGATGGCCACAGCCATCCCCGACGTGCCATCCGGTTTCATTCCGGTAATGCTCGACATCACCGTGCGCGGACATTGCGCGGACTGCGCGCCGCCCGCTGCCTGACACCCCTTTTACACGAGTGCGCCTGACCCATATGAAACTTCACCCGATATGCAACCTGGTTGCGTAGAACGCCCATGACGCTCGTCCTGATTCTGCTCGCCACGATCACGGGCGGCGTGCTGTCCGTCCTGCTGGCGGCCAGCCTCGCGCTGACTACCTTGCAGCGTTATGCGTCGTTGCTGGTAAGTTTTGCCGTTGGCGCAATGCTGGCGGCGGCATTCCTCGGCATGATTCCTGAAGCGCTGGCCGCGGGCTTGCCCTCCGCACAACTTGGCGGCTGGATTCTGGTGGGGCTGTTCGGTTTCTTTCTGCTGGAGAAAGCCGCGCTGTGGCGGCATCACCATCAATCCACATCGCATCACTCCGCCCTGCATCAATCCGCATTGCGCCAGCCCGCATTGCAATCGACCGTACCGGTCATCGTGCTGGGCGACGGCCTGCACAACTTTGTCGATGGCGTGCTGATTGCCGCCGCCTTCCTGACCGACCCGGCGCTTGGGCTGACGACCGCGATCGCGGTCATCCTGCACGAAATTCCGCAGGAAATTGGCGATTTCATGGTGCTTCTGGCCGCGGGTCTGACGCGCCGCCGCGCCTTGCTGCTCAACGCTCTGTCCGGTCTGGCCATGGTCGCGGGCGGAGTCGCGGGGTATCTGATGCTTGAGACTTTTCAGGCGATGATTCCGGTGGCGCTTGCCATTGCCGCCGCCAGTTTTATTTACATCGCCGTCGCCGACCTGATACCGCATCTGCATCGTCAGACCGGCGCGCAATCGGCTTTCAGCCAGGCCGCGCTGATGGGCGCTGGCAGCGCGGCGATTCTGTCCAGCCAGCTTTTTCTTCCTCACATTCATTGACCCGCCATGTCGCATAAAGCATCTTTCAGCGTCCCCGCGTGCCGCCTTCCACAGCGCGCCCGACGGCTCGCGCGACGACGCACCAGCGCGTTACCCCTTCATTACCCATACCGAAACGGCGAGTGGCGGTTCGTGCATCTCCACTCCGCCGCACTGCCCGCCTGAATCCCGAGACTGAATCCATGGACAACGCGCTCATCCCCGTCACCCTGCTCACCGGCTTTCTCGGCAGCGGCAAGACCACGCTCGTCAACCGCATCCTCACCGAACGCCACGGCGAGAAAATCGCCGTGATCGAAAACGAATTCGGCGAGGCGAACATCGACCATTCCTTGCTGATTCGGGAACAGACCGAAGTGGTCGAAATGAACAACGGCTGCCTGTGCTGCACCGTGCGCGGCGATCTTGTCCGCATCCTGAACGATCTGGCGGCGCGCCGCGACGCAGGCGCGCTCGCCTTCGACCGGGTGCTGATCGAAACCACCGGTCTGGCTGACCCGGCGCCGGTGGCGCAGACCTTTTTCATGGACGAAGCGATCCACGCGCGCTACCTGCTCGACGCGCTCGTCACCGTGGTCGACGCCAGACATGCCATGCGCCAGCTCGACGAACACCACGAAGCGCAGGAGCAGGTGGGCTTTGCCGACCGCATCCTGGTGAGCAAGCGCGATCTGGTAAGCGATGCCGAATACGCCGAGATCAAAGCGCGCCTGCGGCGGATGAATCCGCGCGCGCCGATCCAGACCATGTATTTCGGCGATGCCCCGCTCGATCAACTGCTCGACATCAAGGGCTTCAATCTCGACGCGATTCTCGACATCGAGCCCGACTTCCTCAGCGACGCTCACGCCCACGATCACGACGACGTGAGCGCTTTCGTTTACCGCAGCGACCGCGCGTTCGACGAAGCGAAGCTCGAAGCGTTTTTTCAGCGCATGATTTCGCTGTTTGCCAACGACATGCTGCGTTACAAGGGCATCCTCAATCTGGCGGGCGAAACCCATCAGATTTCCTTGCAGGGCATTCACATGATCGTCGGCGGCGATCGCATCCGCCCCTGGCCGGAAGGCGCGCCGCGCGCCTCCACCCTTGTTTTCATTGGTCGCAACCTGCCCGAAACGGAGTTTCGCGCCGGGCTCGATGCCTGCCTCGTCTGATGCTATTTTCAGGAACACTCATGCCCGAAACAACCGATACCCGCCTACCCGTCACCGTCCTGTCCGGCTTTCTCGGCGCCGGCAAGACCACGCTGCTGAACCACATCCTGAATAACCGCGAAGGCCGCCGCGTGGCGGTGATCGTCAACGACATGAGCGAGGTCAACATCGACGCCAGCCTGGTACGCGACGGCGGCGCGCAGTTGTCGCGCACCGAGGAAAAATTGATCGAAATGTCCAACGGCTGCATCTGCTGCACCCTGCGCGAAGACCTGCTGAAGGAAGTCGCCGCGCTCGCCAAAGATGGCCGCTTCGACCAGTTGGTGATCGAATCGACCGGCATTTCGGAGCCGCTGCCGGTCGCCGAGACCTTCACATTCGAGGACGAAGACGGTGTGTCGCTGGCCAAAGTGGCGCGGCTCGACACCCTGGTCACGGTGGTTGACGCCTATAATTTCCTGCGCGACTACGCGTCGAGCGACTTACTTGCCGAGCGCGGCGAATCGCTGGGCGAGGAAGACAGCCGCACCGTGGTCGATCTGCTGATTGAGCAAATCGAGTTCTGCGACGTATTGGTCGTCAACAAGGCCGACCTGGTCACGGAAAACGATCTGGCGCGGCTGATTTCGATTCTGCGGGCGCTGAATCCGCGCGCAAAGATCGAACTCGCGCAGTTTGGCAAGGTGGCTTTGGAAACCGTGCTCAACACCGGGCTGTTCGACTTCGATGCCGCCAGCGAAGCGCCCGGCTGGCTCGCCGAAATGCGCGGCGAACACGTGCCGGAAACGCTGGAATACGGTATCGCCAGTTTCGCCTATGCCGCACGCCGGCCTTTTCATCCGCAACGCTTCTGGGACTTGATCCACAGCGAATGGGAAGGCGTAGTGCGCAGCAAGGGTTATTTCTGGCTCGCCAGCCGCCCCGACTTCGCCGGCTCGTGGTCGCAAGCGGGCGGCGCGTGCCGCCACGGCGCAGCAGGCTACTGGTGGGATGCGATTCCCCACGAAAACTGGCCCGACGATCCTGATTACCGGGCAAAAATTTCCGGAAAATCGAGCGGCGAATGGGGCGACCGTCGGCAGGAACTGGTATTCATCGGTATGGAAATGGACGAAGCCGCGATCCGCGCGCAGCTCGACGCCTGCCTGCTCACTGACGCCGAAATGGCGCTGGGGCGGGCGGGCTGGGTGAGCCTTGCCGACCCCTTCCCAATCTGGCAACAAGACATCGAGGACGAAGCCATCGCCACCGAACTGACCTGACTCAACACGAGGCATGCCCCATTCCTTCAACGCTGTTGCTATCGCTTGCCGCCTGTTTCGCCACACCTGCACTGGCGTACAACCCGCACGTCCACAGCAAAGCCAGATTGGGCGCAATGGGATCGAAGGTACGCTCATACTCGCCGCCGTGAGAACAGGCATGAGCGACATCGACCACACGCTGCGTACGTTCATGATTGAGCCGTACAATGAAAAACAATGAACCAATCAGACCCGCTCCCCATCACTCTCCTCACCGGTTTTCTCGGCAGCGGAAAAACCACGGTGCTGAATCATCTGGTGCGCACGCTGCCGCGCACGGCCATCCTGATGAACGAATTCGGCGAAGTCGCGCTCGATCATCAGTTATTGCAAAAAATGGAAGGGCCGATGGCGCTACTCTCGGGCGGCTGTGTCTGCTGCACGATTTCGGGCAACCTGTCGCCCACCTTGAAAAACCTGTGGATGGCGCGGCAGAAGGGCGACATCCCCGCGTTCGAACGCGTCATCATCGAAGCCACCGGCGTGGCCGACGCGGTCCCTGTGCTCGATAATCTGCTGCACGACAATTGGGTGCGCGCACGGTACCGGCTCGATGGCGTGGTCACCACCGTCGATGCCGTGTTCGGGATGAGCCAACTGGATGCGTATTTCGAGGCAGTGAAACAAGTGGCGGTGGCCGACAAGCTGTTGCTGACCAAGACCGATCTCGCGCCGGCCGACTTGGTCACTGCCCTGCGTGAGCGACTCGCCACCCTGAACCCTGCCGCCGATATCCTTACGGTGACGAACGGTGAAGTCGCCCCCGCCGCGATTCAGAACCTGGGCCTCTGGAATGCCGAAACCCATTCGATCGAAGTGGTGCGGTGGCTGAAGCAGGCGCGCTATAAGCCCGCTCGCGGCGGAATGCTTGGCCAGCCCGCCAGCGCCGGAAAGCTTGGCGGCAAACCTCAAACCGAATCACACGACATGCGCATCCAGGCATTCTCGGTGGTGCTCGACGCGCCGCTGGATCGCTACGGCCTGCAGTCGGCGCTCAACATGCTCACGTCGTTTCGCGCCGAAAATCTGCTGCGATTCAAAGCGATCATCAATGTGCAGGATGAAGCCCTGCCAGTGGTGCTGCACGGCATCCAGCACGTGCTGTATCCCGAAGTTCAGCTCGATGCCTGGCCGGACGAAGACCACCGCAGCCGCTTCGTCTTCATCGTGCGCGATCTCGACCCTGAGTTCATCGCCAAATTGCTGGCAGACTTTACCGGCGCGGCGCGCGGCCAAGTCGCGCAGGCTGCGCGCTCAACGCCATGACCCTGGCGCAAAAAATCCTCGTCGGCGCGATCCGTGCGTATCAGCTGGTGCTCTCGCCCTGGCTTGGCAGGCAGTGTCGCTACCTGCCCACCTGCTCGGAATACGGCAAGGAAGCCATCGAAAAACACGGCGCGCTCAAGGGCGTTTGGCTGGCCGCCAAACGCATCGGCCGCTGCCGTCCCGGCTGCGCTCATGGCTACGATCCGGTACCGCCGGTCGAGCCGCGCGCGTAAAATACGCTTCATGTTGCCGCGCCGCACTCATCCCCTGCTCGCCCTGACACTGGTGTTGTGCCTGGTACTGGCGCAGCTGGCGGTGGCGGCTCATGGCGTGGTGCATCCGTTGGAGGATGCTGGCAGCACGCATTCGCCGACGTGCCAACATCTTGTAGGGCATGGCTTGGGTAGCGCGCTGCCGGCCAGTTACGACCTGAATTTTGCTACCGGACCCAGCCCTTTTGTTGGTTCCGCACCGCCACTGCCTGCTTTTGTTAGCGTCGCCCGGCGCTACCAGGCGCGCGCCCCTCCTTTAGCGTAACCCCCCCCTTTTTTTAACCGACTTGCCTCGACCCGCGTTCGTCATTTGACGTTCCGCTGCTTGTCGCGTGCCGCCGCCTGCTTGGTAGCCGCCCAGATGGCAGGCTCCACGGGCCGGGTTCGCGCGACGCAGGCAACTCAGGTCATCACTCTCTTTCCATTGTCAGGAAACCAGCATGAAACATTCAAACCGTAATCTCGCTAAGCAGAATCTCACCAGGGCAACCACACACAACCCGGGCGGGCTATTTAAACCGGGCGTCATGGTTTCGGCGCTTGCCGTGCTTGGCATGTCGGCAGCGTATGCCGAGGACAGCAGCAAGGCTGCCGAATTGTCGGCGGTCGTCGTGACTGCCACACCCTTCGGAAACCGCAGCGAACTCGACATGGCCCAGCCCGTCACGGTATTGCAGGGCGACGATCTGCGCCGCAAGCGCGAAGCGAGCCTCGGCGATACCCTTTCGAACGAACTCGGCGTGACATCGAGCGCGTTCGGCCCGGCTGCCGGTCGCCCGATCATTCGCGGCCTGGACGGACCGCGCATTCGGGTATTGGAAGGGGGCATCGGCACGCTCGATATCTCGACCCTCAGTCCAGATCACATGGTGACGGTGGAACCACTCAATGCCTCGCAAATCGAAATCCTGCGTGGGCCGGCAACGCTGTTGTACGGCAGCGGAGCGTCGGGCGGCGTAGTCAACGTCGTAACGGAGCGCATACCGAACCGCTTGTTTAAATCGCCCAAGGGTAATTTCGAAGTGCGGGGTAATTCTGCGACCGATGAACGCAGCGGGGCTTTCAACGTGATGGGAAGTGCCGGTAAAACGTCTTGGTATACGGATGGGTTCAAACGCAAAACCGGCGATTACGACACGCCGGTGGGCACCGTCAAAAACAGCGCGCTCGATTCGGACGGGGTATCGATGGGCGGGGCTTTTATTGGCGCGCGTGGCTTTGTCGGCGCATCGGTTTCGCAACTGGAAAGCCTCTATGGCATACCCGGCGCCGATGGCACGAAAATCGACCTCAAGCAAACCCGCTACGACATGGCAGGCGAGCTGGATGATCCGTTCCGCGGATTCAAGCGACTCAAGCTGCGCATGGGCTACAACGACTACAAACACGCCGAAATCGAAGGTAGCGGCGAGGTGGGCACCCGCTTCAAGAACCAGGGATTCGAAGGCCGTGTCGAGTTGCTGCATGCGCCGATAGCGGGCTGGCAGGGCGCGCTCGGCATGCAAGTGCAGGATCGGAACTTTTCCGCTATCGGCGAAGAAGCCCTGGTGCCGGCCACGAAGTCGCGTTCCACCGGCCTGTTCCTGGTCGAGGAACGCAATTGGGAGCGCTGGCGGGTGGAAGTCGGTGGACGGGTCGAGCGCGCCACACAAACCCCTTTGGACGACGCCGATCCGTCGCGAGCATTCAATCTCTACAGCGCTTCTGCGGGCACCTTATGGAAATTCACGGAGGGCTACGGACTGGGCCTGACGGCCACGCATGCGCAACGCGCGCCGACGACAGAAGAGTTGTATACAAGAACAGGTCCGCACACTGCCACGCGCACCTACCAGACCGGCAATAATGCCTTGACCAAGGAAATCTCCGACAACATCGATCTGTCCCTGCGCAAGACCGCCGGTGCCGTGAAATGGAAAATCAATGTATTCCATAACCGGATTGGCAGCTACATTTTCGAGCGCAGTGCCGACACCGACGGCCTCCCCGGTGCGGACCGCGTCAACGATGAAGGCACGCCGAATCCTGATGGTACTGGCGATTTTCTGGTGCAGAACATTGCGCAGACTGACGCGAGATTTTATGGCGCGGAAGCGGAGGCGGTCTTCACGCTGCGGCCCGACACCCTCGACTTGCGCCTGTTTACCGACACCGTGCGCGGCAAGCTGGATGGCGGCGGCAATGTGCCGCGCACGCCGCCGCAACGCTTCGGGCTGGAATTCAAGCATCAGGCGGGGCCTTGGGCGAGCAATCTAAGTTTGATCCGCGCAGCGCGCCAGACCCGTCTGGCTGAACTCGAAACCGAGACGCCCGCTTACACCCTGGCCAACGCCGAAGTGAGTTACCGGTTCAAGCAAAGCCAATCAATCGGCTATACGGTCTTTGTGCAAGGCAAAAACCTGCTCAACAATGAAATTCGCGTGCATACCTCTTACCTGAAGGATGTCGCGCCGTTGCCGGGGCGCGCCTTCGTGCTCGGGCTCAGAGGGCAGTTTTAAGAGCCTGTAACGAAATAACCTGGACATTTGGCCGCTGGATTGGGATGCGATGCCAGGCGCGGAGTGCGCCGTGTGGCGAGCCACACAAGCGATTCGCAACGACGCAGCGCGCCCAAG
>JBKJIS010000093.1:0-4501 GCA_046598305.1 Thiobacillus sp.
ATTCGTTGTTCAGTTGCGCACTAGAGAGAAGCTTGTTGCCCGTCTGCCTTGCAAAAGTATCGAAGTCCTTTACCGAACCTGGATCCGTCGTTATGACTCGCAAAACTTGTGATCCGGTCATATCCGCGAGGGCCTTTTTGGTCCTAAGGATTAATTAAACAATAAAATGTACTTTTACAGGGATAAGGAAGTGCATATCCAGCCGAGATACCGGCGAATGAATGACAAAGCGGTTTACTGCCGGGCTGGCGATAACTCGGGTGTATTTCGCTAGCGTGCTGTGGCTTGGTTAAACGCTTCAATACAGTTTTTCAGGTTTTGAGCTACGCTGGCCTTGTCTGACATGTCGCAATTCATGTCGACGTTTTGGTTGGGCGAGCTGCCTGCGGATGCTTGCGGGGAGGCTTCTGCGTGGGAAACATTTTTGGTTAACGCTGCTGCGCGGTTAACATCGTGCGGGGCCACATTCTGATGTGCCACCAGCAACGGCGGGACCATTTCGGGCTTGATAGGCACTTGCTTAAGCTGTTTCTTGGCGGTAGCCAGTTCGGTCTGCAGTTCATGGGTGGTCTGTTTCGACTGCATGAGCATGAATGACAGCGTGCCCATAACCGTGAGCATGGCCACGCTCACGCTGGGTATCCACACCCATTTTTTGGACAGGGTGCCGAGCAGACGGCTAACCAGTTGGGGTTTGTGGGATTCGTCGCCCTCTTCCGGGGCGGCTTTGGGTTGAGGCAGGTTTGCCTGGGGGGCTTCTGCTTGCGCTGTTTCAGCCTGTGCAATGTCAGCAGACGCGGGTTCTGGTTCTGGTTCTGATTGGAGCGAGTCCATTTCAGCAGCGAGGCTGTCAGCAACAATCGGGTTTACTTGCGCAACTTCGCTGCGGGCCAGGGCTTGCATCTGTTGTTCCGGGGTGTCGTCACCAAACAGCATATCGTCATGTGCGGATGGGGCGACGGGATCGGATAGTTCCAGCATTTCTTCCAGCTGTTGCGGAACGAGCGGAGGGGGGGGCGGCGCTTCGACAGGAGGCGGGGCTGGGGTGGCGACCACGGCCTGTGCAGGGACTGCCGCGGGTGCCGGAGCAGTGGGTTCTTTGCCCCGTTGCAGTTTTTGTTTCAGGCGTGCAAACCAGCTTGGCTTGGGGACATCGGCAGCTGTGGGGGTAATCGAAGCGCCCGCTACTGCAGGTGCGGCGGCGTCCGGACTCGCTTCAACCGGCTTGCGCCAAAAGGCCAGCCGGGCTGTCCCACGCGTCAGTTTTTCGACCATTCCCCTCACATCCTGCTCCTTGCCTGATTACGCCAATACGGCTGCACAGGCTGAATCGGCAGGTGGAGCGATTTAATGAGGGTGGGCAGTTGGCTACCGGCTGGGGTTAGCGCATATAGCCGAATCCTGCGTGCTGCAAGCGCACAATTTCAGCATCGCCCATGGGCACCATGTGCACAAAGCCGTGGATGTCTTTGGGCTTGTAGCCATGGCCTTCGGCGGCGATCTTGCACATTCTGAATTCAATGATGCCGCCCACGGTGAGGCTTTGCGCGCGCTCCATCAGGGCTTTGTATTTGGGAAAGTTCTTGATGGCGAAGTAGTCGATTTCACCGCCATGCAAAACAATCATGATCTTGTTGTCGAAGGGATCGGCGCCATTGATCTGGCTTAGGTAGCTGGCTCGGTCCAGCACGCTGGTCAGCTTGGCAACGGAATCGACGGCGGTGTCATACACGACTTTTTGCTTGGCATATTCGATGGGGAGCTCTTTGGAGCCGCCCCAAGGAGCGTTGCTGGCAGCTATGGCGGGCAGGCTGAATGCAAGGGTAGCGGCAATGAGGAAGTGTTTGATCATGTCGGAGCTCCTGATGTTGGTAGGTTTACAGGCTATGTAACCGCCCAATATGTTCTATGTTATATCTATTTGAATCAAGCAGATAGGTGTTACGATGAACCCTAAGGATTTCCGGAAGTTGTCGGCTTCGGTGAAGGTACTGACTCTGCACCAGCATCAAGTGCTGATGGATCGGTTGCAACCGGACGCACAAGGCGAAGTGGATTGTGTCAAAGCAGTACCTGTCAACGCTGTACAGTACCCGCACAAACCAAACTGAAACCGTTACAATGCGCGCCGTGGAAGCGTGGCCGAGCGGTTTAAGGCACCGGTCTTGAAAACCGGCGAGGATGTGAGTCCTCCGTGAGTTCGAATCTCACCGCTTCCGCCAGATTTCGAGTTTTGGCGCTGTCGGCCCAGCCCCTACGCCAAGACCCTGTGGTGGATTTTGAAACGCTACGATCCGGCTCTGCGAGTGTGATCAAAACGACCCGCTGGGTGTTTTTTGGTTTTCGCCCTACAGTTAATGCGAAAATCAAGCCATGGCACTGACCGCTCCCCTCACCCCGGAAAACCATAACCGCGACACCGCGGGGATGACCTATGTTTATCCTGTCGTCTCGCGCCGCGCGGGCGGCGTGTCTGTGGGCGTCAACCTCAACCCCAACAACGCCTGCAACTGGGCATGCGTGTATTGCCAGGTACCGGAGCTGGTGCGAGGGACCGCGCCGGACATCGATCTGGTGCAACTGGAAGCGGAGTTGCGCACGCTGCTCACCGATATTCTTCACGGCGATTTCATGCAAACGCGTGTGCCTGTGGAGGTCCGGCGGTTGAATGACATTGCCCTGTCGGGAAACGGCGAACCGACCAATGCCAAGGTGTTTCCGCAGGTGATCGAGTTGATCGGCCGGGTAATGGCGGATTTCGATCTGACAGGGAAGATCAAGCTGGTGCTGATCACTAATGGCAGCCAGACCGACCGGGCCCGCGTACAGGAAGGGCTCAAAAAAATGACTCCATTGAACGGCGAAGTCTGGTTCAAGTTCGACAGCGCTTTGGCGGATGGAATGCGCGCGATTAACCAGACTCGAATTTCACCGGAAAAACAGTTCGAACGCTTGGCGGTGACTGCGCGCCTGTGTCCCACCTGGCTGCAAACCTGTGTGCTTGCGGTGGATGGCCTGCCACCTTCTGCCAAGGAACAGGAAGCCTATCTGGCCGCAGTGGCACGTATCCGGCACCAACAGATTCCGCTTCAGGGTGTCCTGCTCTATGGCTTGGCACGCCCATCCATGCAGCCGCAAGCCAGCCATCTCTCTGCCCTGCCCATTGAATGGCTGAACGCCTATGCCGAGAAAATTCGTGCCGCCGGTTTGCCGGTGAAGGTGTCACTTTGATTCACGGTGTAGGCACCGACCTGCTGGACGCCGACCGAATTCGTAGCGGTCTCGCCCGCTTTGGCGAGCATTACGCTGACCGCATCCTGGCCCCGGCCGAACATGCGGGCTATTTCGCCAGCCGCGATCCGGCGCGGTTCTTGGCCAAATGCTTTGCTGTCAAAGAAGCGTTTGCCAAGGCCACCGGAACCGGGCTGCGCGCGCCCGTGTCGCTACGCAACATAGCAGTGGTACGCAACGCGCTCGGCAAACCCCATATCGAATGCGCACCCGAACTCACCGCCTGGCTGGTGGCACGTGGTATCACGTCACATCATGTTTCCCTGTCGGATGAGGGTGACCTTGTGCTTGCCTTTGTCGTGCTGGAACAATCCAGCGCCCCGCAAAACAAGCTGGACAATCCCGTGACACCAAATTTTATAAAGGAAAGACCATGACGCTGGGCCCTTTGATGCTCGATGTTGCAGGTACCGAACTCACGGATGAGGACCGCAAGAGACTGAGCCATCCCCTGGTGGGCGGCGTGATACTGTTCACGCGCAACTATTGCGATAGCGCACAGTTGGCCGCGCTGACCGCAGAAATCCACGCCCTTAAATCTGCGCCGCTGCTGATCGCTGTCGATTATGAAGGCGGACGCGTGCAACGCTTTCGTGAAGGCTTCACCCGGATCCCGCCGATGCGAACGTTCGGTGAAATCTGGAACGACCACCCGCAACGCGCACGCGAGCTGGCACGTGAAACCGGGTTTGTGCTGGCGAGTGAATTGCGCGCGCACGGGGTCGATTTCAGTTTTGGGCCGGTGCTCGATCTGGATTACGGCGCCTCTTCGGTCATTGGTGACCGATCATTTCACGCCGATCCGCATGCCGTGTTTCAGCTGGGACAAGCCGTGATGCTGGGCATGAAGGATGCCGGCATGGCGGCCTGCGGCAAACATTTCCCCGGGCATGGTTTTGTGGTGGCGGATTCGCATGTCGCCATCCCGATGGACGAGCGCACGCTCGCCGACATCGCCATCGCTGACCTGGTGCCGTTCCGTCTGATGATCGAGGCCGGGCTTGCTGCGGTCATGCCGGCGCACGTGATTTATCCCAAAGTTGACAGCTACCCCGCCGGATTTTCAAAAATTTGGCTGCAAAAGATCCTGCGTCATCAACTGCAGTTCAACGGCACTGTGTTCAGCGATGACCTCTGCATGGAAGCCGCGGGTGTGGCGGGCGGCATGGTGGAGCGGGTTACCGCTGCAATCGAAGCCGGCTGCGACATG
>JBKJIS010000084.1:0-4377 GCA_046598305.1 Thiobacillus sp.
CTGCCCGACACCAAATCCGGTACCCCGGGCGCCGACTCGGTCAAGGTCAAAGGCAACATCCACTGGGTGAGCGCCGCGCATGCCTACGAAGCAGAAGTGCGCCTCTACGACCGCCTGTTTAAAACCACCCAGCCCGGCCAGGCCACCGGCGAATTTCTCGATGACATCAATACCGAATCCGTGCGCCTTATCCGCGCACAACTCGAATCGTCACTCCAAGATGCCGCCGCCGAAGACCGCTTCCAGTTCGAGCGACATGGGTATTTTGTCGCCGACCGCGTGGACTCCAAGCCGGGTGCGCCGGTGTTCAACCGGACGGTGACGTTGAAGGACTCGTGGGCAAGAAATAACAACTAAACATAGCGCCAAGATTGAACTGACAACTTCGGAAGCCTATGGTGGCCCATGGGCGGGCTTAGGCGTAAACCGGATAAGCACGGTTTGTTTCATCCTGTCGAGGCGTGAATCGAGAATTTTACGGCTGCGCTTTATGCGCTTTAATTCTCACCGAAACCGACTGCGATACTCTGACAATGTTTCGATGTTGAACGATGTTTCACCTCTCAATTCGAGTAAGTCCTTATCGCCCGTAACCAGAAGATCAGCTTGTCCCACATCGGCCAATCGAATGAACATTTGGTCGTCAGGGTCACGGCAAACCGGGAGATCGATTCGATTTTCGCTTTGTTCCACCCGTTCTGCATAGCGCAAATAGCGCGCGGCCATCGAATCTGCTTGGGCAGGTGTTAAGCCAAATTTTGGATAGGCTAGAACTCGCAGCAGTTCGTGAGCGGTTTGGTGATTGAGTAAAGGAGTGACTTCGTCACGCTGCCAGTGTTCCACCAGCCAAGAGGCTGCGCCCCGAAATAGCAGGGCAGAAATCACGGTGTTGGTGTCGAATACGACCCGCATCAAGCGGCTGCGCGTGCCCAGGCAATTGCATCCGCCACATCGGCTTCGGTGATGCCGCGCGCGGCAATCGCATCACGGGTACGTTCCAGTTCCATATCTTCGCCAGTGGCAAGTATGAGCACTTCTACTCGCTGCCCTTTGGCCAAGGGTAGCGGCTGCGCCAGCGTCAGAGTGCTTGGGTCGTCAATTGTCAGGATTTCCTTGTAGGCGTACATGCGTTCTCCATCAGCGACTCAGTAACGATTCGAAGTAGCGACTCAGTAACGATTCGAAGTGTCGCACCCTCTGGCGCGCCTGTCTATAGAACTTCGCCACATCGAAAAAGAGCGCTGCGCCTTGCACGCCTATGTGTGATCACAAATCATTGGGGATTCTCAACGATGCGCCGGTGTTTGATCATACCCACTTTCAGCATCTTCACGCTGGCGGGAATTAAAAGGTTCCTGATTCCAATTGACTACCCAAACGCATTCAAGCCGCCAGTGGATGCCCCTGCGTCTGGTCGCCCACGCCCATCAGCAATCCTGCCACACTGATATCTTCGTCCAGCGCTTCCCAGTGCAGGCCGGTGCGTTCCCCGACGTTTCGTACTGCATACGCTGCACAGGGGTGGCGCGTAGTAGTCGGGGGAAATAGGCCAGCGGCACACCGAGCTTGCGTCCATCCGATAACGCCAGCCACATCATGGATCCGTAAAAACTCAGGTCAATTGCCGAAATGTTCATGCCATGCCCTTTCTATCTCGTCTTTACGTGCATCCAAAATCTGCGCCAGTTTATTCAGGTTTTGAGCCTATCCGCATACTTCGCCCGCGCCTTCACCACCTTCGGTGCCACCACAAACTGGCAGTAGGGCTGATTCGGGTTCTGGTCGAAGTAAGCTTGGTGGTAGTCCTCGGCCGGATAAAACATCACCGCCTCGGTGACTTCGGTGACGATGGGTGCATCGAACTGTTTGGCCGCAGTGAGCTCTGCGATGACTGCTTTGGCTTCAGCCTTTTGTTCCGGCGTATGCCAGAAAACGGCTGAACGGTATTGGGTGCCGACGTCGTTGCCCTGGCGATTGAGCTGCGTGGGATCGTGCAGGGTGAAGAAAATTTCCAGCAGATCGTGATAGGAAATGACTTCCGGATCAAACGTCACTTGCACCACTTCGGCGTGGCCGGTGTCGCCATTGCAGATATCGTTGTAGGTGGGACTGAGCGTATGGCCGCCCATATAGCCCGACACGGCGGATTCGACGCCGCGCAGGCGATTGAACACCGACTCGATGCACCAGAAACAGCCGCCGGCGAAGGTCGCGATTTCATTTGGCATGGACTTGTCTCCGTTCAAAGGACCGGCACAGTCTCCACGAACGACGGACGAGCCGCAAGCTTGGCTTCCAGCTTGGCGAGGTTGGGGTGCGCGCTGCGCCAATCGATTTCGCTGAAGCGGAAATCCAGATAACCCAGCATGCAGCCGCACGCCACGTCGGCCAGTGTCATGCTGATGCCGAGGAACCAGGGCTTTTCACCGAGGGCTTCGGACAAGGCTTCGAGGCCGCTGAACAGGGTTTTATTCTGCAAGTTCAGCCAGTCTGCGCTCTGTTGTTCGGGCGGTCGCTTCTTCTCCAGAAACACCAGCACGGCTGCGTCGGTGACGCCATCGGCAAGGGCTTCAACACCACGCACGATCATGCGGCTTTTAGGATCGGACGGGATCAGGTGGGCGACCGGGGTGAGGTGGTCGAGGTATTCGACGATGACGCACGAGTCGAACACGCTGACACCATCTTCCAACACCAGAACCGGCACCTTGCCGAGCGGGTTAAATGATGGCACGGGGCTATCGGGCAGCCAGGGGTTTTCAATCTGGAGCTGAAAAGCGATTTTCTTTTCCAGCAATACGATGCGGACTTTTCGGCCGTAAGGGGTGGTGAGCGAGGAGATGAGTTTCATAGGGTTTCAGGTTCTGGCCATGGTGTGATTGCTTATTACTAGCTTGCGCCATTATCGCTTGCTGCCAGCGCGGTTCCAACTTGCTTTTTCAGGTCGGGCGCCACCTGTTCGCTGAAAGCACGGGGTGTTCTTATGTGACCTTGCTGAGTCATCACCGCCATATAAAGTTAGCCTGCCTGCTCAATAATAAATTGCTTGATCGCCTTAACATCGGCATCCATGACATGCTTCCTCTGCGGCAGTTTTTCCAGATCGGCAAGCTCGGCTGGCCGTACCGGATCGATGCCGATTGCTTCGCGGATCGCATCCTCGAACTTGGCGGGCTGCGCGGTTTCCATGCAGATCAGCGGCACACCCGGCTCGCGATGTTCCAGCCCAACCTTGATGCCATCGGCGGTATGCGGGTCAACCATCGTTCCGTAGACCTCGTATACCGTGCGGATGGTGTCGATGCGGTTGGCGTGATTGCTCGAACCCGAGACGATGCCATAGTGGGCAATCCGGTCGAACAGGCCATCGACATTGAGATCAAAACTGCCGCCTGATTCGACGGCTTCCCACAACGTGCGGATTTTCTCGGCATCGCGATCGGCCATATCAAAAATGAAGCGCTCGAAGTTGGAGGCCTTTGAAATATCCATCGATGGGCTGGAGGTGTGTTTGGTTTGCGGACGCGGCCGATAAACGCCGGTCTTGAAGAACTCGTCGAGCACGTCGTTTTCGTTAGTGGCGACGATCAGCTTGTTGATCGGCAAACCCATCTGGCGCGCGATATGACCGGCGCAGACGTTGCCAAAGTTGCCCGACGGCACCGAGAACGAGACGCTCTGGTCGTTGCTATGGGTCGCTGCGAAGTAGGCCTTGAAGTAGTACACGCTTTGCGCTGCTACCCGTGCCCAGTTGATCGAGTTGACCGCGCCGATGCGATGGGTGGCTTTGAATTCGAGATCGTTCGATACTGCCTTGACCATGTCTTGGCACTGGTCGAATACCCCGCGAATCACCAGATTGTGAATATTGTCGTCCTGCAGGGCATACATCTGCGCCTGCTGGAAACGCGTCATGCCATGCTCGGGCGACAGCATGAACACGCTGATGCCACGCTTGCCGCGCATCGCGTATTCGGCTGCGGAACCGGTGTCACCCGAGGTGGCACCGAGAATGTTCAACTCGCCATGGGTCTTGTCCAGCACGTATTCAAACAGGTTGCCGAGCAACTGCATCGCCATGTCCTTGAACGCCAGCGTGGGGCCGTTCGACAGCGCCAACACATGCAGTCCAGGTTCCAGGGTTTTAAGCGGGGTAATGTCTTCTGCGTTTTCCTTGTCAGTGACGTAGCGATACACCTCTGCGGTGTAGGTTTTGTCGATCAGGCGGCGCAGGTCGTCGCGGGGAATATCGTCAATCAGACGCGACAGCACTTCGAAGGCCAGTTCGCGGTAGTTCATGCCGCGCATCGCTGCGAGTTCGTCCGCGCTGAAACGCGGATAACTTTCCGGCACATACAGACCGCCATCGTTGGCCAA
>JBKJIS010000089.1:0-33180 GCA_046598305.1 Thiobacillus sp.
CGTCGCCACTGTGAACTTCCGGTGGGCGTGGGATTTGGCATTCGCGATGCGGCAACGGCCGAAGCCGTAGCACGCATTGCGGATGCTGTGGTGGTAGGCAGTCGCATCGTGAATGAAATCGAAACCTCGCCCGAAGACGAGGTGATCAATCGCGTTAAAGCACTGGTGCAGGATCTGCGCCGGGGTGTGGACGCGGCTTCTAAATAAGAAGACACAAATTAAGCAGCGGAGAAAACAATGAGCTGGTTCCAAAAAATACTGCCGCCAAAAATCAAGCGTCGAGCGCTGGCGGATAAAAAATCCATGCCCGAGGGGCTGTGGTCTAAATGTCCGGCTTGCAATGAAGTGTTGTATCGGGCAGACCTCGAAAGCAATCTGGAAGTGTGCCCAAAGTGCAGCCATCACCAGCGGGTTGGTGCGCGGCAGCGCCTCAAGATATTGTTGGATCCAGAGGGGCAACACGAGATCGGCGCCCATGTCACGCCCCTTGACCCGCTTAAGTTCAAAGACAGCAAAAAATATTCTGACCGTCTGAAGGATGCCCAGTTCGGCACCTCGGAAACTGATGCTCTGGTCGTGGTGAGTGGCAGCATCAAGGCTGTTCCCGTAGTGGTGGCAGCGTTCGAGTTCAAGTTCATGGGGGGCTCAATGGGCTCGGTCGTGGGGGAGCGCTTTGTTCTGGGCGTGGAAGCTGCGATTGAGTCGAATTCGGCGTTTATCTGCTTTTCCGCCAGTGGTGGCGCGCGCATGCAGGAGGGGCTGTTTTCACTGATGCAAATGGCAAAAACCTCGGCTGCCTTGACACAACTGTCGCGGCACCGCTTGCCCTTTATTTCAGTGCTGACCGATCCCACCATGGGGGGTGTGTCGGCCAGTTTTGCCATGTTGGGCGACCTGAATTTGGCTGAACCTAATGCCTTGATTGGTTTTGCCGGTCCGCGTGTGATCGAGCAAACAGTACGCGAGACGCTCCCTGAGGGATTTCAGCGCGCTGAGTTTCTGGTCGACAAGGGCGCTATCGACCGAATCATCGATCGCCGCGAGATGCGCGATGAACTCGCCACCATGCTGGCGATGATGATGGGCCGCCACGCGCTTGTTTCCTAGAACGTGATAACGCCTACGGCGCTTTCACTGGCCAGTTGGCTGGCACGGCTGGAGCAGTTGCATCCCAGCACCATCGAGCTGGGCCTTGACCGGGTGTGCAAAGTCAAGGATGCACTTGGGCTTGCACCCGGCTTTCCCCTCATCATCGTGGGGGGCACCAATGGCAAGGGCTCAACCTGTGCGTTTTTGGAAGCCATCCTGCTTGCAGCAGGGTATAAAACGGGCCTCTACACCTCGCCGCATCTAGTGCGCTACAACGAACGGGTGCGAATTTCAGGCCATACTGCGCGGGACGCTGAGTTGGTCGCGGCGTTTGAAAAAGTCGACGCAGCACGCGGCGACACCTCACTCACCTATTTCGAATTCGGCACGCTGGGCGCGATGATCCAGTTCATCGAAGCGGGCGTAGATGTGGCCATTCTTGAAGTGGGTCTCGGGGGTCGGTTGGATGCAGTGAACGTGTTCGATGCGGACGTAGCCATCGTCACCAGTGTTGACCTCGACCATATGGAATATCTCGGTGACACCCGCGAGAAGATCGGTTTCGAGAAGGCGGGCATTTACCGGACGGGTCGGCCGGCTATTTGTGCTGATCCCGTGCCGCCCGCCAGTCTGCTTAATCATGCGCATGAAATTGGCGCCGATGTTCGGTGCGTGAACCATGATTTTTTCGTCCAGCGGGAGACCGCTCACTGGACTTATCGCGGACCCTCGCAGACTTGGGCCACACTGCCGTTACCGACTATGGCTGGTTCGTATCAGTTGGGTAATGCAGCAGGTGCGTTGGCAGCCCTGGAAATGGGTTTTGATCGCTTGCCGGTTAGTGCGGCCGCAATCCATCAGGGTTTGGCTACAGCGCGGGCACCGGGGCGGTTCCAGCGGATTTCCCATGCGCCTGATGTCATTCTCGATGTGGCGCACAATCCGGAAGCTGCGCGCGCTTTGTCCGCCACCCTTAAAGAACACGCTATCCCCGGGCGTACCCTGGCCGTCGTTGGCATGCTGGCAGACAAAGATGCAGGGGCTGTGTTTGCTGCGCTTGCGAATGACATTGATGCCTGGTGGGCGTGTACGCCTGACTCGCCACGTGCACAAGAGGCTGGAGCCCTCGCCTCCATTCTGGCACTTCATGTGGGTAACACACCGGTTTACATCCAGCCAGACGTGATCGTTGCGCTAAATGAGGCACGAAATGCGGCGCATGAAGGTGATAGAATCCTCGTCTTCGGTTCGTTCTACACCGTTGCCGCCGTACTTGATCATGCCGCTACCCAGCAATGAAAATGACCTTAAACGCCGTGCCCGCCGCCGTCTGATTGGTGCGGTTGCCCTGACGCTGCTTGCGGTGATCGTGTTGCCACTGTTACTGGAAGACGAACCGCCGCCTGCAAGTTTGCTGGCGGTGCGCATGGCAGCCAAACCCACCCCCTCGCCAGCGCTAACGGCGGCGCCGACACTCCCGAACGAACCCATCGAGGGTGCTGAACCCTCAGTCTTGCCGCAACCCGTGGTGCAACCAGCCCCAGCCCTAAAACCTGAGTCCGCGCCCGAACCTGAAACGGTCAAGCCAGAAACGCCAAAACCCGATCCTGAACTCAAACCAAAACCCGCCTCGGTGAAACCTGTTGCGGCGCCTGAGACTCCCGCTAAACCTGCGGCTGTCGGCACCGTGTTCGTGGTGCAACTGGCTGCCCTGTCCGATGCCACCAAGGCTGAAGAACTGAAATCACGCGCAGCCAACGCCGGCTTGCATGCGTTTACCGACAAAGTTGGAAATTTGACGCGTGTTCGAGTGGGGCCCTACCCAACACGCGCTGCTGCCGTAGCGGCTGCAGTGAAGCTGGCCGAAAACAACATGGCCGGGCAGGTGCTCACGCAATGAGCCTGCTCGATATCATCGTGCTGCTGGTGTTGGTCCTCACCGTGGTACGCGGCTTGATGCGCGGCATGATCGAAACACTGTTTTCTCTGGTGGCTTGGGTGTTGGCCTTTATGTTGGGCAAGTGGGGCGCATTGTTGGTGGCGCCGATGTTGCCCATCGGGGTCGAAAATCCCGCGATTCGCTATTTTGCCGGATTCGCGGTGATTTTCCTGGTGGTGCTGATCGGCGTACTGTTGTTGGGACACGCACTGGCGTCCCTGGTCAAAGCGGTAGGCTTGGGCAGTGCCGATAAGGTGCTGGGCGGCGTGCTGGGATTGACCAAGGGGCTGCTGATTCTGGTTGGACTGACGCTGGCTGCAGGTTTGACTTCGCTACCCCGGACCGACTTCTGGAAGCAGGCAGCATTGTCTGGCAGCTTGCAAAGGATGGCAGTGCTCAGCTTGCCTTTGGTACCGGTCAACATGGCGAAGTACATTCGCTTTGAGTAAAGGTCACCTCTAAACCTTGGTTTGAGTGTGCCGTTTTGAATAACTTTATGGATGGGTGCACAACATGTGCGGGGTAATCGGAGTCGTTGCCAATTCGGCAGTCAATCAGCTTTTGTATGACGGGCTGATGGTGTTGCAGCATCGTGGTCAGGATGCTGCCGGCATCGTGACGGCGGAAGAAAGCCGTTTTCACATGCACAAGGAGCCTGGACTGGCACGCGATGTGTTTCGCACTCGCGACATGCGCAATCTGTTGGGTGACATGGGGGTGGCGCATGTGCGCTACCCGACCGCGGGGAGCGCTTCGTCGTCAGCCGAATCGCAGCCGTTTTATGTCAACTCACCGTACGGTATCGTACTGGGCCACAATGGCAACCTTACCAATACACACGAACTAAAAGAGTCGCTATTCCGCTCTGACTTGCGTCACGTCAACACCAATTCGGATTCCGAAGTGTTGTTGAACGTGTTGGCGCATGAACTGCAGGTTCGCGCGTCGGGCCAGAAGTTGAGCCTGGATATGATTTTTGGCGCGGTGGCCAGTGTGCATGCGCGATGCAAGGGTGCTTACGCGGTAACGGCATTTATCGCCGGCTATGGCTTGTTGGCGTTCCGCGACCCACACGGCATCCGCCCCTTGGTGATTGGCGTCAATGACCAGGCCTTGCCACACGAATATATGGTTGCTTCGGAGAGCGTGGCAATTGATACGCTGGGGTTTCGCCTGTTGCGCGACGTGGCGCCGGGTGAGGCGATATTCATCGATTACCAGCGAAAAATGCATAGCCGCCAATGCAGCGCCAAGTCGGTGCTCAACCCCTGTATCTTTGAATACGTATACCTCGCCCGCCCGGATTCGGTGATGGACGGTATTTCGGTCTACAGCACGCGTTTGGCCATGGGGGTGTCGCTGGCCGAAAAGATCCGTCGTGATTTCTCGCATCTAAAAATAGACGTAGTGATTCCAATCCCCGACACCAGCCGCCCCGCCGCGCTGCAGCTGGCGAACCATCTCAACGTGCCGTACCGGGAAGGCTTCATCAAGAATCGCTATATCGGCCGCACCTTCATTATGCCGGGGCAGGCGTTACGCAAGAAGTCGGTGCGACAGAAACTCAATGCCATCGGCGAAGAGTTCAAGGGCAAAAACGTGCTGCTGGTCGACGATTCCATCGTGCGCGGCACAACCAGTCGCGAGATTGTGCAGATGGCGCGCGATGCCGGTGCTGCGAAAGTCTATTTCGCTTCGGCCTCACCACCCGTGCGTTACTCCAATGTGTACGGCATCGACATGCCGACGCGCAATGAACTGATCGCCAATGGCCGCACCGATGAGGATATTGCGCGCGAAATCGGTTGTGACGCGATGATTTATCAGGACCTTGACGCCATGATAGAAGTGGTTCGCGCGGGGAATCCGGCGATTCTCGACTTCGATACCTCATGCTTCGACGGCCGATACATAACAGGTGATGTCACCCCCGAGTATCTGAATTACATCGAATCGTTGCGTAATGGTGAAACGCCTTCGCCCTCTGCCTTGTCTACTCAGCAGCTCGACCTTAATCTGGCAACGAACCGTTGACCGAAACCGGTCCGGCGCGTAAATTTAATCACGCGCCGATTTGACCCCCAGCTTGCGGGCGCTTGATAAATTCGGCTAAAGCGTCGCCAGGGAAACCCCGACACGCGCTTGCCGTTCGGGGTTTTTTATTTAGGGATCTGACATGAACAACGAATACGATATTGAGACGCTGGCGGTACGTGCCGGCACGGTGCGCAGCCAGTTCAATGAGCACTCTGAGGCGATGTTTTTGACCTCCAGTTTTGTGTTCGCCAGTGCAGCGGAAGCGGCTGCGCGCTTTAAGGGCGAGCAGCCCGGACCCATTTACGCGCGCTTCACCAATCCCACCGTCAGCATGATGGAAGAGCGGCTCGCCGCACTCGAAGGCGCTGAACGTTGCGTAGCGTTTGCCTCGGGCATGGCCGCCATTCTGGCTACCGTGATGGGCTTGATGAAGGCGGGCGAGCACGTCGTGGCGTCGCGTTCGATCTTTGGCTCAACCGTGCAGCTGTTCAGCAATATTTTGGGGCGCTTTGGCATCGAAACGACCTATGTGTCGCCGACCGACCCGGCGGAATGGCGCGCGGCGGTGAAGCCGAACACCAAGCTGTTTTTTGTCGAGTCGCCGTCCAATCCGCTGACCGAGGTGAGCGACATACGCGCGCTGGCTGCAATTGCCCACGAAACCGGAGTGTGGCTCGCGGTAGACAACTGCTTTTGCTCGCCGGTGCTGCAAAAGCCGCTGGAACTGGGTGCCGACATCGTGATTCATTCGGCCACCAAGTATCTCGATGGGCAGGGCAGGGTGCTGGGCGGCGCGGTGCTCGGCAGCCAGGCCTTGATGGAAGGCGTCTACACTTTTCTGCGTACGGCCGGGCCCACGCTGTCGGCGTTCAATGCCTGGGTGATATTAAAAGGCATGGAGACGCTTACGATCAGGATGGACGCGCATTCGAAAAATGCTCTGGCGCTGGCGCAATGGCTGGAAGCACAACCGCAGGTTGCGCGCGTGCTTTACCCGGGTTTGCCGTCGCATCCGCAACACCAACTGGCGATGGCACAGCAAAAAACCGGTGGCGGCATCGTCGCGTTTGAACTCAAGGGCGGCAAGGACGCCGCATGGAAACTGATCGATGCAACCCGGATGCTATCAATCACCGCCAACCTGGGTGACACCAAAACCACGATCACGCATCCGGCCAGCACAACACATAGCCGCATGACACCCGAGCAACGTGATGCAGCGGGCATCAGCGACGGATTGGTCCGTATTGCGGTGGGGCTGGAATCCATAGCCGATATTCAGGCTGATTTGAAAAGGGGTTTGGAATGATGTCGCGTTGGTTGGTGTTGGGCTTGCTGGGGCTGGGCACGGCCCATGCTGCGGACATGATTGCGTTGCGTTATATGGATCAGGACCCGGGCACACCGGCCTATCTCACACGCATCCTCGTGACGCCAAACTTTATGCGCATGGATGGCGGTGAGGATGAGGGGGATTTTGTCTTGCTGGACCGCCGTCAGCGCAAGGTAATCAACGTCATGCACGGCAACAAGATGGCCATGGTATTTAAACGTGGAAAATTGCCTGCCAAGCCCGCTAACTGGAAGCCTCAATTGGACACCCAAAAGACCGGGCGTGGAACCCTGGCGTTCACACTTACCGTGGAGGGCGTGGTGTGCAGCGAAGGGGGGGCAGCCCGACAAGCGGCTCCGGACGCGGCGCGCGCAATGGCTGAATACAAAGCTGTCCTGGCATCCATGCAATATCGCGTTTGGAAGGGATCACCCGCGACTATGCAGAATCCTTGCGATCTGGCGAATCAGGTCTGGGAGACGGGCACTACGCTCAAGCTGGGATTGCCGCTGGACGAGCGAGAATTCACCGGGCGGACGCGAAAGTTTGAAAGTGAAAGCCGTCTGCCATTGAACCCGAAATTGTTTCGCGTGCCGGAGGGCATGCCGTTGGTCAACGCACCGTCATAAAGCTTCTACAGGGGCTCTACATTGAGCGCACAGCCGGCGCTGTCACATACAACGTAGCCGCAACGAGTATACCAATCCGGCACCACCCATCGTTCGCAATGATGGCCGTCGACCTCATGGGTATGTTTAGCCGGGCGGTGCGTGTGGCCGTGAATAAGCCGAAAGGCTTGTTGAGTGTGGAGCATGCGCGCCACTTCATCCTTATTCACATCCATGATCTCGGCCGGTTTTTCTGCTTTGGCCGATGCGCTGCCGGCCCGCGCCTGCCGCGCCATGCGGTGGCGTAGGGACAGGGGTAGGCGTCGCAACAAAGCCAGGACCCATGGGCGCCGTACCTTGTTTCGAAACCTTAGATAAGCCGAATCATTGGTACACAAGGTGTCGCCGTGCATTAGCAGCGTGGACGCGCCATACAAATCGATTTTGGTCGGGTCACAGAGCAAGCTCATGCCAGATAACGTAGCGTAACGTCCGGCCAGCATGAAGTCGCGATTGCCATGCATAAAGTACACGGGTGTACCTGAATCAACCAGTGCCTTGATATGGCGCGCAGTGTCGTGCGCTACCTGCTCGTCGTGATCGTCACCAACCCAGGCTTCGAACAGATCACCCAGAATGTACAAGGCATCAGCGCCTTGGGCATCCTCGATCAGAAAGCGAAAAAAACGCCCGGTGGCGACCGGGCGTTCGTCAGTTAGATGCAGGTCGGCAACAAAAAAGGTGCGTCCAGCGCCTTTATTTGAAGCCAGGCTTGCCAATGGCGTCAGACGATTTCCACTTTGGTGATCACCACATCTTCCAGTGGCACGTCCTGGTGGCCCGCGCGGCTGCCGGTTTTTACTTTCTTGATCTGGTCGACCACATCGGTGCCATCCACCACCTTGCCGAATACCGCATAACCGTAGCCCTGCGGGGTAGGTGCAGTGAAGTTGAGAAAACTGTTGTTGGCAATATTGATGAAGAACTGCGAACTGGCTGAATTGGGATTGGGTGTGCGCGCCATGGCGACAGTGTAGGTCTCATTCTTCAAACCGTTGGACGCTTCATTTTCAATCGTATCACGCGTGGGTTTTTGTGTCATGCCGGGCTCGAATCCGCCACCCTGGAGCATGAAGCCATCGATCACACGATGGAAAATCGTGCCGTCAAAAAACCCGTCGCGAACATATTGCAGAAAATTTTCAACCGTTTTCGGGGCTTTCTCGGCATCGAGTTCGAGCGTGATGATGCCGTGATTGGTGTGTAATTTGACCATGGATGTCCTTAAAGAGAGGTTTCGTGAATGATATTCCAGCGTCCGTTTTCACGGCTCCAGAATTGGCGTTTTGGGGTGGTGTCGCTGAGGTTGCTGAGTCCAACCTTGATCCACGATTTGGCGGCGTTCACCTTGCCTTTGGGCGAACTCTGAATTTTTAGAGGTGCCCTCATGGTGTTTACTTTGAGTCCTCGTCAACGATGCGCCATTGACCGTTTTGTAGTGCCAGCTTCAGGGTTTTGGCCACTGTCGCGCTGAAACGGTCGGAACGGTAAGCTTGTCGGAACGTGGCACTGGCGGTATCACCTTGTTGAACGATGGTCATATCACTCAATTGAATATCGATGCTCTTGGCGCTGCTGACCCGCTCACGGCGCTGGGCTTCCCAGCTGCTGCGCGTCATGCCGCCGGCTGCGTAGTCGCTGGCGTAAGCCGCCAGGTAGGCATTGACGTCGCGTGCCGACCACGCTTTTGCCCATTGGATTACGGCGGCTTCGACCGCATTGCTGGCTGGTGACGTGTTTGCGGGCAAGGGCTTGGCGGGTGCGGACTCGGTTGCTGTTGACTTGGCGGCAGACTGGGTTGGTGCCGGCATTGATTTGGTGGACGCGGCCTTGCGGGGTTGTCCCTGAATCATCTCCTGGATCAGCGCAAGTTTGGTTTGTGCGGTGGCGTTCTTGTTGTCCAGTGCCAACGCCTTGTCATAGGCAATCAAAGCCATCTTGGCGTAAATGTCACCCAGATTTTCGTGCGCTGTTGCATAGCCGGGATGGGTGCGGATGGCCATTTCCAGCGCATTCTTCGCTGCATCGTATTTGTTTTGCGAAGCGTAAAGCACGGCCAGGTTGTTATAGGGTTCCGGCAGTTCGGGAAAATCCTCGGTCATTCCGGTAAACACGGTGATGGCGTCGTTGGTCTTGCCCTGATCGGTCAGGATCAGGCCTTTCAGAAAGCGTGCTTGTGCGTCCTTGGGGTTTTTGACCAGATAGCGGTTGGCGCGGTCAAGCGCGCCGGGCAAATCACCCTTGCGAAACTGCTGATTGATTTCCTGGACTTCAGTGGCCTGGGCCGGCATGCTGAAAAGCATGACGCAGGCAGCAACGATGGCAAGAAAACGTGACAAGACCATGTGATATGCTCGGTTCATCTTGGAAAGCAGGCATTCTAACAACATCGACCCGACTGAGACAGTTGATAGTATTGCTTGATTCCCTTACCCCTCATTTCATCCTTGATTGTTCGCACCATGCTGCACATTACCAACTCCCTCACCCGATCCAAGGAAGAATTTATCCCGCTCACACCGGGCAAGGTACGCATGTATGTATGCGGAATGACCGTATATGACCTGTGTCATCTGGGCCATGCGCGCGTTTTCGTCGTTTTCGATATGGTTACGCGCTGGTTGCGTGCGAGCGGTTATAACGTTGTCTATGTCAGAAACATCACGGACATCGACGACAAAATCATCAGGCGGGCGCAAGAAAATAATGAAACGCCGGCTGCCCTGACCGAGCGGTTCATTACTGCGATGCACGAAGATGAACGCGCACTGGGCGTATTGCCGCCCGACCATGAGCCACGCGCCACCGCTTATGTGGCTCAGATGCTGACATTGATTGCACAACTGGAAAAGGCCGGACTCGCGTATCCGGCGCCCAATGGCGATGTGTATTACAGCGTACGCAGCTTCGATGGCTATGGACGTTTGTCAGGCAAGAGCCTGGACGAGCTGCGGGCAGGTGAGCGTGTCGAAGTTGACCTGAGTAAGCGTGATCCGATGGATTTCGTGCTATGGAAAGCCGCCAAACCGGGCGAACCTTCCTGGGATTCCGCCTGGGGCCCGGGTCGCCCGGGTTGGCATATCGAATGTTCAGCCATGAGCGCAGAGCTGCTCGGTAATCACTTCGATATCCACGGCGGCGGGCAGGATTTGCAGTTTCCGCACCACGAAAACGAAATCGCCCAGTCTGAAGGCGCACACGGCTGCAAATTTGTTAATTACTGGCTACACAATGGCTTTGTGCGGGTGGATAACGAGAAAATGTCCAAATCATTGGGCAATTTTTTCACCATCCGGGAAATTTTGAAGAAATACGACGCTGAAGTCGTGCGTTTTTTCATCCTGCGCGCGCATTACCGCAGCCCCCTCAATTACTCGGATGCGCACCTCGACGATGCCAGGAGCGCCTTGTCGCGCCTGTATACCGCCCTCAAGCACATGCCGTTGCCGGGCGCTGAGCCTGACTGGAGTCACCCTGCAGCAATCCGCTTTCGCGCAGCCATGGATGATGATTTCAATACCGCCGAGGCACTTGCAGTTCTGTTTGACCTGGCTGGCGAGGCAAACCGGGGCGATGCCACAGCAGCGCAGATTTTACGCAATCTGGGTGGCGTGCTGGGATTGCTGCAACGCAATACGGCGGATTATCTGCAGGCCGGCGCTCCCTGTGCAGGCATGGACGAACAGGAAATTGAAGCACTGATTGCAGCACGGAAAACCGCACGCACAGAGCGGGATTTTGCTGAATCCGACCGTATTCGCGATGCGCTGACAGCGGCGAACATTGTGCTGGAGGATGGTCCTGGCGGCACGACCTGGCGCCGGGCCTGAGATCGAGCCGATCCGAGAAACAGGAGCCATGCAGAATAATCAACTCATATTTGTTGGTGGGGTGACCTGGACCTACCCGGAATGGCGCGGTAGTTTTTATCCGGACGACTTGCCGCATGACTGGATGTTGTCTTATTACAACACCCAGTTTCAGGCGGTTTTCCTACCCAGGACGATCTGGCAGAGCGTGTCAGAAAGTGTGTGGCTAGAGTGGTTGCACGATACGCAGGAAGATTTTTATTTCGTCCTTGAATCGGCTGGTGAGGCGGTTGGTATACCGACTTCCGAACGCGTACTGCTGGCCTCTCCGGCATGGATAAACGAGCATGTGTGGTGGCTGGATGACGCACCTGATTTACGTGCACTGGCACAGCGTATTACCCGGCAAGTGGACGCAGGCGAACCCCTGTTTGTGTTCAGCCGGAGCGGTGATCTGGGATTAATGCAGCAGGTCAATCAATTAAAGCAGGTTATGGGCTACTGACACCGCGCTAAAAATGACAGATCAGCAGCATGGACGCGCGGGCTTCGGTAAAATGGCAGTCCACTAATAAAAAATCAGGGCCTGCTTTTTGCAACACGATAATCTGGTTGAAATCGAAAATGTCGCATTTGACTATGGTGCCCGGCCGGTTTTGAAGGGCATCAATTTAACCGCTAAACGGGGTCAGGTTATCGCCATCATGGGCAGTAGCGGTTGCGGCAAAACCACACTTTTGCGACTGATTGGCGGGCAGATTAAACCCCGCCAGGGAACAGTGCGTGTGGCAGGTGAATCGCTGGGCGAACTCAACCAGGCAGGTCTGTATCGCTTACGCCGCACAATGGGCATGTTGTTCCAGTTCGGCGCTTTGTTTACGGATATGACCGTGTTCGACAATGTGGCTTTCCAGTTGCGTGAGCATTCTGACCTGCCAGAAGACGCGATCCGTGACCTCGTGCTGATGAAGTTGCATGCGGTGGGCCTGCGCGGCGCGGCGCACCTGATGCCGGCTGAATTGTCCGGTGGCATGGCAAGGCGGGTGGCGTTGGCGCGTGCGATTGCATTGGACCCCAAACTGGTTATGTATGACGAGCCATTTGCAGGGCTTGACCCCATCTCATTGGGGATTACAGGTAACCTGATTCGGCGGCTGACTGACACCCTGGGTCTGACCTCCATACTGGTGACCCATGACGTGCATGAATCGCTCAAAATTGTCGATTATATTTATTTCGTGTCCGAAGGCGTCATTGTTGCCGAGGGAACGGCAGACGAAATCAGGGCGTCTGATCTGCCGTATGTCCATCAGTTTGTGCATGGTGAGGCGGAGGGCCCCGTGACATTTCACTACCCGGCGGCACCATACGTCGAAGACCTGCGTTTGGGAGGGCAGAGTGCTTAAGCAAGCGATAGAGCGTTTGGGAAATCGCACGCTACAAGGCGTGGGTCGCATCGGCTTTGTGGTTCGGTTTTTCGTGGCGATCCTGCTGCATTCAGGAACCGCATTCCGTCGCTTCGGGCTGACCCTACGCGAAATGTATTTCAGCGGCGTCCAGTCACTCATCATCATTGTGGTATCAGGCTTGTTTGTGGGGATGGTGCTCGGTTTGCAGGGCTATGAGACCCTTCAAACCTATGGTTCTGAAGAAGCGCTCGGCATCCTGGTGGCCATGTCGCTGGTGCGCGAGTTGGGGCCGGTCGTCGCCGCCCTGCTGTTTGCCAGCCGGGCCGGGAGTGCGATCACCGCCGAAATTGGCTTGATGAAGGCGACCGAGCAACTGTCTGCGATGGAAATGATGGCAGTGGATCCCATTGCGCGAGTGGTGGCACCGCGCTTCTGGGCTGGGGTAATTTCCATGCCCTTACTGGCAGCATTGTTTTCTGCGATGGGGATATTCGGCGGTTATCTGGTGGGCGTGCAACTGATTGGGGTGGATGCAGGCGCCTTCTGGTCTCAGATGCAAAGCGCGGTCGACTTCGAGCGGGATATTCTGAATGGCGTCATCAAAAGCGTGGTGTTCGGCATCGCCATCACCACGATCGCACTGTTTGAAGGCTATGATGCGCCGCCGACTGCCGAAGGGGTGTCGGGTGCGACCACGCGCACCGTAGTGACTTCCAGTCTGACTGTGCTGGCGCTGGATTTTGTGTTGACTGCATTCATGTTCCGGGGACTTAGCTAAATGAACAAGACCATACTCGACCTCTGGGTTGGACTATTTGTAATTGTGGGCATTGTCGCGCTGCTGTTCCTGACGCTCAAGGTTGGCAGCATGAACACCGTAAACAATTCGGACAGCTATGAAGTCATCGCACGTTTTGAAAACATCGGCGGACTGAAGGCCCGGGCACCCGTCAAGAGTGCTGGCGTGGTAGTGGGTCGGGTGGCGGATGTACGCTTTGACAATGAAACCTATGAGGCTGCCGTCACACTGCTTCTTGACAAGCGTTATGCTTTTCCAAAGGACTCCTCGGCCGCGATCATGACATCGGGCTTGCTGGGTGAGCAATATATTGGCCTTGAAGCTGGAGGCGACAGCGTTAAACTGAAAGACAAGGATCGGATCCTGATCACCCAGGATGCGGTGGTGCTGGAGAATTTGGTCAGCCAATTTTTGTATGGTAAAGCTCAAGAAGGAGCGCCAAAATGACATTCAATACTTTGCCCCACGCTGTTATTGCAGCCGGATTGCTGCTGACCACGGTTACTGCACAGGCGGAATCCGTCAATTTGCAGCAAGCCGTGGCCATGAGTCTGGCTGCCGACCCACGCATCAAGGAGCGTGAACAGGTGGTTGAGGCCGCGCGCGGCATGATGCAGGAGGTGCAGGGCAATGCAGGCTGGCGTTTGAGCGCCAATGCCTTTGTCGGGCTGGCACCGAAAGTCGAGGGCGGGTTTTATCAGAACGGTGCGACTTCTGGCGGCACGCCACGTGCCGATGGTGACCGGATCAAGGGCGTCTCCGACTGGACCCATCTGGATTTTGCGCTGATCAAGCCGCTTTACACCTTTGGAAAAATCGAGCGCTATGGCGAGGCAGCGCAGGGCAATATCGACCTCAAGCAGGGCGAACTCAAGCAGACTCGCGGTGATACGGTTTTTGACACCAAGCGTGCTTATTACGGCTATTTGGCGGCGCGAGATACCCGTGTTTTTTTGGAAGACATGCAGGGACGACTTGACCAGGCCGTTCGGTCGACTGAACGCCAATTAAAGGAAGAAACGGGCGAGTCCAAGCAATCTGACTTATATGCGTTGCAGTCCGCGAAAAGTCTACTTGCCAAATATGTTTACCAGTCGCGGGCAATTGAGAAAATCAGCCTCGATGGTTTGAAAGTTCTGACGGGGGCGGGCCTGAAGTCCGATTTAAAGGTTGCAGACGAGCGTATAGAGCCAGTCGCATTCCCCCAGCTTGAATTGGCTGAGCTTCAGTCACGCGCCTTGCTGGACCGCCCCGAGATGCAGCAACTTGAGGCGGGCTTGCGCGCGCGTCGCGCATTGGTTGCCGCCAAAAAGGCCGACCGCATGCCCGATGTGTATGCAGGCGTGATTGGCCAGTTCAACTATGCTTCCCAGCGTGATCGTTTGGACAATCCCTATATCAATGATCCCTTTAACGGCGGTGGGTTGACCCCTGTAGTCGGCGTGAAATGGGATACCGTATTTGGGGTTGCCAGAGCGCGCGTTAACCAGGCGCAGGCGGAACTTGAAGCGATCAATCACAAAAAGGCGTTTGCTGTAGCGGGGATCCCATTTGAAGTGGGTGAGGCCTATGCGCATGCCAAGGCAAACTTTGATTCGCAGTTGGCGTTATCCGAGGGATCATCTGCCGCGCGACGCTGGATGGTGGCCTCGCTGGCAGATTTTTCGGCCGGGGTTGAAACGGCTGACAAGGTGGCTGATTCACTCAAGAATTATGTCCTGACACAGACCGAATATTTGCGTACGGTGAATGACTACAACATGAACGTGGCGCAACTTGCGCGCCTGACAGGTGAACTCAAGTAAGGCAGACGCGTCTACCCCTTACTTGATATTGACTTGCCCCACTTTCCAACAGGATGATTTGACTATGTTGCGCTCACTTTTTTTGCTTTTGGCCCTAATGGCTGGATTCAATTCCACCCAGGTACTGGCTGTAGATACCCCTCCCGATGTGCTGGCTCGCACCACGACGAATGAAGTGCTGGCCATATTGAAGCAGGACAAGGAGCTTCAGAATGGCAATCTGGGCAAGGTGTACCAGTTGGTCGAAGCCAAAATATTGCCTAATTTCGACTTCAATCGCATGACCCAGTTGGTCATTGGCAAACATTGGCCACGGGCCACGGCGCAACAGAAGCAGGCTCTGGTGACCGAGTTTCGTAATCTGCTGGTACGCACCTATGCAAGCTCATTGACTGCTTTTACCAACCAAACCGTTGACTTCAAGCCATTGGTAATGAAACCGGATGACACAGATGTGACCGTTCGTTCCGAGATTCGTCAACCTGGTGGACAGCCGATTCCAATTGATTACAACATGTATAAATCTCCCTTTGGCTGGAAAATATACGATGTCACAATCGATAGCGTCAGTCTGGTGACCAATTACCGATCATCCTTCTCCAGCACAATCCGCCAGAACGGGATTGATGGTTTGATCAAAACCCTGGCTGACAAATCGAATCGTAGCTCAGTCAGTCCAGCACCGCGTTCCGGCTCGTGATGGAGTGCGAAGGAAACTGCTGCCGTATTTCAGGCGCAGTGACGGTAGATAGCGCAGGCGGTTTGCTGCGCGAATTGCAACCCCATTTGGCGCAGGGGGTGGATACGTTGGACTTCAGCGCTGTCGAGTCCGCTGATTCGGCTGCTCTGGCCCTCGTTTTCAGCGCCATGCGCCAAACCCGGCAGGCCGGCCGTACGCTCGTTTGCACGGGTCTTCCCTCCAGCTTTGCCACTCTCGCCGAACTGTACGGGGTATCCGAACTGTTGCCCGCATGAGTCAGCAAACGCCGGCAATTCGCGTTAGCGCACTGCATAAAAATTTTAAGCAAACCCAGGCACTTGATGGTGTTTCGCTTGAGGTTGAGCAGGGGGCTTTTTTTGGATTGCTGGGTCCGAATGGAGCAGGTAAAACCACGCTCATTTCAATTCTTGCCGGGCTCACCCGTGCCAGCTCAGGCACTGCTTCCATCATGGGTCACGATGTAGTGCGGGATTATCGGCAGGCGCGCCGTGCGCTCGGTGTCGTGCCGCAGGAACTGGTCTACGATCCTTTTTTCAATGTGCGCGAGACGCTGCGCATCCAGTCTGGTTTTTTTGGTCTCAAGCACAACGATGACTGGATAGACGAGATCATGCATCACCTCGATCTCACGCCCCACGCCGACAAGAATACGCAAAGTCTGTCGGGCGGCATGAAGCGCCGTCTGCTGGTGGCGCAAGCGCTGGTGCACAAGCCGCCGGTCATCGTGCTCGATGAGCCGACTGCCGGAGTAGACGTCGATCTGCGACGCTCGCTGTGGGCATTTATCAGCCGGCTGAATCGCGAAGGTCATACGATATTGTTGACCACGCATTATCTGGAAGAAGCCGAGGCGCTGTGTGGTCGCATCGCCATGCTCAAGGCTGGCCGTGTTGTTGCGCTGGATGAGACAAAAAACCTGTTGAAACTGACCAACGAGCATTGCGCGCAATTCCGGCTGGATGTGGAAAGCATGCCGAAACAATGGCAGAACCGCGTTGTGCAGGGAGAAGATGGCTGCTGGCGGTTTAATTTCAGTGACTATGCCGACCTGGAAACCCTGCTGGCCGATTTTCGGGGCGCAGCGGTACGCGTACTCGAAATGCGGTTGCAAGAACCCGATCTGGAGGATGTCTTTACCGACATCATGAAGCGCACATGAGCGGACTCTCGGCGCTGTTTTACAAGGAACTGCTGCGCTTCTGGAAAGTGGTGGTGCAGACTGTTGTGGCCCCGGTAGTGACGGCCTTGCTGTATCTATTGATTTTTTCACATGTGCTGGAAGCGCATGTCGAGGTTTATCCCGGCGTGTCTTACACCAGTTTTCTGGTGCCTGGGCTGGTGATGATGAGCATGCTGCAGAACGCATTCTCCAACAGCTCGTCCAGCCTGATCCAATCCAAGATGATGGGCAGCATCGTGTTTGTGCTATTGCCGCCCTTGTCGTACCTGGAGTTTTTTCTGGCCTATCTGGGCGCCTCGATTTTGCGTGGGCTGGTGGTGGGGGCGGGCGTGCTGGCGGTGACGGTGTGGTTCGCACCCTTGTCGATGCCGCATCTGGGCTGGCTGCTGGCTTATGCGTTGCTGGCCTGCGGCATCATGGGTGCGCTGGGTATATTGGCCGGAGTCTGGGCGGAGAAGTTCGACCAGTTGGCAGCATTCCAGAATTTTTTGATTCTTCCGCTGACCTTTCTGTCCGGTGTGTTCTATTCCATTCATTCGCTGCCGGCGTTCTGGCAATCCATTTCGCATGCCAATCCTGTTTTTTACTTGATCGACGGCTTTCGCTATGCGTTTGTGGGGCACTCCGACACCGATCCATGGCTGGGTTTGCTGGTCTCCGGGGCCTCCTTTGTGGCAATATCAGCGATTACCTTGTTGCTGCTCCGTAGCGGCTACAAACTCAGACATTGAAGAGGCAAGATACCTATGGTTACCCCCGAAGACATCAAAGGCTGGATCACCGAGAAACTGCCGTGTGAGCACATCGAAATGGACGGCGACGGCCAGCACTTCCAGGCAGTAATCGTCAGCCCGTCGTTCAGCGGCAAGAACACGATTCAGCAGCATCGGCTGGTTTACGAAGCGCTGGGTACGCGCATGCATGCGCAGATTCACGCGCTGTCGATGAAAACCTACACCCCCGAAGACTGGGCCGCGCGCTGAATGGAAGCTCTACTGATTCATGGCGGCAACCCGCTTGACGGTGACGTGCGCATTTCCGGCGCAAAAAATGCCGCGCTGCCTATCCTGACTGCCAGCCTGCTGACAGCAGAACCCATGCAGTTCGGCAATGTGCCGCACCTCAAGGACATCAGCACCATGCTGGCGCTGCTTGGCCACATGGGCGTGCGCGTCACGCTAGACGACAAAAATCACGTCACCCTGTGCGGTGAGTCCATCCCGCATAAAGAAGCGCCTTACGAAATGGTGAAAACCATGCGTGCCGCCATCCTGGTGCTGGGGCCAACGCTGGCGCGGTTTGGTGAGGCGCGCGTTTCGCTGCCCGGCGGCTGCGCCATCGGCTCGCGCCCGGTTGACCAGCATATCAAGGGTTTGCAGGCCATGGGCGCCGACATCCGGATCGAACACGGCTACATCCACGCCCGCTGCAAACGCCTGCAGGGTGCACGCATCGTGATGGACATGGTGACCGTCACCGGCACCGAAAACCTGATGATGGCTGCCGCGCTGGCCGAAGGCACCACCCTACTGGAAAACGCCGCGCGCGAACCCGAAGTGATCGATCTGGCAAACTGCCTGATCGCCATGGGCGCCAACATCCAGGGCGCTGGCAGCGACGTCATCACGATTCAGGGTGTTGAAGTGCTTCACGGCGCGGAGTATTCCGTGATGCCCGACCGTATCGAAACCGGCACCTTTCTGGTTGCCGCAGCCATGACTGGCGGACGCGTGCGCGCCACCCATGCCCAGCCCGACACGCTCGACGCGGTGATGAGCAAACTGCGCGAAGCCGGCGCCAAGGTCGAGACGGGCAGCGACTGGATCGAAATCGAATCCGACGGCAAGCTGCAAGCGGTGGACGTGCGCACTGCACCGCACCCGGCGTTTCCCACCGACATGCAAGCGCAGTTCATGGCGATGAACACCATTGCCAACGGCGCCGCCAGTGTGATCGAAACCATTTTTGAAAACCGCTTCATGCACGTGCAGGAATTGCGCCGCCTCGGCGCCAACATCGAAGTCTCCGGCCGCACCGCTTTGGTGCGCGGCGTGCCGCGACTCGACGGTGCCATCGTCATGGCGACCGACCTGCGCGCCTCCGCCTGCCTGGTGTTGGCGGGTCTGGTGGCGGCCGGTGAAACCACGATTGAACGCATTTACCACCTTGATCGCGGCTACGAACGCCTCGAAGAGAAATTGACCCAACTGGGCGCGCGCATCAAACGTGCACACTAAAAACCGACATTGAACATGAGCTACTCAGGTATCACGCTGGCTTTATCCAAAGGCCGCATCTACGAAGAAACCCTGCCGTTGCTGGCGGCGGCAGGCATCACGCCGTCCGAGAACCCCGAGTCCTCGCGCAAGCTCATCATCGGCACCAACCGCGCCGACGTGCGGCTCATCATCGTGCGTGCCAGCGACGTGCCGACCTACGTGCAATACGGCGCCGCCGACCTCGGTATCGCCGGCAAGGACGTGCTCAACGAACACGGCGGCAACGGCCTCTATCAACCGCTCGACTTGCAGATCGCAAAGTGCCGCATGATGGTCGCCGTGCGCGAAGGCTACGACTACGCCGGCACGGTGAAGCAGGGCGCGCGCATCCGCGTTGCTACCAAATACGTCAACGCCGCACGTGACCACTTTGCAAGCAAGGGCGTGCACATCGATCTCATCAAGCTGTATGGATCGATGGAACTGGCCCCGCTGGTCGGCCTGTCGGATGTCATCGTCGATCTCGTGTCCACCGGCGGCACCCTCAAGGCCAATGGCCTGGTCGCGGTCGAGCACATCAGCGACATCAGCTCGCGCCTGGTGGTCAACCAGGCCGCGCTCAAACTCAAACGTGGGCTGATTCAGCCAGTGATAGACGCTTTCTCCAAGGCGGTCGAATCAGCGTCTTCATGATGAATTCGCCCTGGGTGTCGCGGGTTGAGGAAAAGATGCGTGTTGCCTAATTTTGCTTGGGGGGTTAATGGTTGTAGCTGTCGTAGTGACATATGAGCCCGATCTCGCGGCTCTATATGCCTTGCTGCACTCTTTGCGTTCGCAAGTATCTAACGTGATTGTGGTTGACAACGGATCGAGCCTGGATATTTGCAAAGGTATCGACACTGCCTTTTTTGTTGATTCATGGTGTGAACTCGTCCGTTTGCCGACCAATTTGGGCATCGCCGCTGCTCTAAACGTGGGGATAGATTGGGCGCGTCGGCGTGGGGCAGGCTACGTAGTGCTGTTCGACCAGGACAGTTTGCCCGCGCCCGATATGGTTCAGCGTTTGACCGAGGTAATCCAGGCGAAACAAGCGGCGGGCTGCAAGGTGGCGGCAGTTGGGCCGCGATACATGGATGAACGCCAAGACAATCCTCCGCCTTTCATCCGAATACGGGGTTTTAAGCTAGTGCGCCAAGCTTGTAATAAATCCTCCTCCATTGTAGATGTGGATTATTTGATTTCCTCAGGCTGCTTAATTCCAATGTCGACGCTTGATGTGGTTAATTTAATGCAAGAAGAGTTGTTCATCGATTATGTAGACATAGAATGGGGTTTACGGGCCAAAAGGAAGGGGTTTCGGTCTTATGGCGTTTGCTCTGCCAAAATGAAGCATGATTTGGGAGAAACGCCGCTTTCTTTTCTAGGCAAGAAAATACCTTTGCATAGCCCATTACGCCATTACTACCATTTCCGTAATGCGATTTGGCTATACCGACAACAATGGGTTCCGGTTAATTGGAAGTTTGTGGATGGTTGGAAGTTACTATTAAAGTATGTTTTTTATGCCCTGTTCGCCAAGCCTCGGTGGAGCCATTTTCGGATGATGACGCTGGGTGTCTGGCATGGCTTGCGAGGTCGCATGGGGGAATTGAATGCATCACGGTGAACGCTTGAGAGGCAGGCCGTGTGGTGGGGCCGCCCGATGTAGCGCAATCCCCTTCGCATGAACAACGTCACGTTGTCTGTAGTTAGCCATCGGCAAGGCGATATGGTGAACGACTTGCTCGGGGATGCTGCGCGCTATGCCCCGAATCTTGATGTGCTTTTGACCCGTAATGTTCCCGAGCACGTTTCGATTCATGGCGCAGGTTTGCAGAGCTTTCGCCAATTAGAACATGCAAATGCGAAGGGATTCGGTGCTAATCACAATGCGGCTTTCCAGCATTGCGACAGCCCATTTTTCTGCGTGGCCAATCCGGATGTGCGTTTATTGAACGACCCGTTCCCGGAATTGCTCGCCTGCATGGACGACCCGAAGGTCGGCCTGGTGGCACCGAGGGTAATTGACCCGTCAGGCAATGCGGAAGATAGCGCGCGTTACTTTCCCACTCCCGTAAACCTTGCGGCCAAAATGCTTCACCTGGATGAGGGACGTTACCCCGTGGTGGGCGATGTTCCCATGGCGGTGGACTGGGTGGCCGGGATGTTCATGTTGTTCCGGGCGGAAGCTTTCAGGGATATTGGTGGTTTTGATGAAGATTTCTTCCTCTACTACGAGGATGTGGATATCTGCGCGCGGCTATGGAAGGCGGGATGGAAGGTGATGCTGCACCCAGGGGTGTCGGTAATCCATGCAGCACAACGTTCGAGCCGTAGAAACCCGCGTTATACGGCCTGGCATATATCGAGCATGGCCAGGTATTTCGCCAAGCATCTGGGACGATTGCCTCGCATCAGGCAGAAATCATGACGGTTCTGGTGACCGGAGCAAACGGTTTTGTCGGCCGCGCGCTGTGTAGTCAGTTGATGGCCGATGGCCACGCGGTCATCCCCGCAGTGCGGCGAGGATCAGGCCTGCCGGATGAGGTGGTGATTGGCGATATGAGTTCATCGACGGACTGGTGCAATGTACTCGCTGGCTGCGACGCAGTCGTGCACCTCGCTGCACGTGCCCACGTGATGAGCGACACAGTGAAGAGTCCACTGGCTTTATACCGGGCCACCAACACCGAAGCCACGCTCAATCTTGCCCGCCAGGCGGCTGATGCTGGGGTGAAGCGCTTCGTTTTCATCAGCACCATCAAGGTCAACGGCGAAGGGCGCGATGCCGCCTATCTAGAAACCGATACGCCGGCGCCCGCTGACGCGTATGCGATTTCAAAATGGGAGGCCGAACAGGGCCTGCACAGAATCGCGCAGGAAACCGGGCTGGAAGTCGTCATCCTGCGTCCGCCGCTGGTGTATGGGCCGGGGGTTAAGGCGAATTTCCTGCGGTTGATGCGTATGGTTGGGCGAGGCTGGCCGCTGCCGCTGGGGGCAATTCGCAACCGCCGCAGTCTGTTGTATCTGGGCAATTTTGTCGATGCGATCTGGCTGTGCGTCGAGCACCCTGCCGCTGCGGGGCAGACTTTTTTGCTGGATGATGGCGAGGCGGTTTCGACGCCGGAGTTGATCCGTGCGCTGGCGCGTACCATGGGGCGCCCGGTGTGGTTGCTGGCGGTGCCGGTGGGCGTGCTGAAGTTGGCGGGGGCGTTGCTGGGCAAGCGTGCGGCGGTGGCGCGGCTGACGGGTTCGCTGTTTGTGGACGATTCTGCCATACGCTCGCGTCTTGGCTGGACGCCGCCGTATTCAATGGAGGCCGGGTTGGCTGCAACCGTGACTGCTTAAAAAATGAACGGGTTTGTGCCTTTTTCTGCATTTGTCGTCTGCTGGCTGATGCTGGCCTGGCTGCTGCGTCGCGGTCGCTTGCCGATGGACCATCCTAACGAACGTTCGCTGCACGCGACGCCGATGCCGCGCATCGGCGGGCTGGGCATCATGGCCGGAGTGGGGGGGGCAGTGGTGTGGCTGGCCAGTGCCGGTGTGTTGCAGGCGGCGCTGCCGGTGGTGCTGGCTGCGTTCGCGCTGGCTGCGCTGTCGGTTGTGGACGACGTGCGCGGCTTGCCGGCGGGCGTGCGCTTTCTGGCGCATTTCGTTGTCGCGGTGGCATGTCTGCTGGCGCTGGGTCTGTCCGGCTGGGCGCTGGTGCTGGGCACCCTGGCGGTGGTGTGGATGACCAATCTGTATAACTTTATGGACGGCTCGGATGGGCTGGCGGGCGGCATGGCGGCGCTGGGTTTTGGCGCGCTGGCACTGGCGGCGTGGCTGGGCGATGCGCCGGGGCTGGCGGCGTTGTGCGCGTCCATCGCGGCGGCGGCGCTGGCGTTTCTGCGTTTTAACTTTCCGCCGGCGCAAGTGTTTATGGGGGATGCGGGATCGATTCCGCTGGGCTTCCTGGCGGCCGCGCTCGGCATCGTGGGGGTGCGACAAGACGTGTGGCCGTGGCTGTTTCCGCTGCTGGTGTTTTCGCCGTTCATCGTCGACGCCAGCGTGACGCTTGCGCGGCGCGGCTTGAGCGGCGAAAAAATCTGGCGGGCGCACCGTTCGCATTATTACCAGCGCGTGGTGTTGCTGGGCGCGTCGCACCGCCAGCTGGCGCTGGCGGCCTATGGGTTGATGCTGGCGATGGTTGCGCTGGCATTCGCATTGCTTTTTTTGCCGCAGCATGCTGCGTGGCTGCTTATACTGTCGGCCGTACCTTATCTGCTGATTTTTCTAGCCATTGACCGGCGCTGGCAGCGTGCCCGTAATGAACCTTAATCCCCGTATTGTCACCATCATCCTGCACGACATTCTGGCAGCCGCGTTTGCCTGGCTGGGTGCATTTTGGCTGCGCTTCAATCTTGTAGTGCCGCCTGAATACCAGGCATCAGCTCTGTCCACTTTGCTTTGGATTGTGCCGCTACAGGCCGCAGTGTTCTGGCGCTTTGGTTTGTATCGGGGTATCTGGCGCTTTGCCAGCCTGCCTGACCTCAAGCGCATCGTGCTGGCAGTGGGGGTGGCGGCGCTGATGATCCCCTTGGTGTTGATTCTGTTTCGGGTAAGCACGGTGGTGCCGCGTTCAGTGCTGATTCTTGACCCGTTGCTGTTGCTGATCGTGATGGGCGGCAGCCGCCTGGCCTACCGCGCCTGGAAAGAACATCGTCTGGCGAGCGTGCTGCGTCCTGGAAGCAAGCCGGTGCTGGTGGCCGGGGCGGGCTCGGCCGCGGACTTTTTGTTGCGTGAACTGGCGCGCAATCCTGCGGGATTTCATGTAGTGGGATTGCTGGACGACAGCCGCGATAAAAAGGGACGTCTGGTACAGGGGGTTCCGGTGCTGGGTGCGCTGGATGATGTTGTAGCCTGTGCGCACAAGATGGGAGTGGAAGATATTGTGCTTGCACTGCCATCAGCCGCACACGAAATCCGCAAGCGTATAACGGAAATTTGTGCCACAGGGGGACTCAAGGTGATGACCATTCCCTCGCTTGATGATTTGGTAGCGGGGCGGGTATCGGTCTCGAATCTGCGCCGGATCGAACTTGATGATTTATTGGGACGAGACCCCGTGCAGCTCGACGAGAGTGGCTTGCATAAACTGCTGACCGGACAGGTGGTGATGGTGACCGGGGCGGGCGGTTCGATCGGTTCGGAACTGTGTCGCCAGATTGCACGGTTTGCGCCCGCAAAGCTGGTGTTGTTTGAGCAGTCCGAACTGGCGCTGTATGCGATGGAGCAGGAGTTGCCGCAGCGTTTTCCTCAAATGCCGATTGTGCCCGTGATCGGGGATGTGAAAAACGCAGTGTGGGTGAAACGGGTGTTGGCCGAGCATTGCCCCGCGGTGGTGTTTCATGCTGCGGCCTACAAGCACGTGCCGCTGATGGAAAATGCTAATGCTTGGGAAGCCGCGCGCAACAACGTGCTGGGCACCCAGGTTGTCGCCGCCGCTGCGCAGGAAAACGGGGTGGGCAAGTTTGTGATGATCTCGACCGATAAGGCGGTCAACCCGACCAATGTCATGGGTGCGACCAAGCGCCTGGCCGAGATGAGCTGTCAGGCCATGCAGAAAGCCACGGGTACGCGTTATGTCTCAGTGCGATTCGGCAACGTTTTGGGGTCATCGGGCAGCGTAATACCCAAGTTCCAGAAGCAGATCGAAGCCGGCGGCCCGATAACGGTGACTCATCCCGAGATCACGCGATTCTTTATGTCGATCCCCGAAGCCGCGCAGCTGGTTTTGCAGGCAGGTCTGATGGGTGAGGGCGGCGAAATTTTCGTGCTCGACATGGGCGAGCCGGTCAAAATCGCCGAGCTGGCCCGGCTCATGATTCGCCTGTCGGAAGTAAATGAAGACAGCATTCGTATCGAGTACACCGGCCTGCGCCCTGGCGAAAAGTTGTACGAGGAACTGCTGGCCGACGACGAGTCCACCCTGCCCACCCCGCATCCCAAGCTGCGGGTGGCGAAGGCGCGCGCGGCCGATGCCGGATGGCACGCCGAGTGTCTGGCCTGGCTGGCGAATCCCGACACGTATGATGAAGCGACGGTCAAACGCCAGCTGAAAACCTGGGTGCCGGAATACCAGCCGGATTCGATAACGCCATGAAAGCGTCAATGATTCCCCGTCCAGCCGTTGATCGATGCATTTTTGGGTGTTGTAACTAACTGGATAGCCGGTGCAAGCTGACGCCAACATCAAATATGAGCCAACGCGAAATCCTGCTACGAGCCAACATGGACTGTTCACCGGGCGGCCGCGCGAATTGCTGGACGGCTCGACCAGCCGCTTGCTCTGCAGCGCGAAGCCGCGCTGGTGGAAGCCCGCTGGCGCGTATTGAGCGTCTACAACCCCTTCGCCTGGGCGGCGCACTGGGTCGAGCGCCTGTATCAGCCAGGTTTGCCCGAAAGACCATTGACGCTACGTTCCCACAAGGCTTTCCGCAGCTTTTCACGCGGACATTGGTTCAGATTGCGTAATATGCTGGCCTGAGCGCGCGCTCAATCGCCTGCCCAGCGGTGGCGGGCGCGTACGTAGAGTTTTTCCAGGCCATAGCGCAAACCCGGCAGCAGTTGCCGGTGCATGCGGCGGCGGCTCTGGATATGGACAGGTGCCGAGGGCAAGGCGCGGTCGGTGGCGTGTCTTTCGTTAACCAATCGCACGACGGTTGCGATTGGTCCGTATTCCTCCAGCACCCGGCGGCGGCTCTCCAGAATCGCGGGCAGATTCTTTTCCCACAGCTTGTCTCGGATGGCGCGCTGGAGGGTCTCGGCAGCCGCATCGACATCGGAAATATCGATGCGGATGAAACTTTCCGGTGGGAAATAATCCTCGGCGTTGGGGCAGCCGTAATAGACCGGCATACAGGCGCCGAGGAAGGGGTCGGCGAGCTTTTCGGTCCAGTGGTGCTGCCCAAGGTGATTTTCGATCGCCAGGTGGTAGCGGAAGGGGTCGAGGGCGTCAGCCTTGTCGGCCAGCGGGCGCACGCCGTGACCGTAGATTTCCATGAACGGCAGCCGAGCCTTGAGCGCCTGGGTGAAATCGTAGCGTGCGCGATGCAGTGTATGTCCCTGCCGTTTGTTCGAGCACACCGTGGACAAGTCTGCTGTTTTGGCCAGCGGCACGGGATTCACCAGGCTGTCGTAGTCGCCGCGCGGTGAGCTGCTGGCGTAGAACCAGATCAGCGCGGGCTGCTGGAAAATCAACCCGGGGTGCTTGCCGGTCGCCCATGTTTCCTGCGTCGTCAGCAGCCAGCGGAACTGGTGCAGGTAAGTTCTGCCATAGGTCTTGATCGAAGACGGTTCGACGGTAATCAAGAGGGTGTTTTCCGCTGGGCAGGCCAATTCTTCCACCCATAGCGGATGGCGTTCACCAGCCACCGAGGGCAGGTCATCGTAAACCACCAGCCAGTCGTAGTCGCGGCAATCGCGGTCGAAAATAAAGTCGCAGTTGCCCCAGCGCGGCTGCCTGCCGGGAAAACATTTCAGCCAGCCCTCGCCGTCCAGTCCGGGCTTGGATTTGCCAAGAAACTTGATGCGCAGCCGGGGCGGCGAGGGTTGCACATCGCTCATGGGGATTCAGAATCCGCGCGCGCGCTTGATGCGGCCGCGCAGCCAATCGCGCGGCTCCGCCAGCCGGTAACCCAGCCAGCGCAGCGCGCCCAGCAAGCGGAAAGCCAGCGCACCCTGCCGGGCATTGGGCACGCGCGTGGTGTGCACCTTTTTGTGCGGGCGCTGGGTGATGTCGGAAAACCCGCCCTGCTGATTGATGATCGCAGGCGACACCGCCACAACATCGAAATGGCGCGCCAGATTGCGGTAATACCAGCGGTCGATGGCGCGGTGGCGGCTGATCCAGTCCCAGATGTTGGCGGCCTCGGGCAAGCGCGCCAACAGGGCGTCGTAGCTACTGTTCCGCAACAGATAAGCGTGGGTAGTGCTGCATCCGGATACGGCGCACAAACTGTGTCCGGTAGGCAGTTCGGCGAGCGTTCGATAGGGAGAAACCGGGTCGATATACCCCAGGTAACATACGTCCCAGTGACTGCAGTGCAAGGCAGCCGGCAATCCTGCCAGCACCTCGGCCAGTGCCGGTTCAAGCTCGATGTCGTCTTCCAGGATCAGCACCGTGCGCCAGCCTTGTTGTTTGGCGTGGGCAATCGCTGCACGGTGCGACAGTGTGCAACCGGCGCGCCCGGCCCAAGTTCGGTCGCGCTTGCGGCCGCGAAACCATGGCGGCGCACTGAACCCTGGCAGCGTCGCGCCCAGTGTGGCAGGTAGCCGGTGCAGTTTGGCGGCGGGAACGACTGCTGCAGTCACCGTCTGTAGCTCTTGCCAACGGTCAGGGCGGTTGTCGAGATTGACCACCAGCACGCCGTCGACCAAGTCCCAGAAAGCATCGAGTTGCGGCTGCGGCATTACAGTTTCCAGTAATCGGCGATCCACGGCGCTGGTAGCGTGCGGTGGTTCAGTTTGCGTCCCTGATAGCCGTGTATCGCCTCGTCCGGATCGGGGCGGCCATGGAACACCAGAATTCGGCAGCCCTCGGGAAGTTGGGGCATACGGAACAGATTGAGCGGGAAGCCTGGGCGGCAATTCCACTTGTAGCTTTTGACCCACTCATCCGGCCACCACTGCGGATTGCCCAGTGCATAGGTCAGAAAAGCCTGCTCGGTGTTGAAAATGGTGCGGTCTTCGGCGCGGTGCATTTCGCGCAGAAAGGTCTCGTAGGCGTGCTGGGATCCGCCAGCATCGAACCGGAAAACGGACGAATTGCCCACCGTCGGACGCCGTCCCATCAAGGCTTTCCGCCAGTTCACCCAATTGTGGATGATGCAAAATTCACCCGGCTTGTAGTCGAAGAAGCAGTCGATAGGGCCGGTGATCGCCACGTCCAGATCGAGAAACAGCGTGGGTCCCTGCAGGCCGCCAAATCCATCCTGCAGGACCGCCAGCTTTACCAGAATATCCGGCCAGCCGCGCTTGATGCCTGGGTTGGTCGGGAACGGGATGATTTCCACGCCCGCGTCCAGCCCGCTGACGTCGTCTGTGCAGCAGAAAAACCGGAACGGCCGGCTCAAGTTGCGACCCACGCCGCGATAGAGCGTGTTGACGTAATGTGGGCCATAGCGCGTGCCCCATTTCAGGCAAAGGATATTGACGGCTTGCATGAATCAGCTGGACCTCAATGGTGAGTGCGTTCTTAGATAATACAGGTCGAGTCTCCTGATTTTTTTTTTTGCGTCATCCAGTAGATCGGGACATGGGCAAAATACTTGGTCTGTTTGATGAAAGTTTTTACGGGAAGAGGATACTCGCCGAAGCCGGATTCGATGATCGCATGTTCGCATCTCCTTCGCTCGATCCTGTGATTGTATCGCCACGGCTTGTTCGGGCCTTGGTAATGCCGGATTCCGGGCCGAAGTGCCGGGCCCACTGAATCCTCACGCGTCGCGCCACGGTTCATGGGCGACTTGCTGCGCTTCGGGCTCAGTCGCGTGAGCTCGCCGTGCCAGCTCCACCTGGAGTGCATCGGCCGAAGGCCATGACAGAGCGCACCGTTAAGCGCATCCTGGTCCGGGCATGCGAGTATGTCGCTGTATTCTCCCACGTACTGCAGTATTTTCCGTGTCAGGTCTTGTTTCCTGAAAACATCCAGATCCAGCAACATCACGCTCGAGTTGAAATAACCCGGACAATCCTGCGGCATTCCAAGCCCTACATTGAAATGCGACCCCTTGAGGGATACATGCTTAAAATCGACCCCTGTGGCCTTACCTTGAAGCGGTGTCTCGAACGCTTTCTTGAGGTCGCTACATACAAGGGTATCTATGTCGCAGTACACGACGAGCCGCTCATCCTCGGGTAGCAGGTTGGGGATGAATACGCGCGTCCAGGCCGTCACCGGCCAACTTTCTTTTACGGTAAGGCGGCAGGTGGCGGCGAGATCCGATACGTCAATGAAGGTGATCGAATGCCTCCAGTGTTTGCTTATTTCAAGGCCGTTCAGCAGCTCCACGTAGGCTCCGAATCTGCCAATGGATAGTAGGTATACCTTGTAGGTCGTTGCATTCGACGCGTTTGCGAGCAATGAGTATATGGCCGCGCCGAGTTGGGTGACACCCCGGTCGTCCGATGCGTATACGACTGTGTAATCTGAGGGTTTCATTGCGCAAGCAATGGTCGAGATGAGGGCGCGTTTAGCGTGTAACAAGCGATCGCAGCGACGATAACCCAGACCCCCCGAAAGTGGGTGGAATCCAGGATGGAATACTCCAGTGTGCCCGCCACCAATGCGGCTACAAGCACAGCCAATGCCAGGTGGGATGAGGGCCGGTGTTGACGGTAAAGCCGGGCAGCCAGCAGTGCCACCGACAGCAGTGTGCCCGCCAGTGCAACCAGACCGCTGCTGAGAGCCAGATCAAGCCACATGTTGTGGGGTGCGTTTAAGACATGGCCGGGCAGGTGCTCGTAGCCGCCAATTCCCCAGCCGAGCCATGGCGCCTGGCGAATCTGTTCCAGTGTAAATGAAATGATTTGCATGCGTAAGTTGTCGCTGTGCGGTGTGTTGGCATCCAATTTGACGTTCAGGTAAATCAAAATCGCCAGGGTCGCAAAGCCAAGATAAAGAAGCAAGCGTGTGCGGTTAACGGGCGGAAACAGCACTGCAAACCCTGCGATGACGGTGAGAATCGCACCACGCGATCCTGATGCCCACACGCCGAAAAGAGCTGCGATCAACAACAGCCAGAGTGCTGGTTGGCGCAGCTGGTTGCGCAGGAGTCCGCCAGAAATAATGGCCGTCAGGGCCATGAACATGCCGAACGGATTGGGGTTGAACACGAGTCCGTTGATACGAAACTGGCGCCAGGCGAGAAGGCTTGCATCCGACTCGGTCAGGAAATCGATCAAACCGGCACCAGCATGTATCGACAGCGCGCACAGCAGCGCGAAGACGGCTGAATGCAGGGTCAGCCATCCGCGCTGGAGAAGCACAATGATGCCAAGGCCGATACCGAGCATGCGCAAGATGAGTACAGGCAACTCGTGCCAGGCGGGCGCGGTGGCGACCCCCATCGCGTGTTGCAGGCTGGCAGTCAGCAGAACCGGAATCAGCCACAGTGCGGTACATAGCAGATAGGTTCGCATTGCGGGGCTGCGCCAATCTGAGCGGTGCGCGAACCCTGCCGAGGCGACCAGGGCAAGTCCGGCAATGTGCAAAGTTGCCCACTTCGGGGGCAGACTTAAAACGAAAATGAACAGCAAAAGAAATGCGGCTATTGACGCTTTGGTCGTGCCAACCGATGACATGAGCGATGCGGGTAACAAAGGAGCTCGCACTTAATACTTTCAATCAAATTTATGCTGGAAGCCGAGATCAATGATCATCAGTTTGCCGGCCATGTGTTGCGCAGGATGTCCTTGCCAGGCCATCCTGCGGTGAGTGCGGTAACTTTGCCGTGTGTGCCGGGATTCAAATACGTCCCCCACCAATGCAGGGGTGCTGTCGAAATTGATCCCCAGCGTACCATTCAGCGTATCCAGTTCATTGTGGGTGAATGCGCTGCATTCAAGCAGGCCGAATTTTAGTCGCATAGATCGTGAACTGGTTGAATATGCTTGATGACAATTCATTATTATCCGGCCTGTCTGCGTGGTGTCCGGGCAAGATTTTCATACAGTTCCAGGGTTTGCGACAGCATGTTGCGCAATGGATAGAAATCTTCGTTTGGAACTGAACTTGGCTGCTGCAACAAGGTGGCAATGCGCTGGCAGGCTTCGTCGAGGCGGTCGCGCGGCAACAGCCCGTCCGGATAAATCGTGCGCAGAATTTCACCGACACCGCCGTGGTCGTAGCCTGCGGTTGGCACACCCAGCCGCAACGCCTCAAGCGTGGTGCGGCCGAAGGATTCGGGCTGGGTGGAAAGCGATAGCACCAGATTCGAAATGGCCAGGATGTTTTTCAGGTCGTCACGCTGGCCGGTGAAACTGATATCTTCTTCCAGCCCCATGCTGCGCACCCGGTAACGCAGTTTTTGCAAATAGCGCAGCTTGGAAGTTGATGCGCCGCCGACGATGAGGCCATGCACAGCCAGACCGCGCCGTTTCAGTTGCGCAATCAACTCGATGAAGTCTTCGTGCCCCTTGAGCCGGGTGATGCGGCCGGGCAGGGTGACCAGTTGCTTGCCGGGGGCGTGCGGAAACTGCGCAAAAAATTCCTGTTGCCAGACCGGGTCGGGCTTCCAGCCATGCGGATATTCTTTTCCTTCGACACCGCGATATATGACCTGAATGCGCCACGGCGGCGTGTCGGGGTATTCGCGCAGGATGTAGTCGCGCACGGTTTTGGACACAGCAATCACCCGCTCGCCCTGCGTCATGATGCGGCTGTAGCGGTTGACGCCATACATGCCGTGCACCGTGGTGACGAAACGCGGGCGCGTTAACGGATTCATGCCGCGCCAGGCGAGGTATGCAATCCACGCCGGCACCCGCGAGCGCGCATGAATGATGTCCACCTGATGTTCCAGCAAAAACTTTCGCAGCGTGCCGACGAGAACCAGCGTTTTCAGTGACTTTTTTCCGATCAGCCAGGTAAAGTGCTCGGCGCCCGATGCGACGAGCGGCGCAACCTGGCGCCCGCCCGCCGACATCACCAGCGTGCGATGGCCGTGCTCGACCAGTGCTTGCGCTATCTCAAGCGTGCCACGTTCTACGCCTCCGGATTCCAGCGCGGGGAGCAGTTGCAGGACAGTCAGTTTTTTTTCTTCAGCCAATTCAATATCCAGTCAGCGCAGCGGTCGGCTTCGGCCAGCGGGTGCAGGTTGGGGTGTAATTTATCGTGGGCGCACCAGCTAACGAAACGGGTGATGCGCTGTGTGTCGGCGAGATGTGCAATCGCATGGCCGACCCGGCTTGTCGGGTTGACTGGCAGGTCAAATACGCCCACTTCCGCGCCTGCAGTCAGCGCTTCGAACACCATTGAGGCACTGTCGGGTGTCACCCACACGGTGCTGCTTTGGGTCAGTTGTTCAGGCAGCCAGTCTGGCGTGGCAAGGGTGTGGGGGATAACTGTCAGGTTGGGGAATGCGGGTAATTCCAAAAGAAAATCCGCCGGCGTACGGCGCGAGGTGGTGAGTGTCCAGTGCGTGTCGGGCGTGCGCGCAAGGATGCTCTTGATCTGAACCTGCACGGCGTCGTTGTCCCACGCGAAATGCTTTGATGCGCCGCCAACCAGAAATAAACCGTGGCGCGCATCGTCGCCTGTTGATGGGGACAGCGCCGCCGGGCGGATGCGGTTCAGCGCCCCTTCAGTCACCAGCGTATGCGCATCCGCTGCAACTCCATCATGTTGGGGAAGAATGCACAGATCGAACCAGCGGCACGGCAAGCTCGGCTTCATCAGCACCACGGTGTGCCCGCCGTGTGCCCGCCGCGCGGCCAGCAGCGTCAGGTGCGTGGCATGACCCGCACCCACGATCAGATCGGGCTTGGGGAGCGGCTTGCCAGGGTCGCGCTTAAGCAGCAGCGTCAGCCAGGCGCGCCAGGCCGGCAGGGCGGGGAGGGTGACAATCTCGGTGGGGATGGCGCGCGCCAGCGCCTCGGCCAGCCCCAGCGACTGGTTTACATGGCCTGGCTTGTCGTCGCTGACGATCCAGACGATCAGCGGCGGCTGCGTCGCGGCTGCATCAGACAACGAGCAGCCCCGTGTCCTCGTACAAATCGTCCAGCGACAGGGCGAGGCGAGCGTCGCCGCACACCACATCAACCCGGTCTTCGGGCGAGAGTTCCTGTTCGAACCAGGCGCCGTGTTCATCGCGAAAAAACACCTTCGCCCACAAGCGTTCCGAATCCACCAGCAAAGTATAGCGCAGGCTCGCCAACCCGCGATAAGCCGCTAATTTCTCGCGCACATTGATGCTGGCGGTGGCGGGGGACAGCACTTCTGCGATGAAGCAGGGCGACTGCTTGTAGATAGGGTGGTCGTCAGCCGGGTCACACACCAGCATCGCGTCGGGGTAGTAATACGTCGTGCCGCTGGCAAGCCGCAGTTTCATGTCGGCCATGAACGCGCGGCAGGTTTTGCCGCGCGTGGCG
>JBKJIS010000217.1:0-3013 GCA_046598305.1 Thiobacillus sp.
CCGCCCTTGATGCCGATCGCCATCAGCAAATACAGGGACAGGAATTTGGCGATGGCCGGCGGTATCTCCAGATTCGACTTCACCAATATGGCGAATAACCCGAAAAAGAAAAACAGAATGGCCGGGTCCAACAAGTTACTTAATAAGCCGAATTGCATCGCACACCTCCTGGGGTCTATGAATTAAACACAGCGTCCTGCTTTGGGAAGATGCCATTGGACCGGGCATCTATCCCGATGCGTTGTGTTGAGAGCAACCGTCGCCGGTGCGCGACCTGTCGCGTGGCGCTCAGGCGGCGGGCGCCGGATCGAAGCGCCGCCGCGCATCGTCAATGGCGATATCCTTGCTCGCGAATACGTTGTCCGCGCCCAGCAAGTCCATTAGCCCCGCGCGCTGGAAGACCTCGGCCACCGGCGCCTTGAGACTGCTGAACATGAGCGCGATGCCGTCCTCCCGCAAACGGTTCACCAGGTCGCGCACTTTCTCCTCGCCCGAAGCGTCGATCTCGTTGATGCCGGAACCGATGACCAAAATGGCGCGCGCCTTGGGGTAGCGGTTAAGCGCCTTGAGCACCGTGTCCTCGAACGCCGCCACATTGAGGAAAATAAGCGAGCGGTCGAGGCGCATGGCGACAAAGTTCTCGCCCACCGGCTCCAGGTCGTGGGTGTCCACTCCGCCTCGGGTGCCGTCGGGCCTGAGGCCGAGCACTTCCGCGCGCGGCTTCATGGCGCGCAGCAGGAACACCACCACCGACAGCGCAATGCCGATCAGGATGCCGTTGGCGATGGCCGGCGCCATGGCCAGCGTTGCGATGAATGTGGCAATGCCCGCGATCGCGTCCGCCCGCTGCACCTTCCAGGCTTGAATCAGCGGCTGCACGCGGATCAGGCCGAACACCGCCATCATCACGATCACCGCCAGGACCGCCTGCGGCAGGTGGTAGAGAGTCGGGGTGAGGAACAGCAGCACTACCAGCACCATCAGCGCGCTTATCACGGCGTACAGCCCGGTCATGGCGCCGGACTTGGCGCCCACGGAGGAGCGCGAGAAGGAGCCGCTCACCACATAGGACTGGAAGAACGAGCCCGCGATATTGGCAATACCCTGTCCCACCAACTCCTTGTTGGTATCGATGCGTTCGCGGGTCTTGGCGGCCAGCGCCTTGGAAATCGCGGTCGCTTCCATGATGCCGATCAGCGCCATCACGAACGCGGCCGGCAGCAAAGCCCAGATCAAATCCCAGTGCATCGTCGGCATCCTGAAATCGGGCAAGCCCTCGGGAATCTTGCCGATCACTTCGCCGCCCGTGGCCATGGTGATCTTGCCGTCCTTCAGCCCCTGAAAGCGCCACACCTCTTCCGATGCCTGCACGCCCGCCGGCGCCTGGCCCTCCCGGTAGAACGCCGCGCCACTCGCGCCCTGCGCCAGCACGAACTCGGTGCCGTGCAGCACCATGCGGCGCTGGCCGTTCTCCTTGCGCAGCACGCTTGCCTCGGTTTGAAGCACTTCGATTTCCGCTTCCATGCGTGCGATCTTGGTGGCGGAGACACCGGACCGCCTGGCTTTCCGGACTTCCGCATCCTGGTCCGCGATGGTGGTGATGTGTTTCTTTATCTCGCCTTTGGTGGCGTCAAAAGCCTGGATGATGGCCCGGGTTTCGGTATCGGCGATGGCGTCCACGCCCGCCGTCTGGTTCCTCTCGAAGCCTATGGCCGCGCTCACGGCCGTGCCCACCACCACCGCCAGCATGATTGCCGGCAGCCTGGGGGTGAAGCGCGTCAGCCCCCAGATCAAAAGCACGGTGCCGATGCCGAAGGCCACTGCCAGGACGTGCGCGTTCTCGATGCCCATCAAAATGCCCCACAAGTCGCCGGTGAAGCTACCGGTGCCGGGGCTGGGCATGTTGAACACCAAACGCAACTGAGACAAGCCGATGATGAGCGCCGCCGCGCTGGTGAAGCCGACGATGACCGGATGCGACACCAGATTCACCAGCCCACCCAGACGGAACACGCCCATCGCCAGGCGCAGCACGCCGATCATGAACGCGAGCATGATGGACAGCTCGATAAAGTGTTCCGTACCCTGCGCGAACGGCGTGATCGCCGCCACCGACATGAGCGACAACAAGGCCACCGGGCCGGTATGCAGCAAATTGAAGTTGCCGAACAGGGAGCCGAGGATTACCGGCAACAGCGCGGCGTACAGGCCGTACACCACCGGCAGCCCGGCGAGCACGGCATAGGCCATGCTCTGGGGCACCAGCACCAGCGCGACCGTTATCCCGGCGATGACGTCGCCATGCAGGGTCTGGCGCGTCATCGGAAACCAGCGCAGAAAGGGTAATAAGGTATGCAGGATGGGCGCCATAGGGGTCTTTCGTTGAGCGTTGGAACGCGTCGATGAAACAACGCCTGATTTTCGGGAAGATGCCATGGGGCGGGCAGCTATTCCGGTGAACTCTGTCGATCAGGATTGTGCCCTGTGGCCAATGATAAAAATATTCACATATTCGGATAGTTACCATCCGATATATCTATCATTGTTTTTTTGGTTTAATGCCCGTAAATTCGGAAAATAGTTTTCGAACCCATGGGTAATGCGAGATCGATATGAAGCAGGGTTATTTCATCACCGGAACCGATACGGGTGTGGGCAAGACGTTGATTTCGTGCGCCCTGCTGCACGCCTTCGCGAAATCCGGCAAGTCCGTAGCCGGCATGAAACCGGTGGTTGCCGGTTGCGAGCAATCGCAGCAGGGATTGATCTACGCGGATGTGGAAGCATTGCTGGCGGCGAGTACGGTGGCCGTGCCACGCGAGTTTGTTAACCCCTATGCCCTGATGGAGCCGATAGCGCCGCATATTGCCGCGCAGCGGGCCGGCACTCGACTCGACCTCGCACACATGGTGAGCGCATATCGGGAACTACAGCAGTCGGCCGAGCGGGTGATCGTCGAAGGCGCTGGGGGATTCAAGGTGCCGCTTACCGATGAGGAGGATACCGCCGACCT
>JBKJIS010000231.1:0-2606 GCA_046598305.1 Thiobacillus sp.
GTGGATTGTGGCGGGTGAAGCCGTCGCTTATGTGTCGGATGCCGGTACCCCGGCAGTCTCCGATCCCGGCGCGCGGCTGGTTGCAGCCGTACGCGCGGCTGGATTGGTCGTGATACCGATCCCCGGTGCATCCGCGGTGACCACGGCGCTGTCGGCCGCCGGCGTCGAGTCGGGGATGTGGCTGTTCCATGGCTTCCTGCCCCCTAAAGCGGGCGCCCGCCGCGCGCAGCTGCAAACACTTGCGGTCTTGCCGAGCGCGCTGGTGTTTTATGAGGCGCCGCACCGGATTGAAGAAACCCTGTCCGATATGGCCGCAGTGCTGGACGATGCGCGTGCCGTAACCCTGGCGCGTGAACTGACCAAGCGATTCGAAACCATCGTCACCCTGCCCTTGCGGGACGCGCCCGCCTGGCTGGCCGCCGACCCCAACAACGTGCGTGGAGAATTCGTGGTCATCGTGCATCCGCCTGCGGCTGCGGCTGCTGTGGTTGACGCCGAAGCGATGCGGGTGCTCGATGTGCTGCTGGGCGAGTTGCCGCCGACGCTGGCAGCCAAGCTTACGTCGAAGATCACCGGACGCAGCAAGGCCGATCTCTATAAAATGACCCTGGCATTAAAACCGCAAGATCAGGAAGACGCATGACCGATACCCTCACCCTTGTTCGCCCCGACGACTGGCACATCCATTTCCGCGATGGCGCGGCCATGCAGAGCGTGCTGCCCGACACTGCGCGCGTATTTGGCCGCGCCATCGCAATGCCCAACCTCAAGCCACCCATCGTTACAGTGGCAGATGCGTCCGCGTATCGTGATCGACTGCTGGCCGCCGCTAGCGGCACTGCATTCGAGCCGCTGATGACGCTCTATCTCACCGATAATACGCAGCCCGATGAAATCCGTCGCGCGCGGGCGAGCGGCTTTGTGCATGCGGTGAAGTACTACCCGGCAGGTGCGACGACGAATTCCGATTCCGGTGTAACCGATCTGGTCAAGGCCTACCCGGCAATCGCGGCGATGGAGGAGGTCGGGATGCCTTTGTTGCTGCACGGTGAAGTGGTTGATGCCGAGATTGATGTGTTTGACCGTGAAGCCGTGTTCATCGAGCGCCACCTGACCCGGCTGATCCGTGACTTTCCCGAACTGAGAATCGTACTGGAACACATTACCACGCGTCAGGCCGCCGAATTTGTGGCGGAGGCGCCGGCCAATGTCGCTGCGACGATTACCGTTCACCATCTGCTATACAACCGCAACGCCATGTTCAAGGGCGGAATCCGCCCGCACATGTATTGCCTGCCGGTGTTGAAACGGGAAACCCATCGGCAAGCACTGGTTGCCGCGGCCATTTCCGGCAGCCCCAAGTTCTTTCTGGGGACCGATAGTGCCCCCCACGCGGTGGGCGCCAAGGAATCCGCCTGCGGCTGCGCCGGCGTGTATTCCGCGCATGCAGCGATCGAGTTGTATGCCGAAGCGTTCGAGGACGCGGGGGCGCTGGACAAACTCGAAGCCTTCGCCAGCTTTTATGGCGCTGATTTTTACGGCCTGCCGCGTCACCCCGACACGATCACGCTCAAGCGTGAAAGCTGGACAGTGCCTGCCCGCCTGACGCTGGGGCCGGACACCCTGGTGCCGCTGCGCGCGGGTGAGGTTGTGCGCTGGCGCGTGGCTTGATATAAAAACGGCAGACTGGGGAGTCTGCCGTGGTGGAAGCTAGCCAACACTTCCAATGGACGCGCGCAATGCGATGCGCGGGAGGAGCGCGTTACGGGAAAGCCGGAATCATGGGCTCGACCCCTGACCCCATGGCCTCGGGATGGTGCGATGCAATCAGTTTCTTGATTTCGTCGACGCGCCCGGCAGGGACATCCACCATCATCAGGATATGCCCGGCGGCGATGGCCGTTTCGAAGGTTTTGAGCCGCGAGTTGGGAATCGAGCTGGCCACCATGCTGGCGACCCAGGCGCCGAACGCGGCGCCGATCAGCGCTGTCATCAGAATGGTGACAAGTTGCATGTCCACGCCGGCCGGGGGAAAGAACACCGCCACCAGACCGGCGAGGATTCCGATTCCGCCCCCGACGACCAGACCCGTCTCGGCCCCATGGACAAAATCGGATTTTTGCAGGATCGAGGCTTCGTGCATGTCTGCCAGTGGAATGCCGTCCTTGGCCAGGACATGGATGTGGCCATCCTCGATGCAGTTGAGTAAAAGTTCGTTACGGATTTGTTGGGCGCTCAACACGTCCGGCACCATGAAGTACAGTCGTCTTCTCATAATGGGTCTCCAGTCAGGGGTCAGCATTCGGCCCTGTCATCTCTAGGTAGCAAATAGGCAGCTTAAGTCAAGCCAAAGCGCTTTATAATTCAGATGGGGAAGCCAGTCAGACAACCGCTGCCATGCAAATGGGAGAGGAAAGTCCGGGCTCCATAGAGCAGGATGCCGGCTAACGGCCGGACGCCGTGAGGCGAGGAATAGGGCCACAGAGACGAGCGTATTTAGTTACGGTGAAACGCGGTAACCTCCATCCGGAGCAACACCAAATAGGCAGGCGATGAAGCGGCTCGCTGAGTCTGCGGGTAGGTGGCATGAGCGGATTAGTAATGAT
>JBKJIS010000287.1:0-8990 GCA_046598305.1 Thiobacillus sp.
CGCAGGTCTTCGTCGCGGAAACACTTGGTGAGCTGGAAATAGCGGTCGAAGCCCGCCACCATCAACAACTGCTTGAACAACTGCGGCGACTGCGGCAGCGCGTAGAACATGCCGTCGTGGACGCGCGAGGGCACCAGATAATCGCGCGCCCCTTCCGGGGTGGAGCGTGTCAGCATCGGCGTTTCGATTTCCATGAAGCCGTTGGCATCGAGGTAATCGCGCATGATTTTGGAGACGCGATAACGCAGCCGCATGTTCTTTTGCATCGGCTCGCGGCGCAGGTCGAGATAGCGGTATTGCAGACGGATGTTTTCGTTGATGGTGTCGTCGTCGATCTGGAACGGCGGTGTCAGCGAGGGGTTCAACACGTCCAGGTTTTTGGTCAACATTTCGACCATGCCCGTGGCCATGTTGGGGTTTTCGGTGCCAGCGGGACGCGCACGCACCAATCCCTCGATCCTCAGTACGAACTCGGAACGCACTTCTTCGGCCAATTTGAAGGCTTCCGGGGTATCGGGATCGATGACCACCTGCATCATGCCGCGCACGTCACGCAGGTCGATGAAGATGACACCACCGTGGTCGCGCCGACGGTGCGCCCAGCCGCATAGCGTCACAGTGTTGCCGATGTCGGCAGCGCTCACGGCGCCGCAATAATGAGTACGCATGCTCTAATATCCTAATTCAATGCTTGTAATTCAATACTTGGTTTATTAAGTTCATGGGCGCGAATCGCCTGAAGCGACGCCCATTGAGACGATGTATTTCAACGCACGGTCAACCGACACATTCAGCTCGATGACCTCGCTCTTTTTAACGAAAAAATAAAATCCGTTGACCGGGCTTGGCGTGGTGGGAATAAACACCGCCACATGCTCGTCGGGCAGCAAGCCCGCCACCTCGCACGGAATATTGGTCTGAAACGCCAGCGACCAGGCCTCGGGATGCGGGTAGCGCACCAGCAGCACCTTGCGAAATGCGTGACCGTTGCCTGCGAGCAGGGTGTCGGAGACCTGCTTGACGCTGCCGTAGATGGTTTTCACCACCGGAATCCGGGTGAGCTGGCGCTCCCAGAAATCGATGATTTTCTGGCCGAAAAAATTGGCGCCGAACAACCCGGTCAAGAGGATGACCAATAGCGTCAGGATGACCCCCAGGCCCGGAATTCGCATCCCCAGCCAGGCCTCGGTCTGCCATGCGGCGGGCAGCACGGTCAAACTCTGGTCCATGGTGCTGATCAGCAGGTCGAGCACCCATAGGGTGATCCCCAACGGCACCCAGATCAGCAGACCGGTAATGAAATAGCGTTTCATGGACAGACAAATGACTACGACTCAAAACAAGAAGCGGGCGGTGTGCGCCGCCCGCTTTGCGGTAACCCCCCCGCGCTTTAGCTACTTGCCGGGCAAGCCGCCGTGCCGCAGGCGGGAGATGGGGCATCGGGTTTGGCTTCGGGTTTGGCTTCAGCCTTTTGGCTGGTGCCGCCTTTGAAGTCGGTGGCGTACCAACCGGTCCCCTTCAGCGCAAAACCCGGCGCCGTCACCTGTTTGGCGTACTGGGCCGCACCGCAAGACGGGCACACAGTCAGCGGTGCATCCGAACCTTTCAGCATTTCGTCCTGCGCAAAACCACAAGACGTGCATTTGTAAGCATAGATCGGCATATAAATTCTTCGACAATCAATAAGTTGCGGGATTATACCCAATAGAACCGGGTACAAGTACCCAATAGTGCCGGGCACACGTACCCAATAGAACCGGGTACACGTACCGAAAGCAGTCGACACGCGCACCGAAACAAGCCGCAGCAGCCGTCACATATCCAGACCCCGGGCTTTGCCCATCTCACCAGTTGAAGCCCAAGCTGCCATAAACGCGGCGGCTAAAGCGATTGGTGTTGCGAAACTCTTCGTAATCCTTGCCCAGATTCTGCCCCACCACGGCGGCCTCCACTTCGGTTCCGTGCCATTTCCAGCTGCGCGACAGACGGACATCAACCCGGGTGAAAGCCTTGGTGTCGTCACCTGGGGAAAGCCATTTCTGAGGGTCGCTGTATTGCACAAACACACTGCTGTTCCAACCGTTGCCGAACTGGTAACGGGCAAGCGCACCCCAGCTATCGCGTGGCGCGGATGCGGGAATATCTCTGTTGTAATTAAGGACTGACGTGGCTGCACGCAAGAAAACGCGCGCATAGTGGGCACTTACATCAAACGAATGGCTTGGCCGCCAGCGCAATTGCATTTCGCCGCCGTGTGCGTCGACCGAACCGATATTGTCGTAAAAGAATACTTTTGGCTGGAACGAGTTGGCGTCACTGGGTGGATTCGGCACCACTTTCATTTCCCCAATAAAGTTGTCGATGTGATCCCGATAAAGCCGCAGATCCAATTCAAGCTTCAACGCGCTCCAGCGTCCGACATAACCGAGCTCACGCGACAGGATGCGCTCGGGATCAAGGTCGCCATTACGCATGATCGTGGTATCAATCACCCTCCCGGCATCATTCAACAAAACCTGATTGCCCATCTCCTCGAAAAAAGTGGGCGAGCGGTAGGCGCGCGACACCCCCAGCCGGAGGACGTGATCTGGCGCCACAGTGAAGTTGACCGCGACGCGCGGCGAAATATCTGCGCCCGTAAAGTAATGGTGCTCCAGCATGGCGCCGCCCTGCACCAAAATCCGCTCGTGGGGACGCCACTCCAGATTGCCGTACGCCCGTGCGATTTCGCCTTGCAAGGTCTTGCTGGAATTGTAGTTCTGCGGGCTCTTGACCGTTTCCTGCCATAGCTCGCCCCCCCACACTGCGCGCAAATCGGGTGCCCACTGCTCATTCACCTGCAGGTCAATGCTGCTTCGGGACTGCAGCAGGTATTGATTGACGTCAATAGTGCCGTAATTTTTTCCTTGATAGACAAGAGGGGAAACCCGCGCATCGGCATCAAACGCATTGTGCGTATGGTAAGCCTGCACCCGCCATTCCCGACGTGCGGATTCCACTTTGCGATAGGCAAACTGCAGGTAAAACGCGCGTGAATCCTGCTCCCTGGGTTCAAGAGCATCACGTGTATCGAGTGTGCTGGAACCGGCTTTCCCCTGCCCCTGGGTCAGGCCAAATTGCGCCATGACATCCGAGTCTGGCGTCAGTTGCCAGTCCATGCGTCCATTGATAAAACGTGTTTTGCTGGCTTCGAAATATTGTCCGGCGGATGTCCCGACCTGGGGAGAGGGCGCGATGTCTTGCTCAAAACGATCGCGCTGCTGATCCGATGCGGTCAACCGGTAACGGAATGCTCCCTCTCCGCCGCCATGACGTACGGTCAATCCACGCATGCCATGGGTGCCGACTTGCGTGGCCACCAACCCGCCTGGCACCTGTGCCGCAGTCTTGGTAATGAGGTTGATGACTGCCGAAAATGCATTCGCTCCATATACCGCAGCATCCGGGCCACGCACTACTTCGATGCGCTCGATGTCTTCAATCGCAAGGGGTAAATCTGTCCAGTTCACCGCACCGTAGTGGGGGCTATAAATCGAACGGCCATCCACCAGCACTTGAAAACGACGCGAGTAGGCGTCACCCAAGCCGTGATACCCCGCCGCCCAAGTATTGTCACGGGTGTAGGCGACCGAGAATCCCGGCACCAAACGCAGCAAGTCGGGGATATCGCGAAAACCCGACGCCTGGATCATGTCCCGGTCGATGACGGTGACGGCGGCGGGTGCTTCGTTCAGCGGTTGCGACAAACGGGAAACGGACAGCACCACCGGAATTTCATCGAGAAAATCGGATTCGGTCACCGCGGCAGCCGCCTGGCTGACGCAAAGAAAAGCGCTGCCCAGTACGAGCATCCGCCCCAACGCACCCAATTCGATCGCTTGCTTGCTGTTCAACTCAGGTCTGTGCGCAAGACGCACCCCTCTCCACTTTATTATGTGTGTTTGAGTGTGTGGGCCTTAACGGCCCACACCCGCAGATAATGCCATCCTAAAACGGAATATCGTCGTCCATGTCGTCAAACCCGCTGCTGGCCGGGCGCGGCGCAGGAGCCGCGGGCTTGCTCGGCTGGCTGCGCTGAGGCGGGGGTGACTGGTCATAGCCGCCCTCATCCATGTCGGCCATGCCGCCGCCGCCCTTGCTGCCCAACATCTGCATGCGGTCGCCGCGAATCTCGGTGGCATACTTTTCGACGCCGTCCTTGTCGGTGTATTTGCGGGTTTTGAGCGAGCCTTCGATATAGACCTGGCTGCCCTTCTTCAGATACTGCCCGCACACTTCGGCGGTGCGATCAAAGAAACTGACGCGATGCCATTCGGTCGATTCGACCATCTGGCCCGACTTGTCCTTGTATTTATCGGTGGTTGCGATTGCCAGGCTGGCGACCGCACTGCCACTCGGCAGATAACGCATTTCGGGGTCGCGCCCCAGGTTGCCGACCAGAATAACTTTGTTGACGGATGCCATGTTTTTCCCCGAATTGAAATTGAGTGACTTGATTTTGTCGTGATGCAGATTCTATCAGTACAGCCCTATCAGCACAGCCTATCGGACCAAACGCTCAGATAGCCGCCGCCTTCAACAGGCTGCGCGCAGCGGCCTCATCCCAGCCTTTGATGCTGACCTTGAGCATGGCCACGCCTTCTTCGGCGAGCACCGCTGCTTCGACCACCCCGGCCACCCCAGCCAGCTGCATTTTCAGCAGCGCCGCCTGATCTTCCGGCATCACGCCCACATTAAACATCCGGGTCTTGATCGCTGGAGGCGGTGTCATCGATAGCGATGCCAGCAGCCAGATCGCCATCAGCACACCGCAGAAGATGAACACCACGGGGAAACCATAGTGCTGGGCCAGCCAACCGCCGACCACGCCGCCGAAGAACAGTCCCAGTGCCTGCGCGGTGTTGTATACGCCCATTGCAGTGCCCTTGGCCGACGCCGGGGCCAGTTTGGAAATCAGTGAAGGCAGGCTGGCTTCGAGCAGATTGAACGCGACGAAATAGAAAAACAGCGCCCAGACGATGCCCCAGAGGGAGTCGATGCCCAGCGCCAGACCCATCTGGGCCAGCAGCATCAGCGCCACCGCGCCGATGAACACCGGCTTCATCCGGCCATGCTTCTCGCCATAAATAATGGCCGGCACCATCAATAAAAACGAGCCCAGCAGCACCGGCAGGTAGACCGCCCAGTGGTGGTCGGCAGCGAGGCCGCTGTTCTTGAGCGCCACCGGCACCACCACGAACATCGCCATCTGCGCGGCATGCAACGCAAATATTCCAAAGTCCAGGCGGAGGAGTTGACCATTTTTCAGTACGTCTTTAAGCCGCGCCGGGTTGGTTTGAGCATCGGCGTGGTAATGGCTGTTTGTGGGGTCGGGCACCCATACCTTCACCACCCAGATGGCAACCAGCGCCAGAATACCGGTTAGCGCAAATATCCCGGGGACGCCAATCACGCGATTGAGTGCCGGCCCGGCCACCAGCGATACGGCAAACGTCACGCCGATGGAAGAGCCGATAATCGCCATCGCCTTGGTGCGGTGTTCTTCGCGGGTGAGGTCGGCCAGCATGGCCGTCACGGCGGCGGAAACCGCGCCGGCGCCTTGCAGCGCGCGGCCAAAAATCGTCCAGTAAATATCGCTGGCCGTCGCTGCCACAAAGCTGCCCAGGGCAAACACGATGAGGCCGAAAATGATGACCTTCTTGCGCCCGATGCGGTCGGACGCCATGCCGAAAGGAATCATGAAGATGGCCTGGGTCAGGCCATACATGCCCAGCGTCAGGCCGACCAGGGTGTGGTTGTCGCCGCCCGGAAGGTGCTCTGCATACAGCGCAAACACCGGCAGAATCAGAAACATGCCCAGCATGCGCAGGCCAAAAATCGCCGCCAGGCCCGATGTGGCGCGCTTTTCGGCGCGGGTCATGCTTTCGGACAAGTCGATTTTAGCCACTGCAAAGTTCGGCGGATGCGGGAAGTCCGTTATATTAGCAGGTTGCGCATCACGCCCTCGCTCCCAAACGCACCCAAACAATGGAATTTATCCGCATCCGTGGCGCCCGCACCCACAACCTGAAAAACATCAACCTCGACCTGCCGCGCAACAAGCTGGTGGTGATTACGGGGTTGTCGGGCTCAGGCAAATCGTCGCTGGCGTTCGACACGCTCTACGCCGAAGGTCAGCGCCGATACGTCGAGTCGTTATCGGCTTATGCGCGGCAATTTTTGCAATTAATGGAAAAACCCGACGTCGATCTGATCGAAGGCCTGTCGCCGGCGATTTCCATCGAGCAAAAAGCCACCAGCCACAATCCGCGCTCCACCGTCGGCACCGTTACCGAAATCCACGATTACCTGCGCCTGCTGTATGCCCGCGTCGGCGACCCGCGCTGCCCGGAACACGGCATCACGCTCTCCGCGCAGACGGTGTCGCAAATGGTCGATGCGGTGCTGGCACTGCCGGAAGACACCAAGCTGATGATCATGGCGCCGCTGCTGGTGGGCCGCAAAGGCGAAAACCTCGATCTGTTTGCCGAGCTGCGCGCGCAGGGGTTTGTGCGGGTGCGGGTCGATGGCAAGGTGTGTGAAATCGACGCGGTTCCCAAGCTCGACAAGAACAAGAAACACACCATCGAAGTGGTGGTGGATCGCCTGAAAGTGCGCGCGGACGCCAAGCAGCGCCTGGCCGAAAGTTTCGAGACCGCGCTGCGTCATGCGGAAGGCCGTGCGCTGGCAGTGGAAATGGACACAGGAAAAGAACACCTGTTTTCCGCCAAATTTGCCTGCCCGATTTGCAGCTACGCGCTACCCGAGCTCGAGCCGCGCCTGTTCTCGTTCAACAACCCGATGGGCGCCTGCACCACCTGCGACGGCCTCGGCCAGATCACCTTTTTCGACCCGGCGCGCGTGGTGGCCTTCCCGCATTTGTCGCTGGCCTCCGGCGCGATCAAGGGCTGGGACAAGCGCAACCAGTTTTTCTTCATGATGTTGCAAAGCCTGGCCATGCACTTTGGCTTCGATCTCGATACGCCGTGGGAATCGCTGCCGGAACGGATCCACGATGTGCTGCTGAATGGCAGTGGCCGGGAATCGATCGCATTTCAAACGCTGGCGCCGCGCGGCGGCTACACCACCAAGAGCTACCCATTCGAAGGCGTGCTCGCCAGCATGCAGCGCCGTTACCACGAGTCCGAGTCGATGGCGGTGCGCGAGGAACTCGCCAAATATCAGAACAACAAGGCCTGCCCGGCCTGCAAGGGCACCCGGCTGCGCGAGGAGGCGCGCAATGTGATGGTCGGTGAGGTGCCGATTTTCGAAGTCAGCGCGATGCCACTGAAGCAGGTGCTGGCGTTCTTCAAGGCACTGACGCTCGATGGCAACCGCGCCCAGATTGCCGACAAGATCGTCAATGAAATTGTGGCCCGCGTCGGATTTCTGAATAACGTCGGACTCGATTATCTGTCGCTCGACCGCTCCGCCGACACGCTGTCGGGCGGCGAGGCGCAGCGCATCCGACTGGCGTCGCAGATCGGTTCCGGCCTCACCGGCGTGATGTATGTGCTCGACGAGCCATCGATCGGTCTGCACCAGCGCGACAACGACCGTCTGCTGGCAACGCTGAAGCATCTACGCGACATCGGCAACTCGGTGCTGGTAGTCGAGCATGACGAGGACGCGATCCGCGCCGCCGATTATGTGGTCGACATGGGCCCCGGCGCGGGCGTGCACGGCGGCGAAATCGTGGCTCAAGGCACCCCGGAAGAAATCCGCATGAGCCCCAACTCGCTGACCGGGCAATACCTGTCCGGCCGGCGCTCGATTGCCATCCCCAAAAAACGCCGCGCACCGGATCCAGAACGGCAGTTGGTGGTGACCAACGCCAGCGGCAACAATCTCAAGAATGTGACGCTGAATCTGCCGCTCGGTGTGTTCGTTTGCGTCACCGGCGTCTCGGGTTCCGGCAAGTCCACCCTGATCAACGATACCCTGTACGCTGCGGTCGCGCGCCACCTGTACGGCTCGTCGGCCGAGCCCGCGCCGCACGGCGAGATCCGCGGCCTGGAATTTTTCGACAAGGTGATCAACGTCGATCAATCGCCGATTGGCCGTACCCCGCGCTCCAACCCGGCGACCTACACCGGCCTGTTCACGCCAATCCGCGAACTTTTTGCCGGTGTGCCCGAAGCGCGCGTACGCGGTTATGGTCCCGGGCGCTTCTCGTTCAACGTCAAGGGTGGGCGCTGCGAAGCGTGTCAGGGCGACGGCGTGATCAAGGTCGAGATGCACTTTCTGCCCGACATTTATGTGCCGTGCGATGTCTGCCACAGCGCCCGCTACAACCGCGAAACGCTGGAAGTACATTACAAGGGCAAGACCATCCGCGACGTGCTGGAAATGACCATTGAGGCGGCGGCCGAGTTTTTCAGCGCCGTCCCGGTCGTCAAGCGGAAATTACAGACGCTGATGGATGTCGGCCTCGGCTACATCCGCCTCGGCCAATCGGCCACAACCTTGTCGGGCGGCGAAGCGCAGCGGGTCAAGCTGTCGCTCGAACTGTCCAAGCGTGACACCGGTCGCACGCTCTACATCCTGGACGAGCCGACCACTGGCCTGCATTTCGCCGACATCGACCTGCTGCTGAACGTGTTGCAGCGTCTGACCGATTCCGGCAACAGCGTGGTCGTCATCGAACACAACCTCGACGTCATCAAGACCGCCGACTGGCTGATCGACCTTGGCCCCGAAGGCGGCGCCGGCGGCGGCTTGATCATCGCCGAAGGCACCCCCGAAACGGTGGCCGACAACCCCGCCAGCGATACCGGCAAGTACCTGCAACCCGTTTTGGCGCGCCACTGATGGCTGAACCCATCCGCCTTTCTAAACTGATGTCCCAGCGCGGGCTCTGCTCGCGGCGCGAAGCCGACAGCACCATCGAGCGCGGGCTGGTGTTTGTCGACGGCACGCGGGTGAGCGAACTCGGCACCAAGGTCGATCCA
>JBKJIS010000293.1:0-11670 GCA_046598305.1 Thiobacillus sp.
CGACATGGTGGCAATGGGCGTGCTCGACCCCACCAAGGTGACGCGCGTGGCACTGCAAAATGCAGCGTCGATCGCCAGCCTGATGCTGACCACCGACTGCATGGTCGCCGATCTGCCTGACGACAAAGCAGGTGGCGGTGGTATGGGTGGTGGCGACATGGGTGGTATGGGTGGCATGGGCGGCATGATGTAAATCTGTTTATTCAGATAGTCCCCAAGCCCCGCTTCGGCGGGGCTTTTTTATGTCCGGCATTTCCGCATTGCCCGACGCCCGCAACGCACCCTTTTTTAGTATTTTCACTTCAGAAATGAGCCTGAGCGGAGGGGGTGAGCAGAGTGATTTCAGGCGGCGTGTTGCTGGGATTTGTCGATGAATTGAAATAGCGCCGCGCGCGCCTCGTTCAGTTGCTGCGCAGCCTAATGATCGCCTTGTTGCGTGGCGATTGCATCCAGCCCGGCGAGCGTGGTGCCTGGCTTGAGGACATCAGCCACATCCGGCAAGGACTTCAGCTTCTCGAACGGCATCATCATGTTCTGGTAACGGTAGCGTTTGCGTATCCGTCCCTTCTTGTCCGTGTGCTCGGTGGGAAAGTGGCACGGACTATAGTGCCCCCGACTTGAACGCCCAGTTGCTGATCTGGCAGTCTTCTGGTTTCAGCTCATCCGGGGGCTCCTATGTATTTGGCAAAACGCTGTTCGCTCAACTCATGGACTTTCTGCCTTGGAAGACATTTCACCGAATTGTCGATCCTCATTGAAACCCGTCAATTTTGGAAAGTCCCCATCCGTTTCAGTAGGGAATAATTGGTTATGGGAAATAAAACTGCATAATCGATCTGTATCTTTTTCCATATGGTATGGTTTCTGTTATGCGTTCCACTAATATCGCTTCCCTCTGTGCAGCCCTTCTCCTTCAAGCAGCCACTGCCGCGTCCTACGCGGCTGGCACGGTCAAGGATGTCGCTTTCGTCAACGACCAGAATATCAAGATCACGGGCAAGCTCTATATTCCGGACAGCATCTACAGACCCAGCCCGGTAGTGGTGCTGATGCACGGCTGTTCCGGAATCTATTCCTATAGTGATCCTGCTCGCGGTATCGCGCTGCTGTACCAGGAATGGGCAGCGCGGCTCAATAACGCCGGCTATGCGGCGCTACTAGTTGACAGCTTCAGCCCGCGCAATGTCGATCAGAACCAGTGCGGAAACGGCGGAACCGGCGTCTCGGAAGTGAATGACCGGCCCCGCGACGCCTATGCCGCGCACAAGTACCTGGTCAAGCAACGTGCCATTGATGCCTCCCGTGTTGCGTTGCTGGGCTGGTCGCATGGCGCAAGCTCGACCCTCGCCACTTTGTCGGACACCATGGTCAAGCCGGGCGAAAAGCCCTATAAGGCCGGCTATGCGTTTTATCCCGGCTGCGGCCTCTTCAACTCGTTCGGTGGCATTTCGACCAGCACCTACCGGCCGTATGGGCCGCTAACGATTTTGCATGGTGATGTCGATCCCCTCTACCGAAGCGGCTATTGCCAGCAGCGCCTCGACAATGCGCTCGCCTTGGGCGCGCAGGATTTTTCGATGACAGTTTTTCCTGGCGCGCAGCACAGCTTCGACATGGCGCGTAGTACCGTGAGCCCCTGGACAATCTATGATGTCAACGCAAAATCGTCCGCCGATGCACAGGTCATGCAGGGATTGCTGCAGGTTTTCGGCAAGTAAACCGGACTTTGAAAGGTCGGCAAGCATGGAAAGACTTTGGGGTCTTGCCTTTTGCCGCAAAATGCAAGGACTTTGGAAAGTGCCATTGGGGACGCTAGCAATTATGCTGTCAAAAGATGCATTAAAGGGAAGCGGCCCAATGGCACTACCTTCATGTGAAAAAATGGAAAAAATGAAAAAAAATGTGAAAAAAAATGGGGTCAGACACGATATTCAAGGCTGGGCAAGCCCAATAATCGTGTCCCCATTTGTCCCATTACCCCATTTGTCGACCCTTTGTCGACGATTTCCCGTTTACACAAAATCGCGGACACCCCCAGCCGTGGAGGAACCACCGGAGCCCAAGGTGCGCGCGCCTGTTCTCGACCCTGCTGATAAGGAAGGACTGTCGCAAGGCTGTTTTTAACTCTACCCGTGTTTTGCGCGCTTCATTGAAGCGGCACGCGCTAAAGCGCGCTCCTTAGTTCCCGCGTTGACGTTACGTAACCCAACCGCGCTACTTTCTGGGCAGGGGAGGGTCTTTCCAATGAGGCCGGGTTTGGCCTCTACGCGAACCAAAAATATGTGCGTAGACCCAGGTGAATTCGGCGCCGATCAAAAATATCTGCGCGGAGTAATACACCCAGATCAACACAATGACGATGGAGCCTGCCGCGCCGAAGCCTGAGACGACGCCGCTTTTACCGATGTATAAGCCAATCAAAAACTTGCCCACGGTGAACAGCAATGCGGTGACGCCCGCACCAATCCACACGTCGCGCCAGTCGATTTTGACACGGGGCATGATTTTATAAATCATCGCAAAAGCGAGCATCGTGAGGCTGAAACTCGCGAGTAGATTGATCGATTGCGCAACGGTGTCCCATCCCGAAAAAAACGGCGACCACCAACGGCTGAAGGCCGACAACATGGCTTCCATCACCAACGACACCATCAATAAAAAACCGATGGATAAAATCATGCCAAAGGACAACAGCCGCGCGCGCAACAGCGCCCAGAGTCCGTTGCTTTGATGACGCGCGGGGGCGCGCCATATTCGGTCCATCGCATCCTGCAATTCACCGAATACGGTGGTCGCGCCGATCAGCACCAGAATCACGCCGATGACGGTGCCTATTTTGCCCTCGGTGGGTTTATTAACGCTTTCGAGCAATCCCTGAACCGCCGCTGCGGCCTCGCTGCCCATAAAGCCATTTAACTGGCCGAAGATTTCACCGCGCGCGGCGTCTTCTCCAAACACGAGGCCCGCAATCGATATCACGATCAATAACAAGGGGGCAATCGAGAACAGCGTGTAGTACGACAACGCAGCGCCCATGCTGGGCGCGTAGTCGTCCACCCATGAGTCGGCAGCGGCTTTAATTAACGCCCATATCTGCTTGAGGGTGGCAGGTGGCCTTTCGGGCACGGGTGATGGGTTGTTTTCGGCATCGACCATTTGCAATATTCCAAGTTGCTTGTCGCTTATGTTAGCGCTTAGTTAAGGTCGAATAAACACGGTTGTATGCGGTGTTATTTCCATGTCTATTCTCTCCAGCTATTATTCTGTTTTTACTAACCATTTACTGCTACCAACTGGATATCGACTCTAGCAAGCGTTGGGGGCAATAACCGCAGGGCATTGCACCAGCAAGTGGCAGGCCGTGGTTGTAAAGCCGCTAAAGCGGCAACAACCATGCACCACCGCATGTTTAGCGTTTGCCCGCATTGACCAGCGCTTCGAGCAGTTCGATCAGCGCCTGCCCCGGTGTAGCACTCGCCGGTAAATGATGCACCACAATCCCCTTCGCTTCGCACGCGGCCATGTCGACCTGCCCTGACCCGGTAACGACTACACGAATCAATTTGTGCAATTGTCCGATCGCCCCGGCGTCAATCGGCGTGGCATGAGTAATCGCGGTGGTGGCCCAGAACAGGCGCGGCACCAGGTCGGCGGGTTCGGTTTCGGGGTATTCGCTCCAGTTGTGCTCGAAGTTGGGGATGGGCAGGTCGTCGGGCGTGAGGGCGGCGCGATCAAGAAAGACGACGCGCTCCTTGAAGCTCACTTGGCATCGCCCACCAGCCGCTCCAGCGCACGCATGATGGCAGACGAATCGAGTTCGCTGTCGCCCGCGCCCATCAGCGCGTTCATCTGCTGCGCGATCAGCGCGGCGCCGGGCAGTGGGGTGGCGGTTTCCTGCGCGTTGTCCATGACGATGGCCATGTCCTTGTGATGCAGTTTGACCTTGAAGCCGGGCTTGTAGTTGGAGTCGAGCATGCGCTGGCCGTGCACTTCGAGGATGCGGCTGCCGGCAAATCCGCCGAGCAGCGCTTCACGCATTTTGGCCGGGTCGACGCCGTTGCGGCGCGCCAGCAGAATCGCTTCGGCGACGCCTTCGAAGGTGAGGCCGACGACCACCTGGTTGCAGCATTTGACGACCTGGCCGGCGCCGTGGCCGCCGACGTGGACGATGTTTTTGCCGAGCACTTCAAACAACGGGCGGATTTTTTCGAAGATCGACACTTCGCCGCCGACCATGATCGACAGCGTGCCTTCGCGCGCGGCCACTTCGCCGCCCGATACCGGGGCATCGAGCATGTGCACGCCGCGTTCGCCGAGCGATGCGGCGATGCGGCGGGTGGCGGTGGGCGACACGGTGCTCATGTCGACGATGGTGTGGCCGGGTTTGGCGCCATGCACCAGGCCGCGGTCGCCGAAGATAATTTGCTCGACATCGGTAGTGTCGGAAACGACGGTGAACGTGATGTCGGACTCGGCGGCGACTTCGGACGGCGTGCCTTTGCCGAGCGCGCCGGCGACCAGCATCGGTTCGAGGCGGTCGAAACGGCGGCCGTAAACGTACAGTTGATGCCCGGCGGCCAGCAGGTTCTCCGCCATCGGGCGTCCCATGATGCCACTGCCAATAAATCCGATTTTCATGATGCCATCCCTTTAACCACAACAAGCCAGAATGGCAGCGTAACCAATCCCGCCAGCGTTGACCAGCCCATAATGAGTCCCGCCAGCCGGGTGTCCAGCCCAAAGCGGTCGGCCAGCGCAATCACCATCACCATCGTCGGCATGGCGGCTTCCAGCACACCGGCTTCGCCGGGCTCGGTCAATTTGCCCGGCCACGCCAGCGCAATGCCCAGCGCCAGCAGCGGCATCAGCGCCAGCTTGATGGCCAAGGCGACAAACACGGCTTTTTGCGGGCGCAGGTCGTGCCAGGGAATGGTCAGGCCCAGCACGAACAGCATCAGCGGAATGGTCGGGCTGCCGGCCCAGTGTGCGGCCTCGATCAGCGGCGCCAGCGGCAGGCCGGACAGATTGACCGCCAGCCCGGCGGCAAACCCCCACACCGGCGGCAATTTCAGCCACATCGCCAGGAACGAGGCGCGTTCGGTGTGTTGTCCGCAGCGAAACGCGATCCACACGCCGAGCGACCACAGCAGCGGCGTGGTGGCAAGCATGTCGGCGAAGAAGGGGTAGCGCGCGCCCGATTCGCCGTACACCGTGGTGAGAAAGGGATAACCGAAGAACAGCACGTTGCCGAAGCCTGCGGCCAGCATGACCGTGCCGCGCGCCGGATTCGACAGGCCGCGTCCGAGCGGGGTGGCAAACAGCACCAGCGCGGACAAGCCCAGGCCGGCCAGCGTCGCCAAGCCCAGAATCAGCGGCACCTGCAACAGGCCGAGGTCGATGGTGGCGGCAGCGCCCGCCGCGAAAAACAGCATCGGCGCAAAAAAATTCAGCACCAGCCGGTTGATTTCACCGCGCAGGCCGACGATGGAAATGCCGGTTTGCCAGCGCGGCCAGATGGCGCCGGCGGCGATCAGCAAGGCCAAGGGCAGCAGCGTTTTCAGCAGCAGTTGCTGGGCGAGATCGGGGGACATGAATCGAGGTTCAGGCAGGCAGGGTGTTCATCATAACGCGCTTGCAAGACATGCAAAGCAATCGCGCTCCTGACGGAGCGCGATTGCTTTGCTACGGTAGGCGTATGAAGCGCAGTCGGTCGGTCAGGTGCGCGAAGAGGGGATAAGGCGAGAGTCGGACTCGTGCGGTTGGGCGGATTCCAGCCACCGTTTGATCAGGGCAGCATCACCCGCACGTCGGTTAGTGCCTTTTGCGTCGAGCAATACGATGATGACGTCACGCTCGGCCACTTGCGCCTGCATCACCAGGCAATGTCCGGCTTCGTTGATGAATCCGGTTTTTGATAGACCCACGCGCCAGTCATCGGCGCGGGTGAAACGGTTGGTGTTATTAAAGGCCACTTGGCGATACTGCACGGCTCCATTGTGGTTCTTCTTCAGTACCACGCTTTGGGTGCCCAGGGTGTAGTTTCCGGTGGTGCTTATATGACGTATTTCGGGGTAATTTTGATAGGCGTAATTCACGAGCTTGGCCTGATCGAGCGCAGTCGAGACGTTGTCGCTCGACAGGCCAGTGGGTTCGACATAGACGGTATTGCCCATATTCAACGCGCGCGCCATGCGGTTCATGTTGGAGACAAAGCGGTCGAGGCCGCCTCTCGTGGTGCGGCCCAAGGCGTGTGCTGCGCGGTTGTCGGAAGCAATCAGCGCCAGATGCAGCAACTGGCCACGCGTGTAGCTTGAGCCGAAAGCCAGGCGGGAACCCGTGCCCTTGAGTGTGTCGCGGTCGTCAGAAGTGATCGTAATGCGTTCTTCAAGCGACTCGCCGGCATCCAACACCAGTATTGCAGTCATTAATTTGGTGATCGAAGCGATGGGCGTCGGCAAAGCGGCATTTTTTGATATCAGTGCCTGCCCACTGGCCTGGTCGAATACCAGGACCGATTGCGCACTGAGTTCTGGCATGGCGGCATAGTCGAGCATCGGCTGCGGCGCCGACAGCGGCGCGGATATCGTCGCGCTCATCCGTGTGCTCAGCCTCTGATTGATGCTGTCATCAAGCGCAGCTACGCTTGTGTGGACGCCCACTAAAATCAATCCGGTCAATACAGCGTTCATATTCATGGGCTTCAATCTTGAATGGTAAGTAAATGCAACGGCATAAGTAGGGTACTACGGTTATCAGAGCGAAAACTTTAAAACAACAGTTCTGGCTTTAACGGGTGTCGAAATCCCAACTATTTGTCGCTTCAGATTGACTGTTTACCAAAAATAATTATATATAGCAATGACATGCGAGAACTTTCGAATAATTTACTCAAGAAATCGGAGCTAATAAGCTGTCTCTGCGCCCCCGGCGTGGTGGCAGAAGCGCTCGAACACTTGATGAAAGGCGAGTCTGCCGAGGCGGCGTTTGCCGATTGTGTGCGCTGTGATCCAGTGCTGGCATTGCGTCTGCGCGCCTTGCCGTTCGGCTTTACCCTGCAGCCCCATGATTTGCTGCGCGGCTTGTTGCTTGCGGCGCCGGTTGCAGCAGGCTCGGCGCAATCAATGTATGCAGCGCGCTGGCGCCAGTCAGTCACCGTGGCGCATCTCGCGCAGGCGCTGGGTTCCCGCGCAGGGGGGGTGGACGCTGAAGCTGCCTGGACGGCGGGCTTGAGTCACAACCTCGCTGAGTATCTGGATCACGACCTGCCCCCTACTGTTCACGCTGCCGACTGGCTGATCGGGCTGGATGCCGACGGTTGGCTGGCCGATGCCGTGCGCTTTCACGCTGAACCGCTGTCGCGCGGGCGCGCGGCGCATCCATTGGTACGGATTATTCAACTGGCTTATCAACTCGCTACACGGGGTGACAGCGTGGATAGCGTGGATGTTCGTGCTGCGCTGGCAAGCTTGCAGATGGGGGCAGGTGAGGCTGCTGCGATGCTGGCCGAGAGCCAGGTGCAGACGCGTCAGCTGGCCTTGCGTTTTGGTGTGGTCGACCAAGTGGCGAAGTCTGATGGAACCGGGTTTGAGCGCCTTGCCCGTCTGTATGCCGTGCAGGCCGCGCAGTCAGCATTGAACAGTTACTTTCGCCAGGCCAATGAAGTGACGGAAGTGTTTGCCTTGTTGCAAGACAGCCTGCTTGCTTTGTTTGGGGTTGAACGCGCCTGTCTGTTTGCACCCGCAGCCGATGGCAGCTTGCGGCTCAGCCCGTTGATGCATTTCACACCCGGTCTGGGCGTGCTGGCGATTTCGCCGGATGACGGCCATTCGGCGCTGTCACGGGCGTGGGCGCGTAATGCGCCCCAACGGTTTGAGTGCAGCGAGCCCGATTCGGCCCTGGTCGACGAGCAGATTGCGCGTTTGCTGGGTGTGTCGCGCCTGACCTGCCAGCCCATTCAATTGCACGACGGCCAGACGGGTGTGCTGGTGGCGGGCGATGCGGCACCTGATTTGAGCCAGTCGCCCCTGTGGCGGTTCACCCTGAGTGAATGCAGCGCCGCGTTGCGCCCCAAAGTTGTTGGGGTCATGCCTGCCAAGCGCGCGACGCATGCTGAACCGCAGGGTGCAGCGGCCCAGAGCGATGACATTCCGCGTGACCGGGTACGTCGCGCCGTGCATGAAATAGCCAATCCGCTCACCATCATGCGCAACTACGTTAACTTGCTGTCCGGCCGCCTGGGGACAGATGTTTCGATGCAACGTGATCTTGGCATTATCAGCGACGAGATCGAGCGGGTGGCACGCATCGTGCGCGGCATCACGGTGAACGAAGAGACCGCCCTCCCCGACACTGCGCTCGAACTGGTTTCCGTTAACAGTATTGTGTCCGAACTGGTGCGGATGGCGTTGGGTGCCTTGTTCATGCCCAACAAGATCAATGTGCAAATTGATCTCGATCCCGAGGTGCCGCCCTTGCCGTTGCAGAAAGACCTACTAAAGCAAGTGCTGTTCAACCTGGCCAAAAATGCAGTCGAGGCCATGCAAGGCGGGGGTCATCTCAAATTCAGCACCCGGATGGTCAACACGAACGGCCAGCGCCAGATTGAAATTGAAGTAGCCGACACCGGCCCCGGCTTGCCGGCCAAGGTGGTCTCGAATTTGTTTGAACCGGTGGCCAGCGACAAAGGCGGAGACCACGCCGGGCTGGGCCTCAGCATCAGCCGCAGTCTGGTCGAACGCATGAAGGGTCAACTCAGCTGCTCCACCACCCCCCAAGGCACCTTTTTTCTGATTTGCCTGCCGACTGTGCAGAATGGGCAGGCACCGCTCACAACAACACGCTGTGTCGTGAATCAGAAATAGCGGAACAAGATGAAACGGATGGATTTTTTCGCAGGGCAAGGCGCGAGGAGGCGACATAGCTGGCTCTATGGCAACGACGAGCAACGCAGCCATGCGGAAAAAGACGCCGTTTCATGTTTCGATATTTCTGATTCACGACACTAAGGGTCAATGTAACCCGAGCCCCAAGGAGAAGTTCATGGCAGAAAACCCGATTGAAGCAACGTCGCAACACTCCATCATCAGCAGTTTTCCGGCTCGCCCGCGAATTCTGGCGGTGGACGATGAGCCACTGATTCTGGAAGGTCTGTCGCGTTTGCTTGCCACCAGAAATTATGACGTGGTGGTCGCCAACGGTGGCTGCGAAGCCTTGATCGCAATTGGCAAACAGCAATTTGATGTGATTCTGCTCGATCTGGGCATGCCAGACCTCAGTGGCAATGAAGTGTTGCGCTTTGTGACGGAACGGTGCGCGGACACGCCCGTAATCGTCGTGTCGGGCGACAGCACCATCGATGCAGCCATCCGGGCGCTTCGGGGCGGCGCGGCCGATTTCGTGCGTAAACCCTATGAGCCTGAAGAACTGCTACGCCGCATCGACAACACGCTAACGCGGCGACGGCTGGAAAAAGAAAACAACCACATAATGCAGCGCCTCCAGCAATCGGAAAAATGGCACCGTTTTCTCGTAAACAGTTCACCCGACTTCATTTACACCCTGGATTGTGACGGTCGGTTCACCTTCGTCAACGATCGGGTTGAAAGCCTGATTGGTTATCGGCGTGAAGACCTGGTCGGCCAGCATTTCAGCCTGGTGATCCACGAAGAAGACATCCCGTGCGCCGAGCATGTCTTCAACGAACGCCGCTCCGGCGACCGCAATGCGCGCAACATCGAAATTCGTCTTAAGTGCAATCCGGGCGTTCGTCGTCCACGCCTGATGAATGGCCGCTGCAAGTCCGTCGAGCTGACCGCGATGGGCATGTACGACGACGAGGAAGCCAGCCCGTTCGAGCGGCGTTTCATCGGCAGCTATGGCGTCGCCAAAGACGTGACCGAACGCAAGCAGGCCGAAGAAACAGTCCACTATCAGGCCTATCATGACCTGCTCACCGGCTTGCCCAACCGGGCCCTGTTCCGTGATCACCTCGGTCTCATGATGGCGCAGGCCAAACGTACCCAGCAGCCGCTGGCAGTGCTGAGCCTCGACCTTGATCATTTCAAGCTCATCAATGATTCGCTCGGCCACACCATCGGCGACGAACTATTGCTTGCGGTGGGCGCGCGCCTCCGCCAGTGCTTGCGCGAAGGCGACACCCTGGCGCGCCTCGGCGGCGACGAATTTGCCGTGCTGCTACCGACACTGGTGGCCCGTAGCGATGTCGATCACATCTGCCGCAAAATTATCCAGGTGCTGTCCAAGCCGGTTTACATCAAAGGCCATGAGATATACATCTCAGTCAGCATCGGAGCCTGTGTGGCACCGGAAGACGGCGACCTGATCGACGGACTCATCCGACAGGCTGAAATCGCCATGTATCAGGCTAAATCGCAAGGTCGCAGCCGGCTGCAGTTCTGGGAGTCTGGCATGCAGGCGCCCTATTCCGAACGCATGACCATCGAATCTGATTTGCGACGTGCACTGGCGCGCAACGAGTTTGTGCTGTTTTATCAACCGCAAGTTGATACCGCAACCGGCGAAGTTCGCGGATTTGAAGCGCTGCTGCGCTGGTGGCATCCGCAGCGTGGATTGCTGACACCTGTAGATTTTGTTGCCGTGGCCGAAGAATCCGGCGTCATCGTCCCGATCGGCGATTGGGTGTTGCGCCAGGCTGCGACACAAATGGCCGAATGGAACAAAGCCGGATTGCCGCCGGTGCGGCTGTCAGTCAATATTTCTGCACGACAGCTCGAAAGCCCCGACTTTGTTGAAGGCGTCTTGCGGGCCGTGCAGGTCTATTCTCTGGATGGCAATCTGCTTGAGTTGGAGATTACCGAAAGTTTGCTGATGCAGGACTTTGAAGCTAACGCCATCAAGCTGGGGCGGCTTTCAGCCTCGGGTATTCGTCTGGCCATCGACGACTTTGGTACGGGGTATTGTTCATTCAAATACCTGGCACGTTTCCCTATCCACACGCTCAAGATCGACCAGTCTTTTGTGCAGGATCTCGACCGCGAGGAAAACATTTCCATCGTCAACGCCATGGTGGCCATGGGTCGTGGAATGAACCTCAACGTAATCGCCGAGGGCGTTGAAACCGAAGCCCAGCGTGCTCGTCTGGAACAGATGCAGTGCCACGAAGTGCAAGGCTATTATTACAGCAGCCCGCTTTCCGGTCAGGAGGCGACCGCCTTGCTGGGCGAACATGCAAGAGGATTTACCAACGCGGGAAAGTGGGCAGCGAGCTGACTCGGTGTGGCACCGGCCATTTCTGACAGAAAGGCAAAATAAAACCCCGGAACCAGGTCGCTGTTCCGGGGTTTATTCTGTCGCATTGAGAAAGCCGCAATGCTTAGGAAATTTTGGTGGCCAGTCTCGGAATTGAACCAAGGACACGCGGATTTTCAATCCGCTGCTCTACCAACTGAGCTAACTGGCCTTGCAGTATTTCGCTTAATCGTGAATGCGTGTTCACAAGGAAAACCGAAGCCCGGCATTTAAACCTTAAACACGACTTTAGTCAATACTTACTGAACTGACATACTTGACGCAAAGCGTGTTCATGGTCGGCGAAAATGGAAAAGTCCGTTCAGACGTTGTCTTCATTTCCTATAACAATCTGCTGTCGGATTGCGGATCATCTGAACACACCGGGGTCAATCGTACCGG
>JBKJIS010000004.1:0-6580 GCA_046598305.1 Thiobacillus sp.
TGTGAAAGCTGTCAAACCAACCTGGCCCCCGGCGACACACAGGAAAAATCGCCGATACAGGCATCGTACAGGGATGCGCTGAACAAGCCAGACACGGTCAGCGCAAGCAGCGGCAACAGGCCTGCCTTCAATGGGAAACGCCGTCACGCCGCAGCACTTTCACAAAAGTGAGCCAGACAATACGCAGGTCAAACCACAGCGACTGTCGCTGCAGGTACTCGACATCGAGCTTCACCTTGTCGGCTATGGGCAATTCATCGCGTCCGTTGATCTGCGCCCAACCGGTGAGCCCAGGCACCAACTCATGCACGCCAAACCGCGTGCGCAGTTCAATCAGGTCGTACTGGTTAAAGAGCGCCGGTCGGGGGCCGACAAAGCTCATGTCGCCCACCAGGATGCTCCAGAGCTGGGGCAGCTCGTCCAGGCTGCTCTGACGCAGGAAACTGCCAATCGGGGTCAGATACCTGTCAGGGTCATCCAGCAGGTGCGTGGCCAGCGCCGGGGTACCCACCCGCATGCTGCGGAACTTCGGCATTTTGAAAATTTTATTGTGCCGCCCTACGCGGTCGGACCAATACAAGGCCGGTCCGGAAGACGTCAAGCGCACAAGCGCCGCCAACAGCAACACCAGCACGCCAAAAACCAGCGTGGCGGTCAACGCGAGCAGCAGATCAACGAGCCGCTTCACGCCCATACCCCTCTACCGCCTGCTTCAAGCCCTGGTTCAGCGTGAGTGGCGGGCGCCAGCCTAACAGCCGCTGTGTTTTTTCAATATCCAGTTGCAAAGACCCACACAGGCGCTCGGCCACATCCTGCCTGCCCACGATGGCCGCCGCCAGCCGGAGGCAAGGCGTCGGCACAGGGAGCAAACGCGCCGGGTGGCCCATGGCTTGCCCCGTGCGGCGCAACAGCTCCGGGGTGGAAACATCTTCGCCATCGGACACCAGAAAGGTCTGATTGGCTGCGGCGGGATGCGTCAGACAGGTCAGGATCAAATCGACCAGATTGTCGAGTGCCACCAGACTGCGCTGATTATGAATAGCCCCCAGCGGCAAGGGAACGCCGCGTCGCAACCAGCGCAGCATGGCGGCAAAGTTGGCTTTGACACCCGGACCATAGACCAGGGGAGGCCGGATGATCACGAGCTCCATGCCGGTTTCAAAGGCGATCTCACGCAATCCCTGCTCGGCTTCGAACTTGGATACGCCATACGGGTCCATGGGTGCAGGCGCGTCGTCGGCGCCATAAGGCGATCCTGGTTGTGTCGCGTCACCGTTAACCTTGATCGAGCTGAGGAACACGAACCGGCGGACACCAGCGGCAGCCGCCTGCCGGGCAAGATTCAAAGTCCCCTCCACATTGACCCGGCGAAACTCCGCGATTGGAGTCGCGCGCGCCTCTTGCATGACATGCACTCGCGCAGCCAAATGCACGACCCGCTCACACCCCATGAGCGCATACCGCCAATCGGTGCTCTTGTCGATATTGCCAACTTCGATAGTTTCAAACTCTGAAGCCAGGTCGCACCGGGAGCGGGTGACGCCCGCTACATTGAAGCCGCGCGCCACGGCCGCAGAACACAAGGCACGGCCAATAAAACCATTGGCACCGGTGACCAACAATTGCTGCCGACCCATCACGATCTGTTTCCTGCCAAAAATAAAACCAGGCACAAAAAGGAAAATACCAGTTTGTCACGCGCGCGCCTGCGGCATTGCCCGGCACGCAGAGCCAGCCACAACAATCCGGTGCGGCTTCCTCCAGACCATCGTTTTACAAACGGATCTTCAGCCAATCCCAGCAATCGCGCGATCAACCCGGACTGAGCCAACCCCCATCCACCCCATACTTTTCCAGCGCGGCGAATATAAGCCCGCCATCCAACATTGACCCCCACCTGGTTTCCCCCGTGCTGCCGGTAAAGCATTCCGGCGTAGTCGTCGATCACCCACCGATAACCATTGGCGCGGGCAAACGCATATAAAAACCAGTCGTGCAATCCCACTTTCTGCATGTCTTCCCAATGCACCCGCAATAACACCTGGATAGCTCGCACCAGCTTGACCCGCATGACATAAGTGCAACCTGGTCCAGCGGCCTCAAACAGGAAATCCCAGCGCACCTGGGGCTGCGACTTCCTGATCAGCGACCTCCGCCCCGAAGGCCAGAAGGCCAATACGTTGCTCGAGTATGCGTCCGATGCCGTGCGTATGATCTCTTGATGAGCCCGTATCAGTTTGTCGACAAACCAGATATCGTCCTGATCGGCGAACGCCACGTAGTCAAAGCCGGAGAAGTCCACGTCCCGCATCAGTCGGAAAAAGTTCGGCGCCGCGCCGCCAAAATGTGATCCGTGCGGCAGCACGGTGATACGTGAATCCCGCATTGCGGCTTGGTCTATCCAGTCCTCTGTCCCATCGGAAGAGGCATCCACGCTGACGAAAACCCTGACGTCAACTTGCTGTTGCGTGAGGATGGAGTCCAATTGCTCCGGCAACCAACGAACGCCATTGAACGCAGCAAGACAAACGGCAAACCCAGGCGTTGGAGATCTATGCTGAATCATACCGGCGCGTTATCGACAGTGAAAGTCTGATTCATCGAAGTGCGACCATCATGCCGATGGCTCTTCTGACTGATTGATGGCACGATGCCAAAAAACTTGCTTTGGGTTTCATTTTTACCGTGCGCTGGGCGCTATAGCTTTCGGCTTCCGTATCGCCCCCGGATAGCGTCGCCTATTCCTGCCGCCACGCTTTTAATGGATAAATAAGGTTTTTCGTCAATCATCGGCAATGTCAGAATCCGTAACACCAATCCAATCAGCAATCTCACCTTGAAAGCATTGGGGACGTAAGACCGGGAAACACAATACAAGCAATTTCGAAAGTAATAATAGCGGCGAAGCGGGCTGTATTTTAGGATAGTCAAGCCAAACCACATGACAGGGCCGGCTTCTGAAAGCTCGTGTTTCATCTTCACGTCAAAGCAGCCGTAATGCGAATAGCCCCTCTGCCGTGATCGAAAACACCACTCGGTGTCCACAAAATCAATAAACAGCAACTCATTGAATTTCAGATCGTCAGCCCACATGGACGTGGGTGCCAGCATGCCAGACGTAATCAACACATCAGCTTTGACCAGGGATGTCTTGTTAGCGGCGTATTCCTTAACCACCTTCCACCCCGCTTCACGATAAAAAGGAAAGTCAAAATGCCCGTTACGGGCATCATAAAAGGAAGGCCCAATAGCGCCTATCTTCTGGCCCAGGCCAGCGGCCGAAGATAGCTCGAACCATGTGTGCATCAAAGCAGCCACATGGCCCGCCTCCGGACAGCTGTCCTGATCGAAAGTCACTACAAAATCAGCCTTGTCGGCCACTGCCTGTCGGACACCTTCATTCAGCGCTGCAGCAACTCCACTGTTTTCCGGAAAATCAAAAATGACGGCGTTTTTTATATTCAATAACTCACCGCGCAGGCTGTCGTCCATGCCTCCATTGTTGAGCAATAAAACAGTCGGCACCTGCTCGGCAAGCGTGCGAACCAGGGCTGTCAACAGACCCGCATCGGGATGAAAGCAAACAATGAGTCCCCAGGCGACAGGCTCCCTGCCAGTTCGTGCGGCGCCTGACATCGCAGGCATGAGCGGATAGGCGCCCTGATTGGTGGCAGAAGCGCAGACAACGCGAGTTTTTTCCGCCCGACCAAGGCGGAACAACTTGCGCAGCCCGACAAGGAATAATCGACGGCTGAACTTGACCCAGGAATAGTCAGTTAAAAGAACCGCGCCAACATAAGGGATACGCCTCTCACGATACAAAATCGCGTAGTTGAGCAACTCGCTGCGCTGCATGGCCCAGAGATCGGCACTCAAGCCGGAATCCCCGAACATATTCTTGTAAATATAAGCCAATGGCAGCGAGGTCTTGGCTATGCCTAAACCTGAGGTAGCCACTTGCATCAGGAATAAATGGTCCTCCATATGGCGTCTGCCCGAAAGAAAGCGAAGCGATATGTCTCGGAGAAACATGAAGGACGGTGTGACGAAAGGGTTCTTCAAAAGCACGGGCAATACCTGCAATTGCTGGAACTCTGCGTCGACCAGCACCGCGGGCGCAGGCACAGCATCGACTTGTTCATAGCCATGGCCTGACACAGCAATATCCGGCCGCGACGCCATGAACCTGTATTGCAATTCAATCTTGCGTGGATGCCATGAATCATCTGCATCGAGCAGCGCAATATAGTGTCCCAAGGCCTGCTCCCAGCCCGCATTGCGCGCACTTGCCGCACCCAGGTTCTGATCCAGCAAAACGAGTCGAATCCAGCCTGGCGCATAGCGGTCGCGCAATTCGTTGAGCACAGCACGGGTTCCATCCGCGCTGCCGTCGTCCACAAGAATCAGTTCCATGGGTTGCACGGTTTGCGCTGCAACAGACGCCACAGCCCGCTCCACCGTCTGCGCGCAGCGGTAGCAAGGTATCACCACAGAGACCGGTACGACTTCAGTCATGCAGCCAGAAACCCCTTGAGCACAGCCCGGACGCGGCTCATGTCGCCAATGAGCACACGCTTTGCCAGCATTCGGCACAGCATCAATAAAACAGAAATCCACGGAATCGGGGCATAACGCCGCAGAAAGCGGACCCCTGATTGGGTGAAATACTTATCAAGCTCAGGGCTACCCTTGCCCAAACTCGCTGATTGCTTGTGCCACACGGAAGACTTGCCAGCCACCCCTGATGTCCAACCAGCCCTGCGCAGCCGAAATGCCAGGTCCGCGTCCTCCCAGTACATGAAGAAGGTGGCCTCATCGAACAAACCGACCTCTTCAAGGGCAGCACAGCGCAGCAACAAGGACGCGCCGGATATGAAGTCCAGCGGGCCTGGGGACAATTGGTGTCGTGACTGCCCCAGCCAGAGGTTGATGCGGCCGCCGCCCCACGCCTGAATACATCCCGTCATGCCGGGCTCATACAAAACCGACCCCGCTGAACCCAGCGCCGGGTCCTGGTCCAGCGCACGCACCAGTTCGGAAAGCGTATTTGGGGCGACGATGGCATCACTGTTGAGCAACCACACGTAATCCGCTCGCCGTGCGAGCGCGAGCCGAATACCCACGTTGCACCCCCCCCCGTAACCCAAATTGGCGCCTGTCTGCAACAGCTCAATCAAGGGCATGGCCTTTTTAATTTCATCAACCGAGGCGTCCGACGAAGCATTGTCAACGACAAGCAGTTGAAAATTGGGATACGCCAGATGCAGCAGGGACGAAAGACATGCAAGGGTGTCCTGCCAGCCATTCCAGTTCAACACCACCACAGCAACGCGTTTCATCGTCGTCCCTTCGCCCCGGACTGACAGCTGGATGCCAACTCTCGCGGCATTTGCCACAGCAGCTGATAAAGCATGTTGAACAAAGCCTTCACTGTTATGCCCGCGTGCAAACGATTTGAACAGTATCCTGTTTGTCCAACGAAGGATTTCCGTTCAGATGAACCGCTCTTTTGCCAGCCTTTATATCTGCCGGCCTCGTATTGAGATCCCGGCGCTTGATCCGTTCGGACTCAATCGCCGTTACCCCATCCCAGCAAGGCACCTGCGTGCACTGAAAACCTTGCGCGTACAGCCAGTTCATCAGCCAGGCTGCATCGGCAATGGCCAGATGCCTTGGCGCCTCCAGACCGCGCCAGTTTTCGCCATAACAGTCCCGCAAATAACTGGCGGCATTCGGCGTGGACAGCAATAACACACCATGCGGCTTGAGCGCTGCCAGCAACAAGCGCAACAGATCCAACGGGTCCTGAACATGCTCAAGCACATGAGAGCAAATCAGGCAATCGGCTCGCCCTGCCAGGGCCCTGAGCTCGTCGTATCCACCCTGAATGACATCCAAGCCCTGCGCGCGGGCAGTTTTAACGGCCTGGGTATCCAGTTCAATGCCCAGTGTGCGCCAACCCAGCTGCTGCGCTGTTTTCAGTGTGTTGCCATTCCCGCAGCCCACATCAATCACGTACCCTTTCGGCGTCTTGGCCAGCTGCCGCAATCCAAACGGCTCAGCAATCCACGGCTTGAGCGGTTTAAAGAATACCGCCGCCCATGAAGGTGTGCCCAGCCTGGGGCCGATATCCGTTTCAAGTGTATGCGACCAGTACTCATTTCGCACACGCTGCTTGATGGCGCTCAGAAGGCCCTTTTCTACTGCAGCGCCATGCGTGTAGTAGCGACCATAAGCCTTGCCAATAGAGCGGGATGTCGGTCTGGGATTCAGGTAGAGCGCGCGGCACCGGCCGCAGTCCCAATAATCCCACTTGCCAGGCGCGCATCCGAAGGACCAGTCCTGCACACCTTTGTAGGCCAGCGTGCGGTCCGGGCTGCCGCAATACGGGCAGGCAGAAATCGTCTCCAGCGCATCGACAGGCCACGTTTGCTCCAGCGGATTAGCCGTGAAAGTGTTCATGGCGTCAATTCAAACAGCATACAGACGTCGCACCGCCAGCCGCAGCAAAATCAGGTCCAATGTCACCCTTGCCAGCCAAGCCAAGGCGGCTCCCAACAGGCCAAACTGCGAAGACAGA
>JBKJIS010000016.1:0-3586 GCA_046598305.1 Thiobacillus sp.
GGCCCGCTTCAAGGCCGCGCCGGTCGCCGGGTTGCCGCGATTTACCGGCGGGCTGGCCGGCTACTTCGGCTACGACACCATTCGCTACATCGAGAAGCGGCTGGCGCCGGACTTTAATAAAAATCTGGCGCGTAAGGATGACGTGCTGCACACGCCGGATATCCTATTGATGCTGACCGAAGAGCTGGCGGTGTTCGACAATCTGGCCGGAAAGCTCTACCTCATTACCCACGCCGACCCGATGCAGCAGGACGCCTACGTGCAGGGACATTTGCGCTTGCAGGCGCTGGCCGAGCAATTGCGCGCGCCGGTAATGCTCCCCATAGAGCCGGTTGCCGACGCGGCCGATCCGACCTCCGAGTTTGGCGAGGCCGAATTCAAGGCCGCCGTGCAAAAAGCCAAGGATTACATTGCCGCGGGCGATGTAATGCAAGTGGTGATTTCGCAGCGCATGGCGCGTCCGTTTACCGCTTCACCCTTGTCGCTGTATCGCGCGTTGCGCAGTCTCAATCCTTCGCCTTACATGTTTTATTACGACATGGGCGGATTCCACATCGTCGGCTCGTCGCCCGAAATCCTGGTGCGCCTCGAAGGCGATACCGTCACCCTGCGCCCCATCGCCGGAACCCGTCCGCGCGGACTCACGCGTGAAGACGACCAGCGTCTGGGCGAAGAATTGATGGCTGACCCCAAGGAATGCGCCGAGCATCTGCAACTGCTCGATCTGGGGCGCAACGACACCGGGCGGGTCGCCGTCACCGGCAGCGTCAAGGTCACCGAGCACATGCTGATCGAGCGCTATTCGCACGTCATGCATATCGTCTCCAACGTCGAAGGCCGCCTGAAACCGGGGCTGTCCGCGCTCGATGTCCTGCGCGCCAGCTTCCCCGCCGGCACCGTATCCGGCGCGCCCAAGGTGCGGGCGATGGAAATAATCGACGAACTCGAGCCCAGCAAACGTGGCATCTACGCCGGCGCGGTGGGCTACCTGGGCTTCAACGGCGACATGGACCTGGCGATTGCCATCCGCACCGCCGTGGTCAAGAACGGCATGCTGTACGCACAGGCCGGCGCCGGCATCGTCGCCGATTCGATACCCGACAACGAATGGATTGAAACCCTGAACAAGGCACGTGCCGTCATCCATGCAGCCGAGTTGGCGCAGGCACGATTCGGCGGAGCGGTGGAGTAATCATGCTGCTGATGAGGGAGTATCGCTGGCCGGCGGGCCTGCAAGATGACCTGAGCGGCGGCGGCTGAATCTGTTTCGCAAAGTATCTCGACGGGCTGGAGCAGGACAAGGCGATGAAGGGCGGAACTGGAGGGCAAGAAGGTCACAGTCATCCTCGACCCAGCCTACCGCGGGTCATCGTGGGCCGCGCCCAAGGATGCAGACGGCAAGCTCGGTCACAACAAAGCCCAGACTGGCGACGACCTGCGCGAGTTTGTTGAGCGCAAGCTGTTCCCCTATCTGCACGGCTTCAAGCAGAAGGCCCGCGGCCCCAACACCATTGAATACACGGTCGGCGAGAAATTGGCGATCTCGATGAGGTGCGGTCCTGGGCGGCCGGCTTCGTGCATTGGTACCACGTCGATCATCGTCAAAGCGGCATTCGCTACGTCAGCCCGGCGCGCTGGTCCGGCGACACCCGCAACGGGTCGCCCATCGGCGCTGTGACGCTGAACTCCGAACGCGACTCCATCATTAAGTCGCATTCGGCTGGCAACGATATCCAGCCGATTTCCGTCAAGTCCGATAGGCTGTCAGGTTACGGCTCAGGTGTTGAGACGATTCAACAGCCCCGCTGTTTTATCCGGATCGGTATTTTTTAGAAGACGCTGGAGGGTTGGCGACAATTCTTCCAGATGCGACTTCAAAATTTGCTGCTTGACCTGCAGCAAACTGGCAGGCTGCATTGAAAACGACCTTAAACCCAGTGCCAGCAAGAGTCGCGTCAGCGATGGGTCTCCTGCCATCTCGCCGCAAACAGACACCGGCTTGCCGAGTTTTGCACCCGCACGAAGGGTGTGTTGAATCAGGTGGAGCACTGCTGGATGCAGTGGATCGTAAAGGTGTGCGACGCTGTCGTCCGCACGGTCGATCGCAAGCGTGTACTGGATCAGGTCATTGGTTCCGATCGATAGAAAATCCAGTTGTTCGGCAAAATAGCCAGCCGAGAGCGCGGCTGCGGGTACTTCAATCATGCCGCCGACAGGAATCTTCTCGTCAAACTTCAGCCCGTCTTTTCTCAATGAAGCGCGGGCTTCCTCGATGCGCAGCAGGGTTTGCCGAAGCTCGTTAAAACTGACCAGCATGGGGATCAGCATACGGATCTGACCATGTTGCGATGCCCGTAAAATCGCGCGGAGCTGGGTGTGAAATAACCCGGGTTCGGCCAGGCACAAGCGGATTGCACGCAGGCCCAGGGCTGGATTGTCGGCTACGGTGTGGCCCCAGGGCGCCTGCTTGTCTGCTCCCAGATCCAGAGTCCGGATGGTGACCGGTTTGCCATTCAAGGCTTCGGCCACTGCTTTGTAGGACTCGTATTGTTCGTCTTCGCTGGGTAAATCGTCGCGGTTCAGAAACAGAAACTCGCTGCGGAACAAACCCACGCCGTGTGCCCCGGCTGTTTTCACGGCATCCACGTCCTGCGGCAATTCAATGTTCGCCATCAGTTCGATGGGGGTGCCATCGAGCGTAGCGGATTTGCTGGTTTTCAGGCGCTTGAGCTTGTCGGTGTCGATGCGCCACTGGTTTTGCCTCAACCGGTATTCGGTTAAAACAGATTCGTCCGGATTGACGACCACGACGCCATCGCGGCCATCGACAATCAACAGGTCGTGATCACGAATCAAACCCCGCGCATTGTGCAGGGCCATGACTGACGGCATAGCCATGCCGCGCGCCAGAATCGCTGTGTGTGAGGTAGCGCCACCAAGGTCGGTGATGAACGCAGCGAAGTGCACGTTTTTGAACAACACCATGTCGGCCGGCGACAGTTCGTGTGCGACCAGAATGCGCTCGACATCGAAGTTGATATCCAACGGTAAGTGGCTGGGATGGCCAGTCAATACTTTGAGTACACGCTGCACAACTTGTACGACATCTTCCTGGCGGCTACGCAGATAGGCATCATCGATTTCCTCGAAGCGCGCCACCAGCGCTTCCATCTGCTGCGCCAGCGCCCACTCAGCGTTGCATTGTGTTTCGCGGATCAGGCGCTTGGGTTCTTCGGCGATCATCGAATCGCCGAGGAACATCAGGTGCATATCCAGAAACACCGAAAGCTCTGCCGGTGCATTAGGCGGAATATGGCTGCGCAAGGTCTCGAGTTCGGCACGCGTGGTGTGGATGGCATCTTCAAAACGCGCGAGTTCCGCCTTGATGTATTTACGCTCGAGCATGTATTGCGGTACTTCGACACGTGCGCTGGACGCCAGATGCGCATAGCCGATGGCAATGCCGCCCGAAACGCCAATTCCATGCAGGGAAAAACTCACAATTCTTCCCCGAATCCGCTGCTAATCAGATCGGCCAATGCGTCGATCGCTTCCTGCTCGTCTTCCCCATCGGTTTCCAGCGTGA
>JBKJIS010000285.1:0-5692 GCA_046598305.1 Thiobacillus sp.
GAACGGTCAGCTTCGGATTGCATCTTAATCAAGGTGACAGCAGCAAGCCCTGAGAAATGGAAGCGACACATTGTGTCAGTCACATTTTGTTTTGAACGCACGGCATCCAACCGACTATCCGCACATTATACTGTGCCCTCAAGACACGTCTGATTAAATATAACGATGGGACGCCGAGACCACTACCACGTCTATGTGATCGAACTATCGAAAGACGTTTTATACGAAGGCCGCTTCAAGAAATCCAATCCCGGTTACATCACGGGAAAGCCCTGCCTTTACATTGGAATGACCGGACTGGATCCCGATGTGCGCTTCGACAAACACAAGGCCGGCATCCAGTCCAACCGCTTCGTCAAGGAATTTGGGCTGCGCTTGTTGCCTGAGCTATACGCGCTGTATAACCCGATTTCGTATGACCACGCGCGCGACCTGGAAGTGGAGCTGGCGATTGACTTTCGTGAAGCCGGGTACGGGGTTTGGCAGGCGTGAGCTGGATGCCGCATTTTAAAAAACTCCGCAGACAGATGAGCCCTGCGAGCATCAGAAAGACAACACCTGCGAGCACCGCAATGCGGATTGGCGTTGGGAGCGGCAAGGGAGAAAACAGAAGATTCGATACGCCAGTTCGCGCGAGCTTACCGCGTTGCCTGTTCGTCCATGTTTTAGCTTAAACAAATAGGGCGGACACGATGCGTGTCCGGTTAACTTTTCAAGTACATTTCTTTAAATTGAGGTGGTAGACCAGAGCGCCACCGGGAACGGCATCGGTGGTATCCAGAGACGCCATTGCATCGCCGGTTCGCAGGTCGCCTTCGAGGCTGAGTGTGATGCCGACATTAAGCACAGCGGCGGTTCCACACCCAACCCGTTTCATTTGCCCCGCACCGATGGTTTCGGTAAACGCATAATCATCTTGATGCGGACCTTTTACTTTGCGTTTAAAAACGCGGCCGTTTTCGTTGTCACGTGGCCCCAAAAAATATTGGACGTCGAGTTGGGCGCCTTGTTTTGCTGCGAGTTTTGCAAAGCCGCGGTAGTCGACCTTGTAAACGCCGATGGAATAATTCGCCGGCAAATTAAGTGGGGCTGAAATGCGGCAGACTTTTCTAGATTGTCCGCTGGCCGAGGTGCGGCTGCGTTCAACGGTGAACTGGTCAAACAAAATGCTTAGTGTTGAGCCATCAGGGGACATGACGACCGAGTAGCTTCCTGCGGGACAGCCGTTGGCTTCTTGTGCCAATGCGGGCAGGCTTGCAAGCAATGCGCACGCAAATAAGCTTTTTGTTATCAATTTCATAGCACTAATCTCTTAAATTGGGCGGCGCTGGAAACCAGTCGCCGCCCGATACTTGCTTAGCTACACTGGCGCCATTGCAATTGATAAACGATTCCCGCACTGACGTCCTGGGAGTCGATCGAAGCCATGGCTTCCCTGTTCGAAACCGTTTGCACTCTCATGCTTGAGTTGGTTCGCAGGTTAACGTCCGCGCCACAATCCGACCAAACGATCGCCTGAACGGTGAGGTTATTGTTGATCAAATAATCTTCAGCGATGGGGCCGCGAAACTTTCTTTGGAATGACGGGCCTCTGGTACCGGCGAAGAAGTATTCGACATTGAACTGTGAGGTTGCCGATTGCGGCAACTGATTAAAGCCACGATAGTCGATTTTCAGGACTGATACGCTCAATCCCTGCGGCACGCGCACGGGGATGGCGATGTTGCAGCTCTTGCGGTCAAAGCTTTTGCCGGTTTCACCGCCGACGGCCACCTGATACTGGTCGAACAGCAAACTCAAGGACTTCGCATCCGGACTCAAGGTGGCGGATACCGTGCCGGCCGGACAGCCCGTTCCACCGTATCCGGGCTCACCCAGGGAAATGCCGTCTACGGCGAAAACCGGTGCACTGAGCATCAGTGCGGAAAGTAATAGCATGTTTTTTTTCATGTTTAAATCTCCAGTTGTTTGTGAGTAATCCTGCTGTTTGTAAGCTTTCCTGCTTGACTGCGAGCTTGCATTGATGGAGAAGTTCAATATTTAACTTCTCAATTCAATTCTGATTTCAACTTAGCGCTTGTCGTCTCTGATTTCAACTTAGCGCTTGTCGTCCTTAACTGCATCCTGAATTTTTTCACCGACCTGTTCAATCTTCTCGCCAGCTTTTGCTGCGGCTTCGTCGATATTTCTGCCAGCGTGCTCAGCCGAGCCTTCCTCAAGTCGGATTTCAACCTTGTTTTCGTAAGCAGTTTGCTCCGCCGGCTCTTCCTTCTTTTGGCAGCCGGTCAGCACGATAAGGATAAGTACCGCACTCACGACCAAGGCTGTGGTGGCAGTTTTTCCAGGTTTCATTTGGATCGCTCCTCTGTATGGGTTGCCGAAGCCGGTATTTGGTTAAGCTCGGTTTGGTTCGGAATGAAGATTAGGGTGGACGGTCTGCTCCGTCTGTTTGCTAGCGTACATAGGCGGCATCGAACGCTGCTAAAGGCATGGGCCTATTCAGCACCATGATCCCTGCAATCTTCAGTGCCAACGCACAGGCGAGCAAGGCAACAGGGTTGATTGATGAATCCAGGGGTAAATCCTGGCTATTGATCAATAGCCGCGAATCAGCGCAACCCCAATCCGGGGCCTTTTCCCCCAGCACGACCAAGAAAGCGTCGGCAGTGGTTTGATGCATTACTGACCTCCTCCGCCAAGCTACGCTGCATCAGCAGCAAAGGGCTGCACAATCCATGGATGCTCAAGTGGCGTCATTCGCCCTACGCCAGTCACGACCGTTCCATCGCGCGAAACGTGAAGACAAACTTCTCGCCGCAATTGCTTGCACCACTGCTCAGGGGTTCCAAGGAAAGTAGATGAGGCCACTTCCGTTATTCAGGCATCCGCCCAACGACCTTCCCCATCTGACCACAGGGTCGGCTTCTCCGCTCCGTTTACAAGGTTACGTGGGTTCACGTGCGTTACGGCCTGCACGCTTGCTGTTTGGAAACTCACGACCCCGTGTTACCACGACGCCGCTTCCTCATGCTACCGGGGCGTACCGACAACGCCCCAGACGGGACTTTAACCCGCTAGATTTACTGCTGTTACTGCGAAAGGTCAGACACGATTTAATCGCGCTGCCGTGGCCGGCCTACCCCCTTCGAAGCTGCCTGCCTCTGCCCCAACGCCTCGATTTCAGCCCTGAATCGTTCCCCGCCCAATGCCCAGCCCTTGTGCGTACAGTCGCGGATTTCCGCCAGATCACCCTGGTCGATCGCCGTATCGAATAGCCCCCGGTAAGCCTTTTGTCTGACGGCATCATCCAAGCCCAGCCGGGAATATTCCTCGTGCGATGACAGCCAGTCCGCATTCGTCCCACCTTCGCCCAGCGCATTGCGCCGGTAGCTCGACCATGGATAATCCTCCGGTACAGCCACCATGCCCGCCCTCATCGGATTCAACTCGATGTAGCGCATCAACGTCAGCATATAGCGCTCGCTGTCCACCACCGTCGCGCGGTAGCGTCCCTCCCACAACGTCCCGCTGCGTTTGTATGTGTAATTGAAATACTGCACATAGCACCGACCCACCGACTGAAAAACTTTGCTGATGCTGTCATCGAACCCGGGCGTCGCCAGCAAGTGGACATGATTTGTCATCCACACATAGGCATGAATCGCCAGCCCGTACTTGTCCGCCGCCTTGACCAGCGCATCGCGAAAGAATGGGTAATCCGCCTCCGCAGCAAAAATGATCTGCCGGTTATTGCCGCGCTGAATGATGTGCTGCGGCTGGCCGGGAATGACGTAACGGGGAAGGCGCGCCATGGGTATTCAGTACTCGATCAGACTGGACAATCTAATCATAGGATAAATATCGTGTCTGACCCCATTTTGTCCACCATTTTGTCTCAGTGCTTGATGGAGCGGCCAGGCGGCGGGTATCAAGGAAAGCGCGAATATCGTGTCTGACCCCATTTTTTTATTTTTTTACATACATTTTTTTGTGACCCCATTTTTTTGCCATTTTTTTAGTGCTTCATCTTTTGTTGGGGGGGCGAGAAAAAGCCCCTCCGAAGAGGGGCTTTAAACAGCCTAGACACAACAAGCGTACCACGCCTATGCTTTTAAGCCTTAATCAAGCTACGGGCGCCAGTAACTGCTGTCCCCGAATTAGTCCAATTTAAAGTTGCCGCACCAGCTGCTGCAGCACTAGGGGTCATTACCAACACAGCATCGCCTGCCGTACCCGCATTTGTTGCTTGCAGCGTAACAGTAATTACGCCATTTGTAAGCGAAGTAAAAACTGTGACATATTTTGGGATATTAGTAGCAGTCGTGATATCAGGTATTCCATTAGTGTTGCTACTACATCCAGTCAGTGTTCCGGTTTCTTGCGCACACAACGCAATGGCTGTTTTGTAACTAGCTAGCCCGGCAAGAGCGCCAGCTGCCATTGTCCGCTGTGTGTAATTAGCATACTGAGGAATCGCAATCGCAGCCAGAATACCAATAATCGCCACCACGATCATCAGTTCGATCAAAGTAAAACCTTGTTGTACTTTACGCATTTTAAATCTCCTTGGGTTGAGCAAATTGGAACACGGTCCTCCCGTGTCTGGTTCATTAACGTGCAGGGGCTGTGCCAACTTTAGATTTCGCCGGAAAAAATTGCACCGCAGACCGGTGAACCTTGATTCCGCTGGTGTTTCACCTGAAGGCCGGGTATCGCCGCCACAGAACGCCGCACCCCCACCCTGCCCCTGCGCGACATCAATGTGCCGTTTTTGGTCACTTCTCCAGCCTGCGTCAGGCGGGGGGTATTCCTTCAATTCGCCCCATAGTGATAACGGCACGCGATGACGCGGATTTCATCGTCCGTTGCCTCATAAACCAGCCTGTTCGCGTCGTCGATGCGCCGCGACCAAAAGCCGGACAGATCACCCCGCAGGGGCTCGGGTTTGCCGATGCCCACGAACGGATCGCGCGCAGCCGCTTCCAATAAGGCGTTGATGCGACGCAAGGTCTTCCTGTCCTGCCCCTGCCACCAGACGTAATCCGACCACGCGGCCGGGGTGAACAGGACATTGCGCATCAGGCTTGCGCCAGCTCACGCGGCTTCGCCTTGCCTCCGCGGAGCTGCCTGATTGACTTCGCCAGGTGCGCGGCATTGGCGGGCGATTGCAACAGGTGCAGGGTTTCCATAAGGCTGTTGTAGTGATCGAGCGACATGACGACGGCATCGCCCTCGGCGTCACGGCGGCTGATGACGGTCACGTCGGCGTCCTGAATCACTTCGTCAAGGACGCTTTTCAAAGCATTTCTGGCGTGCGTGTAGGTCACGATGCGCATGATGATTTTCCTTATACATGTTCAACTAATTGGACAACTCTAGCGCATGAACGACGGGCATGCAATCCGTTGTCAAGCGGAAAAACCTCTCAGACGCGGGATCGACCGTGACTTGCAGGAGGTAGGCCAATGGACTACACTCGGCCCATGAGTTTCGAATGGGATGAAGCGAAAAGTGAAACGTGCTTTCAGTAACGTGGGGTCGATTTCGCTTACGCCGCCAGAGCCTTTTCGACCCGGATCGTATGATTCAAGCCGATACCCGGCGCAGCTACGGCGAAAAGCGTTATCAACTGATGGGCAAGATCGAACGGCGCCTGTTCGTGGTGGTCTACACCCCCAAGCATGGCGCCATG
>JBKJIS010000300.1:0-7685 GCA_046598305.1 Thiobacillus sp.
CTCGATAAGCCCAGTGGCCTTCTGGCGGTGCCGGGGCGCGGCGCCGACAAGCAGGATTGCCTGAGTGCATCGGGATAATGGGCTTGCACCCGCACACTCAGGCAATCCTGCTTGTCGGCGCCGCGCCCCGGCACCGCCAGAAGGCCACTGGGCTTATCGAACACCAGCAGGGAGTCGTCAGCGTATAGCGGCTCGATGAGAGAGAGGCTGGAATGGGATGTCATCGTTATGCCGTTGAGAGGATGGCCATGATAGTCACGATGACGGCCCAACTCTATAAAATTGGAGCAAACAATTCTATCGTTTATTGATTGGTCATATTAATCTCCGTTCCACGAACTTCCAGGAGCACACCCATGATTCTCGGCCTACGCACTGCCATTTATCCGGCGCCCGATCTGGCTGCCGCCAAACGTTGGTATACAGCCGTGCTCGGCCAGCCGCCCTATTTCGATGAGCCGTTTTACGTCGGCTTCGCGGTGAGCGGATTTGAATTGGGTTTGTTGCCGAGCGCACAACCGGGCACAACCGGACCCCAGCCGCTTTGGGGCGTGTCGAACATCGAAACGGAATTTGCGCGACTGATCGAACTCGGCGCGGCGGTGCTGGAGCCGGTGACCGAAGTCGGCGAAGGCATCAAGGTGGCGGCGGTGCGGGATCCGTTCGGCAATCGCTTCGGCATCATCGAAAACCCGCTGTTTGACGCCAAAGCAGTGCGATAAGGCCATCTGTCTGACCAGACGGGATTGGAAAGGGGCGCTGCGAGGCGCCCCTTTCCTGATTTTGGATTCAGAAAACCATCACGCTGCTTTCTGGGCTTCCAGCAGCGCAATCCCCCACGCCACACCAAAGCCATTGGTGTCGCTCATCACTGCGCCCAGCCCGCCTTTGCAACTATGGCCCGACAAATCCATGTGCAGCCACGGCGTGTCGCCGACAAAACGCGCCAGGAAAAGCGTGGCCAGAATGTGGTCGGCTTCGCCTTCCATGCTGCATTGCTTGACGTCGGCCACCGTTGAATCGAGGTGGCTGTCGTAGTCCTCTGGATAAGGGAAGACGACGATGCGCTCGCCGCTGGTGGTGCCGGCACGCGAGGCCTGGTGCGCCAGCGCGCTGGAACTGGCGAACACGCCAGACATGCGGCTGCCGAGTGCATAGTGCATCGCGCCGGTCAGGGTAGCAAAGTCAGCGATGAGTGCGGGCTTGGTGCGCGCGGCCAGCGTCAGCGTGTCAGCCAGCACCATGCGGCCTTCGGCGTCGGTGTGGACTATTTCAATGGTGGTGCCGTTGAGCGCTTTCACCACTTCGTTCTGCTTGTAGGCTTCGGGACTGATATGGTTTTCGGCGAGCGCGACCCAGCCGTCCAATGCAACCGGCAGCTTCAGCTTCGAGGCCGCAGCAAGAATGCCGAGCACGACCGCAGAACCGTTCATATCCTCGTGCATGCCCTGCATGAATTTGGCCGGCTTGAGGTTGTGGCCGCCGGTATCGAAGCAGATGCCTTTGCCGACAAAAGCAACTGGTTGCGCTTTGGCCTTGCTGACTTTGCCTTTATACCTGATGCGCACGATGGCGGCATCCTTGGCGGGCGAACCCTGTGCCACCGCGCAGAATGCGCCGGCGCCCATTTTCTTCAGCTTGGCAAAACTGTATTCCTCAACCGTCCAACCATATTGTTTGGCCAGCGCCTTGATGCGCTTGCGGTACACGCCGGGCGTGAGTTCGTCCGGCCCTTGCACGGTGAGGCTGCGGGTGAGCAGGTTGCCTTCGGCCAGCGCTTTCGCACGTGCAAAGCCATCGGTCGATTTGTGGCCGAACAGCTGTACGCTTTTAAGTGCCGCATCGGTCTTGGACTTTCTGGACGGCAACGGCACAGCGTTGACCAGCGCGGCATATACCGCGGCCTCAGACGCGTGCTTTTTGAATGCCGCGTCGCCGAACACCGCCAGGGTCAGCGATTTCGGATGTTCGGCCATCAGCAGCGCCAGGCCCTTGCGCACCAGTTCGTTTGTCTCGAACGTGCTGGCGTCCGCTTTGAGCATGGCCACCACGGCGAGCGTGCCGCCGGGAAGCTGCACGGCCACGGGCGACTTCGCCAACGAATCAATCTTGATATCGCGGCGTTTCATGACTGCCTTGAGTTCAGCACTGCCTGGCAATTCGGGCAAAATGTTTGAAACGGGCAGCAATAACAACGCGTGGCCCGCCATTTCCAGCGATTTTGCGGTGATTTCCTGTTTGTTTTCAGTCAGTTTAGGCAGCATGGTGGTTCCTTGGGGGTGGCGTTTTTCTTGATGGTTGGCGGGGTTTCCCGGATAATTGCGAGGTTTTGAAATTTCCACCGCATTTTTCCGACCCCATCCCACAAGGGTAACCGAATGAAGATTGAAGACAAGAAACGCGTTCTACGCGAAATGGTGTTGCATCGCCGTTTTGAAGAGCGCTGCTACCAAGCCTACATCGAACGCAAGATCGGCGGCTTCCTCCACCTCTACCCCGGCCAGGAAGCCTGCTGCAATGGTGTCATGGAAGCGGCGCGCCCGGGTCACGATTACGTGATCACCGGTTATCGCGACCACGTCCACGCGATCAAGTGCGGTGCCGACCCCAAAGAAGTGATGGCCGAGTTGTATGGCAAGGAGACCGGTTCCTCCAAGGGGCGCGGCGGCTCGATGCACATCTTCGATGCGGCGCACCGCTTCATGGGCGGCTATGCGCTGGTGGGCGGTCCGTTCCCGCTGGCTGCCGGCATCGCCAAGGCGATCCAACTGAAGGGCGGCGATGAAATCGCGATCTGTTTCCTCGGTGACGCTGCCAACAACCAGGGCGTGTTCCACGAAACTCTGAACATGGCCGCGTTGTGGAACCTGCCGGTGCTATTCGTCTGCGAAAACAACCGTTACGGTATTGGCACCTCGATCGAGCGTTCCACCGCCGTGGTGCACCAGCACAAGCGCGTCGCGGCCTACAACATCCAGGCTGCCGAGTGTGACGGCCAGGATATCGACGTCGTCTACGAACACGCTCGCAAGGCGGTTGACCATGTGCGCTCGGGCAAAGGGCCCTACTTCCTGGAACTGATGACCTATCGTTATCGCGGCCACTCCATGTCGGATTCTCGAGGCTACCGCACGCGCGAAGAAGAAGAACTGTGGAAGCAGCGCGACCCCCTCTTCATCCTGCGTGATCGCCTGATCGAAGCCCGTGAAATGACGATGGCGGACTACGAGGCAATGGAAAAAGAAACCGATGCTTACATCGAAAACGAAGTCATCAAGTTCGCTGAAGACTCGCCCGAACCGCGTGTCGAAGATCTCGAAAAATATGTTTTAGCCGACCGTGAAAGCCAGAAACCCTGGCTCACCGGCAACGCTGCTTAAGGAAAAATCATGGCTCAAATCATGCTATGGGAAGCAATTCAGCGCGCCCACGACGAAGAAATGGCACGTGACCCGCTGGTCATCTGTATGGGCGAAGATATCGGCGTGGCCGGTGGCACCTACAAGGCCACCAAAGGCCTGTACGAAAAATATGGCCCGCTGCGCGTAATGGATACGCCGATTTCCGAAGGCGGCTTTACCGGCCTCGGCATTGGCGCCTCCTTCCTTGGCATTCGACCCATCATCGAAATCATGTCGGTGAACTTTGCCTGGCTGGCGATGGACCAGATGTTCAACTCTGCGGCCAAGATTCGCTACATGTCCGGCGGCCAGCTGGAAGCGCCCTGCGTATTCCGCTCGGCCGGCGGCGCTGCGCACCAGCTGGGCGCGCAACACTCGGCACGAATGGAAAAAGTATTCATGGGGGTGGCCGGTTTGCGCGTCGTCACGCCGTCCAATCCCAAGCAGGCTTACGGTCTGTTGAAGTCGGCGATTCGCTGTAACGACCCGGTGTTCATCAACGAACACGAACTCATGTACAACATGAAGGGCGAAGTGCCCGATGCGGAATACTTCCATCCGCTGGAAGGTTCCGACATCGCGCGTTCCGGCACTGACGTCACCCTTTTTGGTTACAACATCTCGGTGCACTGGTGTATGAAGGCTGCCGAGATCCTCGACAAGCAATACAACATTTCAGCTGAAGTCGTCGACCTCTATTCGCTGGCCCCGCTTGATCGCGCCGGCATCAAGGCGTCGGTCAGCAAAACGCATCGCGCGGTGGTTGCCGAAGAAGACGAAGCACCGGTGGGTGTCGGCTCCGAGGTCATCTCAATCATCATCGAAGAATGCTTCTTTGAACTGGATTCCGCCCCGGTGCGCGTGCACTCGGCGCTAGTGCCGCAGCCCTACAACCATACGCTGGAAAAAGCGGCGATTCCCGACCACGAAGATGTGGTCAAAGCGGTTCTGAAGCTCTTTGGTAAGGCGTGAGGGGTAAGGCGTCAGGAGGATTCGCTGGCGTCATTATCTGCCTCAACCCTAACCCCTTACGGAAATAAATATGTCCCAACATTACGCCATCACCATGCCGCAACTCTCGGACACCATGACCGAGGGCGTACTTGTTACCTGGGAAAAACAACCCGGCGACAAAGTTGAGCGCGGCGATATCGTCGCCACCGTCGAAACCGACAAGGCCATCATGGACGTCGAAGTGTTCAAGGCCGGCTATCTGGCCGGTCCGCTCGCGGAAATCGGCGCCACCGTTCCCGTCAGCGGCGCGCTGGGCTACATCACCGACACCGCAGGCGATATCGCGATTGCAGCCGGTGAGGTGGTCTCCGAGCAAGCGCAAACTGAAATGATTCCGCACCATGCCGGCACGCCAATCGTGATGCCGCAACTTTCCGACACCATGCACGAAGGCGTGGTCGTAACCTGGGAAAAGCAGCCCGGCGACGTCATCAAGCGTGGCGACATCGTCGCCACGGTGGAAACCGACAAGGCCATCATGGACGTCGAAGTGTTCCAGGAAGGCTTCCTCTCCGGCCCGATCGCCGACGTTGGCAGCGTGGTTGAGGTTGGCCACCCCATGGGCTTCATCGTCAGCGATGCATCCAAGGTCAACGACACCGGCGTGACGCTGGGGGCAGACCACAAGGTCAGCGAAACCCACAAGGTTGCGCCGCACGCAGCCGACCGGCCCGCACACATCCCCACGCCCAAGGCCCCTCCCTCGCACATCTCCGCCACCGGCAACATGCCGCCCGTGCCGCGCCCGGAAGGCCGCCAGGCCAGTCCCTATGCGCGCAAGGTTGCCGCCCAGCTGGGCGTGAACCTTGCCGGCCTGGCCGGCACCGGCCCCTCTGGCGTAATCGTCGCGGCTGACGTTGCACGCGCACGGCCATCGATGCAGCAGGTAGCCCATTCGCTGCCGCAGGTTGATGTACCGGGCCAAGGCCGCGCGATGTCTTCGATGGAAAAGGCCGTGAGCCACGCGATGACCGCTTCGCTCACGCTGCCGACCTTTACTGTCACGGTGAACATCAACACCGCTGCGCTGACGGCTGCGGCCAAAGCAAAAAAGGTGTCGGTCACGGTGGCCATCGCCAAGGCCTGTTCGGTGGCGATGGGGAAATTTCCGCGCATGAACTGGGCCTACCAGCCGGTCGACAAACTGGTCGAACGTGCCAACCACGACTTCGGCGTGGCGGTGATGTCGAACGACGGCGGACTGGTGGTGCCAATCCTGCATGGCATCGAGAAAAAACCGCTGGACGCACTGCAGAGCGACTGGACCGGGCTGGTTGAACGCGCCCGCGTGCGCAAGCTGGCCCCGCCGGAATACGCCAACCCCACCTTCACCATTTCCAACATGGGCATGTTGGGCGTGTCGCACTTCACTGCGATCCCCACCCCCGGCATCTCCGCGATCCTGGCCATTTCAGCCAATGGCCCGCAGGGTACGCCCTTCACCATCACCGGTGATCACCGTGTACTGAATGGCGCCGATGTCGCGCTCTATCTGGTCGCCCTGAAGCAGACCATCGAAGCACCTGACGCCTGGCTGGGTGCGAGTGCTTCGGTGGCTGAATCCGTCAGCACGCCTGCTGCCATCAGCGCGCCGGTTTCGCCCATCCCCGAGGGAGCCGCACCCATCCCCGAGGGTAACTGGGACTTTCCCGTCGTCGTCGTCGGCGGCGGCCCCGGTGGTGAAGACTGCGCGCGCGACCTGGCCGATCATGGCATCCGTGTCATGATGGTCAACAACGAACCTTTCCCAGGCGGCGAATGCCTGTGGCGCGGCTGCATCCCGTCCAAGGCCTGGCGTGCTGCTGCCGACGTCATCCGCAATCGTCCGCACGACGCCGAGATGGGCGTCGACGGCACCAACACCCCCAAACTCAACTGGGCACAGGCAGAGAAACATCGTCGCTGGGTGCAGAGCAGCCGCGGTGAAATGGCGCTGAAAGCCGACAAGGGCATGAAGATCGACGTGCGCGAAGGCTTCGGCGAATTTGTTGATGCCCATACGCTGAAAATCACTCCAGTCGAGGGCGAGCCCTACTCCGTCACGTTCGGAGCAGCCGTCATTGCAACCGGTGCCCCTGCCTTCGTACCGCCGATACCCGGCGCGCGCGAAAACCTGGCGACCGGCGGCGTCGTCACCTCCGATACCATCTGGAACCTCGCCAATCCGCCGAAGAAACTCGGCATCATCGGCGGCGGCGTCATCGGCGTGGAAATGGCGCAAATATTCCGCGATTTTGGCACCGAAGTGCTGATGCTGGAACGCCACGACCGTATCCTCGCCGAAATCGAGGACGAGATTGCCAAGAGCCTGATTACTTCGCTGGAGAAGGAAATCACCGTCGTCACCGGTGCTGCGATTCACGAAGTGAGCGGCACGCCGGGCGCGATGAAGCTGCGCTACTCCAATCAAGGCGGCTCGAACAAAGAGGGCGTCGAATCCACCTTCGATTGCGACATCGTGCTGATGGCCACCGGCAAGCGTCCCGACACCAGCAAGTTGAATCTCGACATAGTGGGCATTGAACTCGATGGCGCCGCGATCAAGGTCAACACCCGCGGCCAGACCAGCGTGCCGCATATCTACGCGGTGGGCGATGTGATCGGTGGCTACATGCTCGCCCACACCGCCGCCACGCAAGGCCGTGTCGCCGCCGACAACCTGCTGGGTCACGCCAGCGAATACCATCAGGACAAGGACTGCGGCGTCACCTTCTCGCGCCCGCAGGCAGGCTTCGTCGGATTGAGCGTGGCGCAAGCCAAGGCCAAAGGCATCGACGCGGTGGAAGCCAAAATGCCGATGAGCATCGACGCCAAGGCGATGATCACTGGCGAAACCGAAGGCATGATCAAGCTGGTGGCCGACAAGGCCAGCGGCCGCATCATCGGCGTGCATTATCTGGCCGACCACACCGATACCCTGATCGGCATCGGCGTGATGATGGTGGCCGGCGAGATGACGCTGACACAGGTAGCCAAGGCAATCTTTCCGCACCCCACGCAAACCGAGTTGTTCGGTGAACTGGCACGGCGGTTGCTGAACCGGTTGCGGCGGACGACGAAGAAGTAAATCGCTTGACACTGCATAAAAATGGCCGCATCTGCGGCCATTTTTATTTGCTGCCTCCTGCTAGCATCGTTCGAGAAAGAACTCGAATTCGTTGTTCAGTTGCGCACTAGAGAGAAGCTTGTTGCCCGTCTGCCTTGCAAAAGTATCGAAGTCCTTTACCGAACCTGGATCCGTCGTTATGACTCGCAAAACTTGTGATCCGG
>JBKJIS010000038.1:0-24144 GCA_046598305.1 Thiobacillus sp.
GCGCCTTGATGCCCAGGTACTGCTGCATCATCGGCGTGTGCTTTTCCAGGCTCGCTGGTTTTTTATCTTCTTTCATATTGATCGACAGGTTGGAAGCGCGCAAAGCGCCTCTCCGTACATGGACAAGGCGCCATCAACGCTTATCACGTTGGTCCTTGGGGTTGTTCTTGCGCGTTGAAATTTGGGAACGCTTGGGCGCGTGGCGGCGTTGGCTGGATTGAGTGCGCCCGCTTTGGCAGGCGGGGCCAGATAATTCGCATTGCTCAGGACGGGGGCGCCGGTCTTGGCCTCCGGTTCCTTGACGCGTTCGTAACCCACCTGGGCTAGCCAGCGCTTGAACGGTTCGGCCTTGGGGGAGGGGATGGATTGGATGATGCGGAATAAAACTTCAGTATTGGCGCAATTGACACGTTGCACCCCACCCTCTGTTTCCACCCGAAGCGGGGTGGCAATTTTCCCCCACCCTTTGGCTAACTCTTTGTCGCGGCGACGTAAATCCTTGACGTAGCCTTCCGGTTGAACGGAGTCGGTAAGCACCGCTACCACGTCCACAATGGCAAACCACCATTCGCTGCCATGCCAGGTTCGGCGGAGGGTCTTTTCCTGAAAGAGAGCGATGTGGTTCGCCGGTTCAGAAGTCTGGATTTTTTTGCTCATGGTTTAGACTCCCCTGCTGGTGTGCTCATCCCCGCCTTTGCGCCTTGACGGTCAAGCGACCGCAGGAAGCGAATCGAACTGGCGACGTGATTGAAAATCAACAGGCTCTCTTCGTAGTTCAAGATTGGGTTGTCGTGCGCCAGGCTGCGATTGTTTCGGACATCGTTGAACGCCTCCAGTACAGAGATGCTGGACTTGAGGATTCGCGCCGTCATTTCTGACTCAAGCACACCATCATCTCGGAGTTTCTTTACGTACTCGCCGAACAGACTGTGTAACGGCTTGTCGCGGGAGACCGCAATTCCGTTCTGCTCGCAGACGACGCGCACGTACTTGATGACGAAAGTGTGCAGGCGATCAAGGCCGACCCCGGGTTGATTTTTCTCGATAGCTTCCCGTACCTGCTTGGCCACGGTTTCGAAGTCACGCTCGTTGACGGTTGCCGTCAGTGCGTCAAGTTCCGGGACGGAATTGCCTTGTGCGAGCCGAACCACTATGGGCCGACACTCTGCGGGAAGCGAACTAAAACCATCATTCTTGAAGGCATTGATTTCCTCACCATAGCCGATCAGAGCGTCAATCAATTTGCCTGTAAGGTGATTTGACTCGACCGTCCAGAAGCCTCGCAAGCGATTTGCCTTCGAATCACTGCTACCGTGGTCATAGCGGGCGTCATAGATGTCACGCCCGGTGTGTTCTTCGACAAACTCGGCAAAGGTTCGATTCGAGAAGACGAGCACATAGCCGCTGCCCATGCCGAACAGGCGTTCGAGCTTGCGCTTTTCTAATGAGGTCAAGTCAGACATGTACATTCATATGAAAACAACTAGAGCCTTGAGCCTTTTCTATTCATGAGGAAGGCTTATTCATGGCTCTCCACCTGCACTTGCCAATAGCCGCCTTTGTTTGGGCCGACTCTTTGAATCTGGCCGCTGTCTTGCAGCTTTTTGATATTCTTTTCGATCGCACGGGTTGAGAGGCCAAGCTGATCGGCAAGCTCGGCAATGGTCATCTGTGGGCTGCTCTTCAGTAGCCGCAAGATTTTCTCCGAACTTTTCTCCGAACTTTTCTCCGAACTTTTCTCCGGCGTTTGATCAAAAGCCTGTTCGTAGTAAAAAATCACCCGCAAGAAGTTGGGTCGAATCTCGAAGGCATCCCGCCCATATTTCTCCAGAATACGGGGAATGCCTGAGCCGAGGTGTTCCACGATTTCCAAGTCACGGAAGACGCGCATGATTTCCTTGTTGCGAGGGGATGAATAACCGTTGAAAAAATCTTCTTCGGTTACGCCATACGGCAGGCCACCCGCCGAAGTGATTTCTAACCGATCCGAAAAAAACTCAAACTTGGGTGCGGCGCCATTGGAGTAGTCGTTGTGAACGATGGCATTGATGACTGCCTCACGCATAGCGACAACATTGATCATTTCCCGTTCCTGCCGCAGGGGGTAGCCGATGCGGGTGAAAATGGTGTTTTCAACCCCCATCCGTTCGAGCACGGCCTTGAGCGCTTTGACCAGTGAACATCGTCCAAAGTCACGGTTCTCAATCAGATTTACCCGAGTGGTATCGGCATATTTTGCGACTTGTATCGAGACTCCATTTTCGTCGGCCAGTAAGTAGGCGGCGTAATTGGGCTTGCCTTCGGGTGTCAACAGCTCCAGATTCTGCATGAAGGCGGAATTGAGACTCAGGCCGCGAGTGTTGTAGTAGATGTGAAGTTGCTCGAAGGTCAAGTTCAGGCGGGTGGATTCCATGCGACCGATCATGTTGCGCACCCTTTTTCCGAACAAGGTCTCGATCATTGCTTGGGTCATGGGTTCCGCAGCGCTGCCTACCCGGATGAAGCAACCCTTTTCAGTCATGCCGTATTTTTTCAAGTAATAGGGCTTTTCCAAACCGCCTGCCACGGTGATACGGATGATGTTTTTTTCGTCGCGTATTTCATGAATGATGTCGAACAAACCCATGATGGAAGGCTGAATATTGTTGCGCAGGCGATCTTTAACTGTCAGTTGGGTTGCGTCGCAATCCTCAATGCCCAAAATCTTGCCTTCATTGTCGATGCCGATATAGATAACACCGCCATCCTTATAATTCAAAAACGCCACGACTTCCTTCTCAAGGCTGTCGGTGAGTTGGCGCTTGTATTCAATGCGGTTGGATTCTGTCATTTTCTTTCCTCCTGCTAACGCACGCGAAAGCGCGAAGTTTTGGTGGTTATTCACTATGCGCCGAATAGCTCTTTAAGGAGCGGTGCGCCAACGTTAAAGAGGTTCGGGTTGATGACATGAGCCATGCCCAGTGTCGCCCCCGCACTCATCTGAAAAGAACTTGAGCCTGGCCCCTTTGGCTCTCCGTAACTATGCCCCACTAAGCTATTCGCCGTGTTGCTGCCCCAGCGCTTTCATCACGGAATCCGAGTACCCATCAAATGCAACACGCTCCTTCGCCAGCTTCATTAGGTCGCGAGCCACTGAGAACTGTTTCATTTCAATTCGCCAAAATGCCTCGTCGTTAAAGAAGGCTGCTTCACACGAACCATTTTCAATTTGTTCCATCCGGATACGCGATGCTTTTTCGACTTGCCCATCAATCTGAAGCGCCTTGGTGTAGTTGGCTATAACGTGAGAATTCACGGCATCCCGATCCTCAGCCAGCGAGTACAACTTAATCGCTTCTTTTGTGCGTTTGTTGTCGCGAAGCCACTTGATTTCATCGGCAAAGAAAACAGCGTTGCAACTACCACCATTTATTTCCTTTGCCCTAAGCGCCGATCCACGTCCGGCGTCACCCGGCTGATGGCCGTAGGCTTTGGCAAGCACCGCTGTTATGTAATCGTCCCGCAAACCACGAGATAGTGCGAGTTTAAGAACGGTAATGGCTTCGGGCACCCTATCGCTATCTAAAAGAAATGTTGCCTCTAAAACATAAATACGCGGGATCATCGCGCCGTCAGCAATACTCTTGTTTCTAACCATGGAAGCTGACTTGTCGTCTCCCATTTCGTGCAAAATATTGGCGTGGTTCTCCTGCATCTGGAAATCGTAAATTTCCCGCGCCTTTGCCAGGTCGATGAGGCCAATAGCGCCCGGCCAGTCTTTGAGTCGCTTCCTATACCCGATCTCCACCACAAAGGTCTGAGGGTGCTTGCTTCCGCCGCGAATTTCGTTCATGCGGACTCCCGACGCCTCGTCGCTGCGCCCAAGTGCTTCCAAACACTGACTCCGGGCAAAAGTAACAACATGGTTTTCGGCTCCTCGATACTTTCTTATGGCCTCGTCCAGTTGTACAAGAAATGCTTCGGCATGTTGCCCACCAAGCTCCGCAGAGATTGTTCCAAGATTTGCCCAGTACGCTGGGAAATCAGCCCTTAGTTCGCATGCTTTTCTGAAATATTGCAGCGCCCTATCGCTGGTCCGTCCTTCCTTTCTCTCCCACAGTTCACCGAGATATCGCATGGCCCTATGATCACTGGGATCAACTTTAAGCAAGTACTCCAGGGTAGTGCGAGCCTTCTCTCGATGCCCGGTGCTGATAAACATTTTCTCCAGCCGCCAAAGGGCGGCCACTGTCTCTTCCGCTCTGCGCCCGAAAAGCTCTGGCGCAATTTCAAATACACGCTCACCTTCCCCCGCTTGTTCGAGATGGTAGAAGGATTCCAAGGCACGGCGAATATTGGCTTCGATAAGGTGTCGCTGACCTTTGAGATCATCCAACCAAAGGCCGGCGATCAGTTTGTGCGCCTGATATCGACTTGTCGCCTCCCCAGCCAACTTGCTTGCCTGATCAGCGGCGAGATCATGCAGGTAAAGCCATTCGGCGTCCTCAGTAAGCAACCTACGTCGAATGAGCGACTGCCCTGCGTCAACTGCCGGCAAAGCAGCTTCGAGGCGCGACAGGTGCGTGTAATGCAGACCATTGCGGTACAAAGAGCATACGAAAAGTAGGCGTCGCTCTTCTGGTTGCAAAACTTTGTCGTAGAATTCTCGGAACAGCTTTTCATAAAGTTCTTCCGCGTAGGCATCGGGGAATTGCTTCAGAACTTCATAGGGCGACATTTCCTTTCCTGCCGCAAGCTGTACCAGCAGAAACAATCCATATGCATGTGCGCCACGCCCATGACCACCGCCTAAGCGTTGAAATACGTAGCGGCGTTGATCTCGTCCCAATTCCCAGCTTGTGCCCTCAACGCCCGGATCTGCCATGTACTCCTTTAGGGCATTTTCCGGCAGGCCACAGGCTTCAATCGTAGCCAGGTTGGGATCGGTTGGGGTCTCTCTGGTTTCCAGCACTATGATGCTTCCGGGGAAGGCGAGCACTATGCCTTCGATCAGAAGTGCCATTTTAGGATGACGCCAACGCCCGCCCAAGAACCAGTGATGTGCGCGCGACACATGAAGGAAAAAAGGTGTGACGTGCGTTGTCATGCGCCGCAGGCTGTCGGCGACCTCGGCAACATGTTCTCCGCTTGGTGGTGACGGACGTTCGTCTCGAATATCCAAGTAATTAGCAAACTGACTGAAGAAGTCGCCGATGCCACTTTCCACGCTCGCAACGAGGGAGATTGATTTCAGCCCCTGCCACTCTTGAAGGCGCTGCAATTCCTCCACGACGATTGTCTTGCCGACTCCTGCGAGACCATATATCGCGAGTGTCGGATTGGATCGTAGCTGTGCTGAACAGCGAGACAGCATGTCATCAAGGCCAAAATGGCCTCTGGTGGCGGGGCCGCTGGACGAAGGCAATGTGTTGGCGGTGGGCGCTGAAATTGGTTCTGGTGATGCTGTAAGAAACGCGGGCGATGCAAGCCCCCAATAGCCATCTTTTGCCCGTCCGCCAGCGACGATTTGGTTACCCCATCCGTCTCCCTTGGCGTAACAGCGCAGATGAACACCAGACTTGGTCGGCCCGAGTTGAACGATGTTGTATCCGAGTTCCTGATTAGCACCCGCTGTACTGGCGCCGGCTGCAATCACTACATGCGGCGGTTTTGGTATTTCTTTCACCCATTGATCATGCTCGTGACCGTGGAGCAGAAAATCGAAATCGTTCTCTAGTGCATCGCGGAGGTTGCTCGCTTCCTGAGGCTGGAGCCAAGTGATCGGATGATGTATTAGGCCAATTCGAACACTGCCGTTAAAAACACCTGGTAATTGTCTGACGTCTTTGTCTGCTGAGGCGTTAAGCTGGGTGCGTCCCGCAAGCCATATCTGCTGCTTGTCGTTCTCAAAACAGGTCCATGCAGAATTTAGTCCGGCAATTGAAACCTTAAGACCATTTATTTCCAATGAAAAACAAAAGGTCGCGTTCTCGTCCAAAGGAATGTGTTTGTAGTTGTCATTGACGAATTTTCGATAATGCTCCAAGCGTTTCATCGCCTCCAATACTTCGCGCTCTCGCAGGTAGAACATTTGATTGACATCTTCGCATTTGCGATTGCTATTGCGGAAGAACTCGGTTGTCGCGCGGCTTACCTCGCTTCGGTCAATGTCGTGATTGCCGGGGACAAGGAACAAGCGCTCTGACGGAAGCTGGCATATCTCCAGAATCTTATCCAAGAATTCCTTGGCTATAGCGTACTGGCTCGGAAGGGACTCCGAAGGGGTTTTACCAAATCCAATATCGCCCGTACAAAGGACGAGATCAATACGTCGGCCGTCCTTCTTCTGATCAAATATGTCAACTTGCAGTTTTCGCAGTACGGGGCTATCCCGCCAGTTGTTGTCGCTAAGAAAGTGTAGGTCCGAGAGGTGTAACCATCCAAGAGATTTCGCCATTCTCATATCGCCAGAACAAGTATCGTCGGATTGTATGTGCACGGTGAGGGGTCAGACCTTTACTTTATATGTAACTAATTGGGGACAGATCACCATTTCGACTCTCAAACTGTTTTCTCGTGTGGCCCCAACCCGAATGATCGCACCACTTCCAAAATTGTCGCCGCCGCGCACGACGTTACTGCGCCAAATATTCCAGCATGGAAAACGCAATTCTCGGCACTGCTTTGCAGAGCTTGCGGTTTTCCGTGATCAACGGAGCATTCAGGCTTTGTGCCAGCGCGACGTACTGCGCGTCACGAAAACACAGGGTCAGGTCTAGTAACGTAGCACACCCCTGTGTTCTATTCCCCCACCATGACCCGCCCCATCCGGCTGCGCCTTGATGCCCAGGTACTGCTGCATCATCGGCGTGTGGGCAGTGGGATTCCTTGGCGATGGACATGGACATGGACGGTCTGGCGGGTTGTTCAGACCTTCAGTTCCGGCGGCAAATGCGGCGCGAGGATTTGCAGCATCTGCGCAAAGACTTTGGGGGTGGCAGCGACGATGTTGCCGGATTCCAGAAAGCCTTCATCGCCCATGAAGTTGCCGACCAATGCGCCGGATTCCTGCGCGATCAGACTGCCGGCGGCGAGGTCCCAGGGCTTCAGGTGCATTTCCCAGAAGCCGTCATAGCGGCCGCACGCCACGTAGCACAAGTCGAGCGCGGCAGAGCCGGGGCGGCGCAGCCCCGAGGTGGCGCGCATCATGTCGCGAAACATGTTGATATAGGCTTCAGAGAAGCTGAAGTCGGTGTAGGGGAATCCGGTGCCGATCAGGCAGTCGGCCAGTTTGCTGCGCTTGCTGGCGCGAATGCGGCGGTCGTTGAGCATGGCGCCGCGTCCGCGGCTGGCAGTAAAAAGTTCGTTGCGTGCGGGGTCAAACACCACGGCCTGGGTGATCTGGCCCTTTTGTTTGAGTGCGATGGAAACCGAATATTGCTGCAGGCCGTGCAGAAAGTTGGTGGTGCCGTCGAGCGGGTCGATGATCCACTGGTAGTCTTCGTTGTTTTTGGCGATGGTCTGGCCAGACTCCTCTGCTAAAATCCCGTGGTTCGGATAGGCGTCGAGCAGGGTTTCGATGATGGCGCGCTCGGCCATTTGATCGACCTCGGTTACATAATCACGATCCTGCTTGCTCCGTACGGTGAGTTGGTCGAGATCGAGTGAGGCGCGATTGATGATCGCCCCGGCTTTGCGAGCGGCTTTCACCGCCGTATTGAGCATGGGATGCATGATGTCTGGCTATAGATTCAAAGAACGATTAACCATTTTACTTGATGTATGACACAACCCGACCCGAAACTTCTCTCCAATATTCGAATTGTACTGGCGCGCACCAGCCACCCCGGCAATATCGGCGCTGCGGCAAGGGCGATGAAGACGATGGGGCTGTCGCAGCTTTATCTCGTCCAGCCTCTTCTTTTTCCGAATAGTCAGGCCGAGGCCATGGCGGCAAGTGCCGGCGACCTGCTGGCGCAGGCACATGTGTGCACTACGCTGGACGAAGCGCTTGCCGGCACCACGTTGGCGCTCGGCGTGTCGGCACGCCGACGCGATATTGTGACCGAGGCGCTGACACCGCCCGAGTCGGCGGTCCGGTTGCTGACCGAGGCGCAAGTAGGCCCGGTTGCTTTGGTGTTTGGCAACGAAACCAGCGGCTTGTCGAACGAGGAGCTGAGTTTATGTCAGGGATTGGTGACGATTGCGGCCAACCCGGAATACAGTTCACTTAATCTGGCAGCGGCAGTTCAGGTGTTGAGCTATGAAATTCGCCAGAATTGGCTACAGCATCCGTCCTGGCCCCCTCCCGAAATTGATGCGGCCAAGCTGGATGACGTCGAGCGCTTTTACGCCCATCTGGAAACCACCCTCGTCGAACTGGAATTCCTCAATCAGGGCTCACCCGGCAAGCTGATGTTGAAGCTGCGCTGGCTGTTTGCCCGTACGCGCTTGGCGCAGGAGGAAGTGAATATCTTGCGCGGGATATTGACCGCCGCACAAACAGCCAAACGGCTCGCCGCCAAGACGCGGAACTGAACTCCGGAATAGTTGACTAATTTACTCGGAAATAGCATCCTCAACGCATGAACCTGCTCAGCCAACTCAAGGAGGACATTGCCGTCGTGTTCGACCGTGATCCCGCGGCGCGCTCGACATTCGAGGTTATCACCACCTATCCCGGCTTTCATGCAATGTTGATCCATCGTCTGGCCCACAAGCTGTGGCGGTTGGAGTTGAAATGGCTGGCGCGTTTCATCTCCCACATTGGCCGCTGGCTGACCGGGATCGAAATCCACCCCGGTGCCACCATCGGACGCCGCGTGTTCATCGACCACGGCATGGGCGTTGTGGTGGGCGAAACGGCCGAAATAGGCGACGACTGCACGCTTTATCACGGCGTAACCTTGGGGGGCACCTCGTGGAACAAGGGCAAACGCCATCCCACCTTGATGCGTGGTGTGGTGGTCGGAGCGGGTGCCAAAATTCTTGGCCCGATCACCATAGGCGCCAACGCCCGGATCGGCTCCAACGCGGTGGTGGTGAAAGATGTACCCGATGATGCAACGGCAGTCGGTATCCCTGCACGCATTATCGACAGCGCAGCAGAGAAGCTGCGCAACCAGCAGGCGGAAAAGCTTGGGTTCTCGGCCTATGCCATATCGGCCGACATGAACGACCCGGTGGTCAAGGCGATTCATGGCCTGGTTGACCATTCCGTCCACATCGATCACCGGCTGGAAATGATCATGGTTCAGTTGCAGAAACTGGGTGTTGAACTGCCTGTTGGTCAGGATAAACCGGATGATTTTGACCCGAACTATTTGAACAAAATAGTTGACTAAATTGCTCGGGTAAGTAATAGTTGACCAAATTGCTCGGGAATTTTACAGATCGGGCGAAATTTCAGGAGAACATGTCATGAGATTGACCACAAAAGGACGTTTCGCAGTCACAGCCATGCTGGATCTGGCGCTGCGCGGCGGCAAAAGTCCGGTGACATTGGCGGGCATCAGCGAGCGTCAGGACATCTCCCTGTCGTATCTAGAGCAACTGTTCAGCCGCTTGCGTCGTCATGAGCTGGTTGAAAGCGTGCGCGGTCCCGGTGGCGGCTATTACCTGGCACGGGCGCTTGCCGAGGTCAGCGTGGCTGACATCATCCGCGCTGTGGACGAGCCGATCGACGCCACCCAGTGCGCCGGCAAAGAAAACTGCCGTGACGAGCACCGTTGCCTGACCCATGACTTGTGGATGGGGTTAAACAACCATATATACGATTATCTGGAAAATGTGACGCTCGCTTCGTTGGTGGCCAAGCAGGACGAATGCAAGGAAAAAGTAATGCAGGACCGCCGCACATCGAAGATGACGCTGGCTGCTTGAACGATTCAATTAAGGTACAAAGATGAAAACACTGTATTTCGATTATTCCGCTACCACCCCGGTTGACCCCCGCGTTGCTGCAAAGATGATTCCTTATTTGACGGAAGACTTCGGGAATCCGGCATCGCGTTCGCACCCCTATGGCTGGACCGCCGAAAAGGCAGTTGAAGAGGCGCGTGAGCAAGTTGCTTTGCTGGTCGGTGCCAATTCCAAGGAAATCGTGTTCACCTCGGGTGCTACCGAATCGAACAACCTCGCCATCAAGGGCGCGAGCAACTTCTACTCGGGCACCAAGGGCAAGCACATCATCACCGTGCGCACCGAACACAAGGCCGTGCTCGATACCGTCCGCGAGATGGAGCGTCAGGGTTTTGAAGCGACCTATATCAACGTTAAGGAAAACGGCCTGATTGATCTGGACGTGTTTCGCGCAGCGATCCGCCCCGACACCGTCCTGGCTTCGGTCATGTTGGTCAATAACGAAATCGGTGTGATTCAGGATATCGAAGCAATTGGCACTATCTGTCGTGAAAAAGGCATCGTTTTCCATGTTGACGCAGCACAGGCCACCGGCAAAATGCCGATTGACCTCTCCAGGTTGCCGGTTGACCTGATGTCGTTTTCGGCACACAAGACCTATGGCCCTAAAGGTATTGGCGCGCTTTATGTACGTCGCAAGCCGCGCATTCGGCTGGAAGCGCAAATGCATGGTGGGGGTCACGAGCGCGGTATGCGTTCTGGAACGCTGGCCACGCACCAGATTGTGGGCATGGGTGAAGCGTTCCGTATTGCACGGGAAGAAATGGCAACCGAGAATGAGCGCATTCGCATGTTGCGTGACCGCCTCTATGAAGGATTCAGGGACATTGAAGAAGTGCACCTGAACGGTGATATGGAACAGCGTGTTCCGCACAACCTTAACGTCAGCTTCAACTTTGTCGAAGGCGAATCGCTGGTAATGGCAATCAAGGATCTGGCAGTATCGTCAGGCTCCGCCTGCACATCGGCCAGCCTGGAACCCTCTTACGTCTTGCGTTCACTCGGTCGCAGCGACGAACTGGCGCATAGCTCGATCCGCTTCTCGATCGGTCGTTTCACGACCGAAGCTGAAGTCGATTACGCCATTAAATTGTTGCACGAAAAAATTGGCAAACTTCGCGAGCTTTCTCCATTGTGGGAAATGTTCAAGGAAGGCGTCGATCTGAACACCGTGCAGTGGGCTGCGCATTAATTTAGAAGTCAAGGAGAACGATTATGTCCTATAGCGAAAAAGTACTCGATCATTACGAAAACCCCCGCAACGTTGGTTCGTTCACCAAGGACGATGACGGCGTAGGCACGGGTATGGTGGGCGCGCCTGCCTGCGGCGACGTGATGAAATTGCAAATCAAAGTGGGCGCCGATGGCCTCATTGAAGATGCAAAGTTTAAAACGTATGGCTGCGGCTCGGCAATTGCCTCGTCCTCACTGGTGACCGAATGGGTCAAGGGCAAGACGCTTGATCAGGCGATGGAAATCAAGAACACGGCCATTGCTGAAGAACTCGCGTTGCCGCCGGTGAAAATTCACTGTTCGATTCTGGCAGAAGACGCGATCAAGGCTGCGGTTGCCGATTACAAACAGAAAAAAGGCTTGGTGTAAGCCATGGCGGTGACTCTCTCCGAGCGCGCTGCGCAACACGTCACCAACTACCTCGCCAAACGCGGTAGTGGCGTGGGCATTCGTCTCGGCGTGCGTACCACCGGCTGTTCCGGCATGGCCTACAAGCTGGAATTTGCCGATGCGGTGCCCGAGGGTGACGAAGTGTTTTCCAGCCACGGTGTGGCGGTCTTTGTTGACCCTAAAAGCCTGGCTTACATCGATGGCACCGAACTGGATTACGCCCGTGAAGGCCTCAACGAAGGCTTCAAGTTCAACAACCCAAACGTCAAGAACGAGTGTGGTTGCGGCGAGTCGTTTAACGTCTGATAGCAGCAGCCAGAATTAGGGGGCAGAGGATTCTGCCCCGCGTTTTTATTTTGTGAAGCGCAGCCCTGGTTTCTGGCTTCCGGGCCCTGATCATGGATTTCACTCAAACTCATTTCGAGCTATTCAGTCTGCCGCAATCGTATGCGCTGGACCGGGATCGACTTGATTCGGCTTATCGCGAATTGCAGCACACTGTGCACCCGGACCGCTTCGCCGCCAAGCCCGAAGCTGAGCAGCGGGTGGCCATGCAGTGGGCTACACGGGCCAACGAGGCGTATCAGACGCTCAAGCATCCGGTCAATCGAGGTGTTTATCTGTTGCGCTTGCAAGGCATCGATGCACTCGATGCCACTAACACCAAAATGGCGCCGGCGTTCTTGATGCAGCAGATCGAATGGCGTGAAGCTATCGAGGAAGCACGTGCGATTAGAAGTGTGACCGCACTCGATACCCTGCTCGACGACTTGCGTGTCGCGCACCGCAGCATCGAGGCGCAACTCGCTGACTTGATCGACACGGCGCATGATTTTGCGGCGGCTTCCGAAGCTGTTCGCCAACTGCGATTCATGGACAAACTCATCGCCGAAGTCGGCGACGTCTACGAAGAACTGGAAAATTAGAGACCATGGCCCTATTGCAAATTTCCGAACCCGGAATGTCTACAGCGCCGCACCAACATCGGCTGGCGGTGGGTATTGATTTGGGCACGACGAATTCGCTGGTAGCCACCGTGCGCTCGGGCATTGCGGTGGTGCTGGATGACGAAGTGGGGCGTTCGCTGCTGCCTTCTGTGGTGCGCTACCAGGCCAACTGCGATGTCGAGGTGGGGTACGCCGCCCAAGCCGCCCAAAATTCCGACCCCCACAACACCATCATGTCAGTCAAGCGGTTTATGGGGCGTGGACTAGCTGATATCGTTGACAGCGCCAGCCTGCCGTATCGCTTTGTTGATGCGCCTGGCATGGTGCAGCTGAAAACTGTCGCCGGAGTAAAAAGCCCGGTCGAGATTTCGGCAGAAATCCTCAAGCTATTGCGCCAGCGTGCCGAAGCTGCGCTCGGCGGAGAACTCGTCGGTGCAGTGATTACCGTGCCAGCCTATTTCGACGATGCCCAGCGCCAGGCCACCAAAGACGCCGCGCAACTGGCTGGTCTTAATGTGCTGCGCCTGCTGAACGAGCCGACTGCGGCCGCGATAGCCTATGGCCTCGATAACGCGTCTGAAGGCGTGTACGCCGTATACGACCTGGGCGGCGGCACCTTTGACATCTCGATTTTGAAGCTGTCTAAAGGTGTGTTCGAGGTGCTGGCCACCAATGGTGACTCTGCGCTTGGCGGCGACGACTTCGATCAACGTATTTTCTGCTGGATGATCGAGCAAGGCCGGTTTGCACCGTTGTCTGCATGCGACACCCGGCTACTTTTGACCAAGGCACGTGATGCCAAGGAAGCACTCACCGAACACACCGAAGTACGTGTTACTGCGGTGTTGTCGACCGGTGAAATGATGGATGTAACACTCACTCAAACTGCGTTCAACACCTTGACTGCCGCTTTGGTCAACAAAACGCTGTCGCCTAGTCGAAAGGCGCTGCGTGATGCCGGTTTAAGCGTGGAAGACATCAAGGGTGTGGTGATGGTGGGCGGCTCAACACGAATGCCCAGCGTGCGCCATGCCGTGGCTGAATTCTTCAAGCAGACACCGCTCACCAACCTCAACCCCGATAAAGTGGTGGCGATTGGCGCCGCAGCGCAGGCCGATGTGCTGGCAGGCAACCGTGCCGGGGAGGACTGGCTGCTGCTCGACGTGATTCCGCTGTCGCTTGGGCTCGAAACGATGGGTGGACTGACTGAGAAAGTCATCCCGCGCAACACCACCCTTCCCACCGCGCGCGCGCAGGAATTCACCACCTTCAAGGACGGCCAGACCGCGATGAGCGTGCATGTGCTGCAGGGCGAACGCGAACTGGCGTCCGACTGTCGTTCGCTCGCTAAATTTGAATTACGCGGTATTCCGCCGATGGTGGCCGGTGCAGCACGTATTCGGGTTACTTTCCAGGTGGATGCCGACGGCTTGCTGTCTGTCTCGGCACGTGAGCAAAGCTCCGGTGTTGAGGCCAGCGTACAGGTCAAACCCTCGTACGGACTGGGCGACGATGAAATCACCCGTATGCTGAAGGACGCGTTTACCCATGCCAAGGATGACATGTACGCGCGTGCACTTAACGAACAGGTGGTTGATGCGCAGGGTCTGATCGCAGCAACGCATGCGGCGATGGCCATTGACAGTGCCCTGCTGAATGAAGACGAGACCATTGCCATACAAGCTGGCATCGTAGCTCTTGAGGCACTGTTGAGCGGCACCGATCATCTTGCAATCAAACGTGGCATCGAAGCGCTGAATGCCGTGAGCACCGAATTCGCCCAGCGGCGCATGGATCAGAACGTCCGCCGCGCCATGGCCGGGCAGAAACTGGAATCGTTCGGTTGAGTGCTGACATGCTGAACGAAGAGTTCATCGAATCCCTGCGGGTGCGGCTTGAATATCATCCAATCTATGCTGCGGTGGCCACCGTGGATGACTTGCGTGTGTTTATGCAGCACCATGTTTATTCGGTGTGGGATTTCATGTCGCTGATCAAGTATCTACAGCACGAAATTGCCCCCGCACGCTGGCCGTGGACGCCAAGCGGCGATGCCTCGGTGCAGCGTTTTATCAATGAACTGGTGCTGGAAGAAGAAACCGACATTGCGCTGCCGGGTCGCGCAGGCCATACCAGCCATTTCCTGCTGTATCTCGATGCAATGCGTGAGATTGGTGCCAATGCCGACACGCCTTCGCGCTTTGTACACAGCGTGGCAGGGCAGGGGATCGATGCAGCGCTAAGCACTGATCTGATTCCCGCTCCGTCCGCCCGTTTCACCCGCACCACTTTTGATTTTCTCGCCAGTGGCAAGCCGCACACCGTCGCTGCGGCGCTGGCGCTGGGGCGAGAGCATGTGATCCCGTCGATGTTCCGGGCCTTTTTGGCCCGCATGAGAGTAACCGAAGCGCAGGCGCCGAGCTTTCACTACTATCTCAACCGCCACGTCCATCTGGACGAAGATTTTCATGCGCCGCTATCGCTGCGTTTGCTGGCCTCGCTGTGCAGCGACGATCCCACCAAATGGCGCGAGGCCGAAGCTGCAGCTGAACAGGCGGTCAATGCGCGGTTACAATTCTGGGACGGTGTTCTTGCCGTTCTTCCAAGTCAACAATCCCAAGCGGCCTGAGCGAGGCTAAAACCACCATGCCCCAAATTATCGTATTGCCCCACGTCGAACTGTGCCCTGAAGGCGCCGTGATCGAAGCCAAATCCGGCGAAACCATTTGCGACACCTTGCTCGCCAACGGCGTAGACATCGAACATGCCTGCGAAAAATCGTGCGCCTGTACCACCTGCCACATCGTTGTGCGTGAAGGGTTTAATACGCTCAAAGAATCGACCGAAGAAGAAGATGACCTGCTGGATAAAGCCTGGGGTCTGGAGCCGCAATCGCGTTTGTCGTGCCAGGCACGCGTCGCCGATGCCGACCTGGTGATCGAAATTCCAAAATACACCATCAACATGGTCAAGGAAGGGCATTGATATGAAGTGGACAGATTCCCTCGACATTGCAATTGAACTCGCCGAAGCGCATCCCGAAATCGACCCGCGCACCATCCGCTTCACCGACCTGCATCGTTGGGTGACCGAACTGCCCGAGTTTGACGACGTGCCCGAGCATTCCGGTGAAAAAATCCTAGAAGCCATCCAGATGGCCTGGATCGACGAAGTCAGCTGATTCTCCTGTGCGCGCCAGCTGAAACCTGCCAAATCAGGCGCGCCGCTTCGTGCTAGACTGCCCCAATATTTGAGGCGAGCATGGCCGAGGAGTCTGATCTTTCCCGTACTGAACCAGCGAGTCCGCAGCGTCTGCAAGAGGCGCGAAATGCGGGTGATGTGCCACGTTCTGCCGAATTGTCGGCGTGGCTGGTTTTGCTGGTGGCACTGGGCTTTTTGACCTGGTCGGCTACACGTCTGTTCACGGCGATGCAGACCCTGATTGAATCGGCGCTCATTCACGCCGCACACCCTGTATCCCCTGTGTTGACTGAGTCGGTACACGCTGTTTTATGGGCAACGTTGCCGGTGCTGGTGGCGATTTTTATCGCGGCATTGGTGGCGCCAATGGTGCTGTTTGGCTGGGTGTTTGCACCGCAGGCGGCCCAGGCTGATCTGACGCGGGCGACTCCTTTCAAATCGCTTGGCCGCGTGTTTTCTGCCGATTTCTGGTTTGACGGCGGGATGGTCTTGCTGAAGCTGGCGCTGGTGGGCGTGGCAGTGGGATGGGCGTTGACGAGTGGCTGGCCGGATTTTCAGCGGCTGGCCGGCGGCACGAACGACTTGGCATTGGATTCGACCGTTGCGTGGATCGGGCAAGGGGTGCTGGCACTGGCGGCTGCACTGGCCGTGGCCGCTTTGCTGGATGCGGGTTGGCGCTGGTGGCGCTATTTGCGCCGTCATGCGATGACCTGGCAGGAGGTGCTGGCGGAGGCGCGTGAATCTGAAGTCAGCCCGGAATTGCGCGCGCAGATGCAGGGTCGTCAGCAACACGTTGGACAACGGGTTGACGAGGTGATCGGGTGAGTGCGCAGGGTGTGATGGTGCTGGGCATGCCGCTGAACCGGCTGGCGGTGCCGCTGCTGGTGCTGCTGATTCTGGCGATGATGATATTGCCCTTGCCCACCTTCATGCTCGATGTGCTGCTCACGCTCAACATCGCACTGGCGATGATCGTGATGCTGGTGAGCCTGAATGCAAGGCGGCCGCTGGATTTTTCGGTGTTCCCCACGGTGCTGCTGCTGACAACATTGCTGCGTCTGTCGCTTAACGTGGCTTCCACCCGCATCATCCTGATGCAAGGGCACACCGGGCCGGATGCGGCGGGCAAGGTAATCGAGTCCTTCGGTAATTTTCTGGTTGGCGGCAACTATGTTGTTGGTTTTGTGGTGTTCCTGATTCTGGTCATCATCAACTTTGTCGTGATCACCAAGGGCGCAGGTCGAATTGCTGAAGTGGCGGCGCGCTTTACCCTGGACTCGATGCCGGGTAAGCAACTTGCCGTAGATGCCGATCTGAATGCAGGCTTTATCAATGAAAGCGAAGCGCGCACGCGCCGCAGCGAAATTGGCCGCGAAGCCGACTTCTACGGTGCAATGGACGGCGCTTCAAAGTTCGTGCGCGGTGATGCCATCGTCGCCATTATCATTCTGTTCGTGAACCTGGTTGGCGGAATTCTGGTTGGATTGTTCCAACACAATATGGGCCTCACCGAGGCGCTGGGGCGCTATGCACTGCTGACGGTGGGCGATGGTCTGGTAACGCAGATTCCGGCACTGATCATTTCGACGGCTGCGGGCATCGTGGTGAGCCGGGCGTCGAGCGAACAGGATTTGTCGCAGGAGTTTTCTACCCAGATTTTTGGCCGGCCACAGACTTTGTTTGTGGCTGCAGCTGTTCTGGGCGCGTTGGGTATTATTCCGGGGACGCCGCATCTGGCGTTTCTGTCCATTGCGGTGGTGATAGGCGGTTTGGGGTTTTGGTTGCTGCAGCGTCAGCGCACCGTTGCCGATGCAATGCCACGGGTACCGATCGAAGACGAGCCGGCTCCGGCCGACGTCACCTGGGATGATATTCCCCCGGTCGATGTGCTGGCGCTTGAAGTCGGCTACCGGTTGATCCCGCTGGTAGACCGTAATCAGGGCGGTGCAGCGTTAACCCGGATTACCGAAGCGCGCCGCAGTTTTGCGACCGATATGGGTCTGGTGGTGCCGTTGATCCGGGTACGCGACAATCTCGAACTCAAACCCAATAATTATTGCATCACGCTCAAGGGTGTCGAAGTTGCGCAGGGTGAATTGCTCACGGGTCACGTTCTGGCAGTCAATATGGGTGATGTGTTGGGTCGCTTGGACGGGACGCCGGGGGTTGAGCCGCTGACCGGTATGGCGGGGGTCTGGATTGAAGAAGGGCGCGAAGAAGAAGCCGAGTTGCGAGGCTTTGTGGTGATGACAGCGGCCGAGTTGATCGCGCGCCAGGTTGAGGTGGTGTTCCGCCAACATGCCCCTGAGTTGCTGGGTCGCACCGAAGTCCAGCAACTCCTGGATACCTTGATGCGCAACCATCCGGGCCTACTCGAGGATGTGACGCCACGTCATTTACCGCTCACTAGCGTGCAAGCCGTGTTGCAGCAACTCATTGCCGAAAACGTCTCGATCCGCGATACCCGTACTGTGTTCGAAACGCTGGCCGCACGCGCGCCCAAAAACCAGATCATCGATGATCTGGTGGAGTCGGTGCGCGCAGCCTTGGGACGCAACATCGTTGACCGCCTGTTTGAAGGCAGCAGCTTGCTGCATGTGATTGGCCTGTCGGCAGCTGTCGAGACGCGCCTGATGAATGAAATGGGCGATGAAGGTGAGGCCCTTTTGTCGCCGTCTACGCTGGATGCCTTGAATGATGCGGCTGAACAGGCGCTGGCCGAGCAGGAACGTGAAGGCTACCCCGCGGTGTTGTTGACCTCACCCAGTTTGCGGGCGGTGCTATCAAGATTGCTGCGGCGCAATTTGCCGCGTTTGTCCGTAATCGCTTATGCCGAGGTGCCTGCCGATAAAATTGTGCAGGTGAGCACAGAATTGACTATTAAGGAGGGGGCATGAGCGTGAAGGTTTTTGTGGCGGCAAATGCGCGCGAAGGCTTGGCGCGCGTTCGCCGCGAATTGGGTGAAGACGCTGTTGTATTGTCCACGCGTCCGCATCCCAAAGGCGTTGAGCTGCTGGCCAGTCCGTATGGAGATCTGGCAGAAGCGGTTCCGAACGATGCGCCCGACACAGCCACCAGTTCGCGCATCCTGTCTGAACTGGGACGTCTGCGCGGCATGTTGCAAAACCAGTTGGCGGGCTTTGCCTGGGGCGCCACCAAGCGCCGCGACCCGGCGCGGGTGGCGATGATGCAAACCCTTTTTGCAGCCGGATTTGGCAGTTCGCTGGCCCGTACGCTGGCTGCACGTTTACCGCGTGGCCTTGCCACCGATGCGGCTCAACGCTGGTTGCGCCAGGTGCTGATTCGCAATTTGCCAGTGCAGTCCCGGACCGCCGATTTGTTGATCAAAGGTGGGCGTTATGCCTTGGTGGGCTCGACGGGTTCGGGCAAAACCACGACGCTGGCCAAGCTTGCCACGCGCGGAGTCGATGCACACGGCGCCGATCAGGTGGCGCTGGTGTCAACTGATGCTTACCGGATTGGCGCTGCGGCGCAGCTGGCAGTCTATGCAGATTTGTTGGGCGTATCGCTGCATGTGGCGGATGACCAGAAAAAGCTGGCCATGCTGTTGCCGCAACTCGCTGCCAAAAAGTTGGTGCTGATTGATACCGCCGGCTTTGCCCCGTCTGACCCGCGTACTCGCGAAGGCCAGGCGCTCGATGCGCTGGGTGTGCGGCGTTTCGCAGTGATCGCGGCCAATCAACAGGGTGCAGCCATCGAACAGGCGATGACGCGTTTCGGGCAGGGCGCAGTCGCATGCATTCTCACCAAGCTCGACGAAGCCCCCCAGCCCGGCGGCGCGCTCGACAGCCTGATTCGTCATCGCCTGCCATTGGCCTATATCAGCGGTGGTCAGCGCGTGCCGGAAGATATCCACGCCCCCAACGCCACCTACCTGATCGATCGTGCGCTCAAAGGCGGTTTGCTTGCTACGCCCTATGCGCTGGATGCAGAGGATTGGCCACTGTTTGCAGGTGTAGAGGCCGAACGCGAAGAGCGTCAGACTCACAAGGGCATAAATGCCCGCTGACCAGGCTGCGGGGTTACGCCGGCGCAGCGCTCGGCAGCCGGCGCGCTGCATCCACTGTTTTTTTGAAGCCGCCTTTTCTGCGACGCAATTGATGGATGCCCTGCATCAGCTCGGTCAGGTTTCCCTTTTGGTTGATATGCGCGGACGTTTGTTTGCCGATTCATCTACGCGGAGCCTGTTTGACTGGAAACAGCAGCTCGAGCGCAAGCATTTGAATACGCTGCCTCAGGCCTACGGCGACGGATGGTATGCACCCGGACTGACGGGTGATGCCCCCAACTTGCCCCGTTTACTGCAAGCCTATGACAGTGTCGTGTTTGATGCCGGACCGGTTGCAAACGAGCTGGCATTGCTCCCCGGCATGCCAAGCCATGTACTCATCGAGGTGCATCCCACAGGAGACTCAATGCAGCGTGCGTACTGCATGCTCAAAACCCTGTCTCAGGCAGGCAACGCCTTGAGTGTCGGTCTATTGGGCGATGCCTCCGCGTGCAATCATGTACAGGCTGCATGCTGCCACTTTCTTGAACAGTCATTGACGCAGGTAATTTATAGCGTGGCGCACGAAGATGCCGCATTTCCTGCGCTTGCCGTTAGAATGACGGCCGAGGAGACGCACCGGATGTCGCGTTATATATAAGGGAAAAACCCGAACCATGGCAGGCAAACACACGTCACTTGACGAGCAAGTTAATAAATATGCGCCGCTGGTCAAGCGCATTGCGTACCATATGATGGCGCGCCTACCCGCCAGCGTAGAAGTGGACGATCTCATTCAGGTCGGACTGATTGGCTTGATGGATGCAGTATCCCGATTCGACGGCAACCAGGGCGCTCAATTCGAATCCTATGCGACCCAGCGTATCCGCGGTTCCATGCTGGACGATCTACGTGAAGCGGACTGGTTGCCGCGCCACGTACGTCAAAAGTCACGCCAGATCGAAGCGGCTATTAATCGGCTGGAGCAACGCAATGGCAAGCCGCCATCCGAGCAGGAAATCTCTGCCGAAATGGGATTGGCCATCGATCAATTCCAATCCATGCTGGGCGACGTGAAGTGCTCGCAACTGTTGTACTACGAAGATTTTTCTGACGAAGACAGCGCCAGTTTTCTGGAGCGCTATCTGGTCGATGGAAACGACGATCCGCTTGCAGTGCTGGAGGACGGTGGGTTTCGCGACAGTCTGGTCTCAGCCATCCACCATCTGCCCGAACGCGAGCGCAGCATGATGGGCATGTACTACGAACAGGACATGAACCTGAAGGAAATTGGCGTGGTGCTGGGCGTGTCCGAATCACGTGTTTGCCAGTTGCATTCACAGGCCGTTGCACGGCTGCGCGCCCAGCTTAAAATCTGGAAAAACTGAGCTCTTGTCGTGAATCAGAAATATCGCAACACGCGTTGCGACACCAGGTTCGGCCTTGCCGGGCCGGGGCAGGGCACAGCATCGATAAATCCGCGATAATGGGGCTTGTTTATCCCACTTGCATCTGTCGTTATGAGCCAAGCCAATCTTAAGAAAAAAGCCCTCGATTACCATCGCCTGCCCAAGCCGGGCAAGCTGTCGGTGGAATCGTCCAAACCCTGTTCTACTCAAGCCGACCTGTCGTTGGCCTACACCCCCGGTGTGGCGCAGCCGGTGCTGGAAATCGCCAAAAATCCCAGGAAAGCCTACGATTACACCAACAAGGGCAACCTGATCGCGGTGATTACAGATGGCTCCGCCATCCTGGGTCTGGGCAACCTGGGGCCTCTCGCCGCAAAGCCGGTGATGGAAGGCAAAGCGGTTCTATTCAAGCAGTTTGCCGGCATCGATGTGTTCGACATCGAAGTGTCTGTCAAAACGCCGCAGGAATTCATCAAGGTGGTCGAAGCCATCGCCCCCACGTTCGGCGGGATCAACCTCGAAGACATTGCTGCGCCGCACTGCTTTGAAATTGAAGCGGCGCTGCGCAAAAGTCTCGACATTCCGGTATTTCACGATGACCAGCACGGCACCGCCGTCATTATTTGCGCCGGGCTGATCAACGCCCTGACCATTCAGGGGAAAACCCTGGAAACCGCAAAAATTGTCTGTCTGGGCGCCGGCGCTGCCGGTATTGCCTCGATGAACCTGCTGGTTGCGATGGGCGCAAAAAAGGGCAACATACTTTTCGTAGATTCCAAAGGCGTGGTGCACAAAGATCGCACCGACCTCAACACCTTCAAGAAAGCGTTTGCACGCAAAACCAAACTGCGCACGCTGGCCGAGGCAATGAAGGGTGCGGATGTCTTTGTTGGGGTGTCGGGTGCCAATCTGGTGAGCCCGGCCATGGTGAAGAGCATGGCCGACAAGCCGGTGGTGTTTGCCTTGGCCAACCCCAACCCCGAAATCCTGCCGGAAAAAGCAAAAGCCGTACGCAGCGATCTCATCATGGCGACCGGGCGATCGGACTATCCCAATCAGGTCAACAACGTGTTGGGCTTTCCTTTCATCTTCCGCGGTGCACTCGATGCCCGTGCCAAGGAAATCACGCAGGACATGCTGATTGCAGCCGTGGTCGCGTTGGCAGAACTGGCGCGCGAGCGGGTGCCCGTTTCCGTACTCAAGGCCTACAATCTGAAGAAACTCAAATTTGGTCCGGACTACATACTGCCCAAGCCTTTTGATCCGCGTCTGCTTGAGCGGGTGTCGCCGGCGGTGGCGAAAGCCGCGAAAAAAGCACCTGCCAAGCGTTAAACAGTCATGGACTTTTGACCCTGTCTTGAAACCTCACGCGCGTCCCGTTTATCTTAATGTGTTCCGCATTCATTTGCCCCTTTCGGGCTGGGTGTCGATCCTGCATCGGATATCGGGTGCCCTGTTGTTTCTGGCATTTCCACTTGGGGTTTGGGCTTTGTCGGTTTCATTGTCCAGTGAACCGGGTTTTCAGCGCCTGGCATTGTGGCTGACGCATCCATTGAGCAAGCTGTTTTTTGTATTGCTGATCTGGGCGTTGTCACATCATGCATTGGCTGGCTTGCGGCACCTGGCGCTGGATGTGCATTGGGGTGTGGAGCGTGATGCGGCGCACCGCAGCAGCTTGGGCGTTTTGCTTGCAACGGCCCTGATTACGCTGTCTGCCGCCTGGAGGCTATACACATGAAATCGCCAACGGGTTCACATAGCGGGACGGGGAACTGGCTGATGCAGCGTGCTACCGCATTACTGCTTGCGTTGACCATTCCTGTATTACTCATCTATTTTCTTGTTGCCTTGCCACTTGATTTTTCCGGTTGGCAGGGTCTGTTCGCCCCGTTGTGGAGTCGCGTGTTACTGATGTTGAGCGCTATCGCGCTAGCCATGCATGCCTGGGTGGGGATGCACGACATTTTCATGGATTACATCCATCCCGTTGCAATTCGGCTGGCCATGACGCTGGCCGTCGTGGTCATTTTGGCCAGCAGCGTGGGTTGGCTGGCGGCGGTTTTATTTGGCGCAAGCATCGGCAGTGGAACATGAATACGCGCCGGTTTGATGCACTCATCATCGGCGGTGGCGGTGCCGGCCTGCGTGCAGCGTTGCAACTGGCGCGCTCGGATTACACCGTAGCTGTTGTGTCCAAAGTATTTCCCACGCGTTCGCACACGGTATCGGCACAGGGCGGCATCACCGCCGCACTTGCCAATGTCGATGAGGACAAATGGGAGTGGCACATGTACGACACGGTTAAGGGCGGTGACTGGCTGGGCGACCAGGACGCGATCGAGTTCATGTGCCGCGAAGCCGCCAGCGCGGTATATGAGCTTGAGCACATGGGCTTGCCGTTTTCGCGACTCGACAACGGCAAGATTTATCAGCGCCCGTTCGGCGGCCAGTCGAAAAATTTCGGTGGTGAGCAGGCCACGCGTACTTGCGCGGCGGCCGATCGCACCGGCCATGCGTTGCTGCACACCTTGTATCAGCAGAACATCAAGCACCGTACCCAGTTCTTCGACGAGTATTTTGCGCTCGACCTGGTGCGTGATGCCGAAGGCTATTGCCTGGGCGTGACGGCCATGAGCATCGAGACCGGTGAGCCGCTGTTGATCGAGGCGCGCACCACCTTGCTGGCCACGGGTGGAGCAGGGCGGGTGTTCTGGAATAGCAGCAATGCCATGATCAATACCGGCGATGGCCTCGGCATGGTGTTGCGCGCCGGGCTGCCGTTGCAGGACATGGAGTTCTGGCAGTTTCATCCCACCGGCATTGCGGGTGTGGGGTGCCTGATCACCGAAGGCGTGCGCGGCGAAGGCGGTTATCTGTTGAACAAGAACGGCGAACGGTTCATGGAGCGTTATGCGCCCCATGCAAAAGACCTTGCCGGGCGCGATGTGGTTGCTCGGGCCATCGCCATTGAAATTTCTGAAGGCCGTGGCTGTGGAGCTGCCTCGAATCAAAGCGGCGGCGATTATGTGTACCTCAAGCTTGATCACCTCGGTGA
>JBKJIS010000196.1:0-13505 GCA_046598305.1 Thiobacillus sp.
CAACGATAGCGGGGAGGTGCTCGGCTGCGCGAAATACATCGACCAGATCGACCCGAAACGGAATGTCGGCCAGGCTGGCATAGGCCTTTTCGCCCAGCACTGCATCCACCAGCGGGCGCACCGGAATGATCCGATAGCCATAATGGTGCATGGCTTGCGCCACCCGGTAGCTTGGCCGTGCGGGCTGCGGCGAGAGCCCGATTACGGCAATGGTTTTGACCTGATCGAACAGAGTGCGCAGTGCGGTATCGTCTGGATTGGTGAAACTCATAGCCGTTGTTCCATGAGGTGATCATCCATCACAAACCCCTCTCCAATATCAAACACCCGCGATTCGATGATGCGAAACCCGTATTTTTGATAAGCCGTGATCGCTTGAATGTTGCCGCGGTTGACTTGCAGCCATAGACGGCCGGCATGCTGTCGCCGGGCCCACTGCTGGATGGATTGCAGCAGCGTACGACCGACACCTTGACCTTGTGTGTCCGGGTGAACGTAAAGTTTATCGAGCTTGCAATCAATGGGGTCCAGCAGGGCATGGGCAAACCCGACCAGTGTCAGGTTGTGATGCGCACCCCACCAACCGTGAGTGGGGTCCTCTAGCTGCGAGAAAATGTGGGTGGTGGAGTAACGGTCGGACAGCATTGCATCGATTTGCGCCTGTGAAATCAAAGCGGGATAGGTTGATTGCCACACCACGCGCGCCAGTGCACTGACGGGCGCGATGTCTTCGGCATTTAGATGCCGCACATGAAACAGAGCGTCATTCATACAGGCTGGATTCGCCTATTGGCCGGGTTTTGAAACGGCGGTGCAGCCACAGATACTGTTCCGGTATTTCACGGATGCGTGCCTCGATAAACGTATTCATGCGAGCCACATCAGCATTAAGGTCACCACTCGGGTAGTTGTCCCACGGTGGATAAAAATGCACCCGATAACCCCGCCCGCCTGGCAACTGGGTCGTGATAACAGGAATGATCTGCGCACCGGTGAGTTTGGCCAGACGCGGCAATGCCGACACGGTGGCTGCGGGTACCCTGAAAAAAGGCGCGAACACAGCGTTGTGGCGACCATGATCCTGGTCAGGCAGGTAGTAGAAAGGTAATCCAGACTTGATGATGCGCAGCGTAGCCTGGATTCCCTCGATGCGCGGGATCAGGACAATGTCTGAAAAACGCGTGCGCCCATGACGCAGGTAGTGATCTACCACTGGATTCTTTGCGGGCGCATAGATTGAGGCGATTTGCTGATCCATTGTCAGCCGGATCCCGCCCATGTCGAGGCCAACAAAATGCGGTGCTAACCAGATGACGGGGCGGTCACCATCGCCCATCGCCGCTTCGGGATTGTCGATCTGCACCAGACGGCGTACGCGTGCCGCCGAACCCCACCACACAATTCCATGCTCAAGAACCGCGCGCGTGGACGCCTGAAAAGTGCGCCGCAGCCAGCGGTTGCGCACGCTTTTTGGGGTATCGGGAAAACACAGGGCAAGGTTGGTGGCAACGATATGTCGCCGTTTTCCAGGTATCAGCGCCAGCAGCCAGCCGAGCGCGTTGCCCAGCGCTGCCTGAAGTGGCAGCGGCAACCCGTGCAGCAGCCATAAAAAACCGATACCGACCCAGATCGGAAGCGGCGAAAGGCGCAAGCGGTTTTCAGCACGCACCGGTTTCATGTTTCGACTGGACTTTCAGGGGACGGGGCGCTACCCGGCCGCTTGTGCCGGTTGTAACTCCACAGGTATTGGGCCGGGAACCGCCGAACCACATCCTCCACACCCTGATTGATGCGGATGGCTGCCTGGGTTTTGTCGGCAGGAAAATCTTCGAAGAGGGGAAAAACATGCAAGTGATAGCCGCGCCCCCAACTGAGCCGCTCGGCCACGACAAAAAAAGCCGCTGCGCCGGTTTTGCGTTGCAGGCTGGCCGTCAGTGTCGGGGTGTAAGCCGGGCGGCCCAGGAAGGGTGCCCACACGCCATCGCCACTGGACGCCACCTGATCAGGCAGGATGCCTATGGCCTCGTGCCGCTTGAGTGCGGCCAGTTGCGCGCGTACCCCGGAAAGATCGGTCGGTACCAGCTTCGCCTGCCCGCGTTGACGCCCGGCCAGCATCAGGTCGCCGAGCACGGCCTTGCGCGGCGGCTTGTAGAGGGCGGTGAACGGATGCTGAGACGCGTAATAGAGGTTGATCATTTCGAAACAGCCGATATGCGGCGCAATGACGATTATTCCTTTTCCCGCCGCGCGCGCAGCGTCGATATGCTCCCAGCCGCTGGTGCCTTTGACCAGCTTCAACACGTCGTCATAGGAACGCAGCCATACCGGCAACAACTCGATAATGCCTTTTCCAGACTCGCCGATGGCCGTGCGCAACAGGCGACGGCAATCGTGCTTCGGGTTACATAATCCGCTATCAAGCACATTGTTGCGCATGCGAGCGGAATGGCGACCCGGCGACCAGTAGATAACCCAGCCGAGCGCAATGCCCAGCCCATGCAGTACGGGCAGGGGCAAACGGGCCAAAAGCTTGAGCAGGAAAATCACGCAGGCAGTCGATCTTTCACGCGCTTCAGCGCGTAGAAAGTCGGAGTCCCCTTGCGGGGATTGACGCTTTGGGACGAAGCGCGGCACAATGTCCATTCGAAAGCCGCCGCGTTAATCTGGACAACTTGCGGGCGGGATACAAATACAGCTAAAGCGTCGCCGCTCTGTTTGTCCCTCGAGTCGGTTACGCAGTTGGTAACAGGGGCAATTGGAGCAGTCATGCAAAAAGATTTCATTTTCACGTCTGAGTCGGTATCGGAAGGTCATCCCGACAAGATGGCGGATCAAGTGTCGGACGCAGTCCTCGACGCGATTCTAACCCAGGACAAACATGCGCGCGTGGCGTGCGAGACGTTGCTCACCACCGGTCTGTGCGTGATCGCCGGTGAAATCACCACCACGGCGGTGATTGACTACAACCAAGTCGCGCGCCAAACCATCAAACGCATCGGCTACGACTCGTCCGAGATCGGCTTCGATTACAACACCTGCTCGGTGCTCGTCACCATCGGCAAGCAGTCGCCCGACATCGCGCAGGGCGTCGATCGCGCGCATGACGACAACCTCGATCAGGGCGCCGGCGACCAGGGCCTGATGTTCGGCTACGCCTGCAACGAAACGTCGGTGCTGATGCCGATGCCGATTTATCTCGCGCACCGCCTCACTGAGCGCCAGTCCGAGCTGCGCAAGGACGGCCGCCTGCCGTGGCTGCGGCCGGATGCCAAATCGCAGGTGTCGATTCGATACGTCGATGGCAAGCCGCATTCCATCGATACCGTGGTGTTGTCGACCCAGCATGACCCCGATATTTCGCACGCCCAGTTGTCCGAGGCAGTGATCGAGGAAATCATCAAGCCGGTGTTGCCGAAAGAGATGCTGACCGCAGAAACCCGCTATCTGGTCAATCCGACTGGGCGCTTTGTGGTGGGCGGGCCGATGGGCGACGCCGGTCTGACCGGCCGCAAGATCATCGTCGACACCTACGGCGGCTCGGCCCCGCACGGTGGCGGCGCGTTCTCCGGCAAGGATCCGTCCAAGGTCGACCGTTCGGCTGCTTATGCCGGGCGCTACGTGGCGAAGAACATCGTCGCTGCCGGCCTGGCCGACAAGTGCATGGTGCAGGTGAGCTACGCCATCGGCGTGGCCAAACCGACCTCGCTGATGGTTGATACCTTTGGTACCGGAAAAATCCCGGAAGCGAAAATCGTCGAACTGATCCTGGCGCACTTCGACCTGCGCCCCAAAGGCATCGTCGCCATGCTCGACCTGTTGCGCCCGATCTACACCCGTACCGCGAGCTACGGCCACTTTGGCCGCGATGAGCCGGATTTCACCTGGGAAGTCACGGACAAGACAACCGAGCTCAAAGCCGCCGCAGGTTTATAGTTCGGCGCGGCTGCCGGTGTGCAATCAGGCGTGGCATAATTCCCGGTTCCTGATTTCGGGCGAGTTTCTCGCCCCCTCGTGCTGAGGAGCGCTGCGACTGTTGCCGGTTCACTCCGAATCAACAGCCAGGCTCAGCGCGAGCGACGTTTCAACTGCGCTTGTTGACTTGCAGCGGTTTTGCGGGCGAACGAGCAAGCATCCCCGACCGCTGTCATTCAAGGAGTTTCACCATGAATGCAGTAACCACCCTATCAAGCTTTAACGATTACATCATTGCCGACCTGTCACTGGCAGGCTGGGGACGTAAAGAAATCAAGATCGCCGAAACCGAAATGCCGGGCCTGATGGCTATTCGCCAGGAATTCGCTGCAGCACAGCCCCTGAAAGGCGCACGTATTACCGGCTCTTTGCACATGACCATCCAGACTGCGGTGTTGATGGAAACATTAACGGCCCTGGGCGCTGAATTGCGCTGGGCATCGTGCAACATTTACTCGACCCAGGACCACGCAGCGGCAGCCATGGCGGCTGAATGCATTCCGGTATTTGCGGTCAAGGGCGAATCGCTGACCGATTACTGGGATTACACCCACCGCATCTTCGAGTGGGAGGATGGCGGCGATGGCTCAAGCATTTATAGCAACATGATTCTTGACGATGGCGGCGATGCCACTATGTTGCTGCACCTGGGCGCGCGTGCGGAAAAAGACCTCTCGGTGCTGGCCAACCCCACCAGCGAGGAAGAGCGTGTGCTCTACGCGGCGATCAAGGCCCGGGTGGCGATCGATCCGACCTGGTATTCGGTGCGTCTCGCTGCAGTGAAAGGCGTCACCGAAGAAACCACCACCGGGGTGCATCGCCTGTACCAGATGCACGTCAAGGGCGAACTCAAGTTCCCGGCGATCAACGTCAACGATTCGGTGACCAAGTCCAAGTTCGACAACCTGTATGGCTGTCGCGAATCGCTGGTCGACGGCATCAAGCGGGCGACCGATGTGATGATCGCCGGCAAGGTTGCGGTAGTCGCGGGTTATGGTGACGTCGGCAAGGGTTCCGCACAGGCCTTGCGCGCGCTGTCTGCCCAGGTGTGGGTGACTGAAATCGACCCGATCTGCGCATTGCAGGCGGCGATGGAAGGCTATCGCGTGGTGACCATGGAATACGCTTGCGACCGCGCAGACATCTTCGTCACCGCCACCGGAAATTTCCACGTCATCACCCACGATCACATGGCAAAAATGAAGGACCAGGCCATCGTCTGCAACATCGGCCATTTCGATAATGAAATCGACGTCGCCGGCATCGAGAAATACGAGTGGGAAGAGATCAAGCCGCAGGTCGACCACGTCATCTTCCCCGATGGCAAACGGATCATCCTGCTCGCCCAGGGCCGTCTGGTGAATTTGGGCTGCGGTACCGGTCATCCCTCGTATGTCATGTCGTCGTCGTTCGCCAACCAGACCATCGCGCAGATCGAACTGTGGCAGGCGCGCGATTCCGGCCAATATCCGGTTGGGGTCTACACCCTGCCCAAGCATCTCGACGAAAAGGTCGCGCGTCTGCAACTGCAAAAGCTCAACGCGCAATTGTCCGAGCTCACCGATCAGCAGGCCGACTACATCGGCGTGCCCAAGCAAGGTCCTTACAAGACCGAGCACTACCGCTATTGATCCGTCTCACTTGAAGGAGCGCATATGCGTTTACTGCTGCTATGGATTCTGAATGCCGTCGCCCTGCTGGCGGTGACGTATTTGCTGCCCACCATTCAGGTGTCGGGCTTCGGTACGGCGCTCGTTGCTGCGCTGGTGCTGGGCTTCATCAACACGCTGGTACGGCCGGTGCTGGCGATTCTGACCCTGCCGATCACGGTGCTGACGCTGGGGATTTTTTATCTGGTGCTGAACGGCCTGTTGTTCTGGCTCGCCAGCGCGTTGCTCCCCGGATTTCAGGTGCAGGGTTTTGTCGCGGCGATGGTCGGCGCGATCCTGTACGGTGTGATCACCTGGGCGCTGTCCGCGCTTGTTCCCAACAAAAAATCTTGAACCATGACCGAACGCACATTCAGCTTCGAATTCTTCCCTCCCAAGACGGCGGAAGGCATGGACAAGCTGCGCGCTACGCGCGAACAGCTTGCCCAGCTCAAACCCAAGTTCTTCTCCGTCACCTTTGGCGCCGGCGGTTCCACCCGCGACCGCACCCTGGAAACCGTGCGCGAGATCCAGGCTTCGGGTAGCGAGGCCGCGCCGCACCTGTCGTGCATCGGTTCGACCGAAGAGAGCATCCGCGACATCCTCAACGAATATAAAAGCCAGGGCATCCGCCATCTGGTCGCGCTGCGCGGCGATTTGCCGTCCGGCAGCATGGATGCGGGCGCATTCAATTACGCCAACGAACTGGTCACCTTCATCCGCCGCGAAACCGGCGACTGGTTCGAGATCGAGGTCGCCGCCTATCCCGAAATCCACCCGCAGGCGCGCTCCCACACTGACGATCTCGCCAACTTCAAGCGCAAGGTCGATGCCGGCGCCGACGCGGCGATCACGCAATACTTCTTCAACGCCGATGCCTACTTCCGCTTTGTCGACGACGCGCGCGCGCTCGGCGTCGGCATCCCCATCGTCCCCGGCATCATGCCCATCGGCAACTACGTGCAACTGGCGCGATTCTCCGACGCCTGCGGCGCGGAAATCCCGCGCTGGCTGCGAAAAAAACTGGAAACTTACGGCGACGACCTGCCGTCGCTGCGCGCCTTTGGCCTCGATGTGGTGACCGACCTGTGCGAGCGCCTGCTCGCCGGTGGCGCGCCGGGTCTGCATTTTTACACCATGAATCAAGCGGGGCCCAGCACCACCATCTGGCAGCGGCTGGGGCTGTAAGGGTTCCTGCATCGGGATAACGTGCCTAATATTGGCATGATCGTGCTAGGATTTGGCAATGTCTATTGCTACCGCCCTTTTTTCCGACAGCCAGTCGCGTGTGCTGCGCTGGCTATTCGGCCAACCCGAGCGCGAATTCCACTTGAGTGAATTGCGCCGGCTCACTGGCTTGGGCAGCGCTTCCTTGCAACGGGAATTGAACCGGCTGTCCGACGCCGGCCTGGCTCGTTCCGAACGGGTTGGCAACCTGCGCCGCTTTCAGGCCAATCCGCAAAGCCCGGTGTTCGGCGAACTGGTTGCCATCACGCGAAAGACGCTCGGCATTGAACCCATGTTGCGCGAGGCGTTGTTGCCCCTGGTTTCCCGCCTGCAAGCCGCGTGGATTTATGGTTCCGTCGCCAAGCAGTCTGATGTCGCGCAGAGCGACATCGACGTCATGTTGATCGGCGAAAGCCTGTCGCTTGCCGAAGTGCTGGAATTGTTACTGCCGCTCGAAGCGCAATTGGGGCGCAAAATAAATCCGACCTGTTACACGCCCGCCGAATTCGAGCGGCGACGGGCTGATCCCGATTCGTTCGTCAATCGCGTTCTTGCGCAGCCCATCCTGCCGTTGACTGGAGAGGTCCGTGAGTCTGCCCGTGCTGGATAATCTGGTCCGCATCGGGCAACTCAAGGCGGAACCGCGCAACGAAGCGGAAACCAGGCGCATGCTGGCAATGGCGCGAACGCGCCTCGCCGACGCCCAGCTTGCCAACCTGTCTTTGGAAGGCCGTTTCATCAGCGCCTACAATGCCGCGCATACTGCGGCACTGGCCGCACTTCGCTGGCACGGCTATCGCAGCGAAAATCGCTACACCGTTTTCCAGTGTCTCGCGCACACCCTCGGTTGGCCCGCTTCCCGTTGGCGCGTGCTCGACGCGGCGCATCAAAAACGGAATCTGGCCGAGTACGAAGGATTTTTGGAGGTGGAAGAGTCTGCCATCACGGAACTGTGCGCGTTGGTAATCGACTTGATCGCCGATGTGACGAAACTGATTGAATCGGGTCGTTAACGAAACGCGCGCAGCAAGACCTTGACGCCTGCGGCGCGGAAATCCCGCGCTGGCTGCGAAAAAAACTGGAAACCTACGGCGACGACCTGCCGTCGCTGCGCGCCTTTGGGCTGGACGTGGTGACCGACCTGTGCGAGCGCCTGCTCGCCGGTGGCGCGCCGGGTCTGCATTTTTACACCATGAATCAAGCGGGGCCCAGCACCACCATCTGGCAGCGGCTGGGGCTGTAAGCCCTTCTGGATAAATGGCGTTTAGTTTCGTAGCCCGGATGCAGCATCCTGAAGGGCATAAACTCCGCGGAATCCGGGGCCTTCGCCGCACTGTGATCTACCCCCCCCACCCGCATTCCATTGCATTCCAACCGGGCTACGTTTGCTACACCGCCACCCCCCCCAGCAGCGTGGGCGTAATCAAGGGGTGGATCCGCCTAAGGTTTTCCTGGTTCCGGCCGATAGCAAGGATAGGGGGATGAGATTGTCCCCCCCATTCAGCCCTTCATGTACCTTTATTTGGCCGGCAGGAATTATGCGCATGACAAATTTATTCCGCGCCTTGCAGTTGCTTGTTCTGTCGCTTTCCTGTGTTGCGCTGTCGGCGGGGGCCACCCAGCTGAAATTAGGCGGCACCGGCTCCGCCCTCGGTACGATGAAAGTCCTTGCCGCGGCCTATCGACAGGCGCATCCGGGCACGGAAATCCTCATTGTCCCGGCGCTGGGCAGCGGCGGCGGCATCAAGGCGGTGGCGGTGGGCGTGCTGGACATCGGGCTCAGTGCTCGTGCGTTGAAGCCGGCGGAAATCGCCCAAAACCTGACCCAGGCCGAGCTTGCCCGCACGCCTTTCGTATTCGCCAGCATGAAATCCCACCCGGATTTCAGCTTGAGCCAAATCGTCCGGATTTTCGATGGCACGCTTTCACGCTGGCCGGACGGCAGCCCCTTGCGCCTCATACTGCGCCCGGAATCAGATTCGGACACCCCCCTCCTGCGCACCCTCTCACCCGGGATGAATCGGGCGCTCGGCGCCGCCCAAGCCCGGCCCGGCCTGTATACAGCACCCACCGATCACGATATGGCGGATGCCCTGGAAAAGGTGTCCGGCTCGATCGGTAGCACCACCCTGGCGCTGATTGTCTCCGAGCAACGGCGGCTCAATCCCATCCCCCTGGACAAGGTCGCGCCCAGCGTGGCGACGCTCGCCAGCGGCGCGTATCCTTACTCCAAACCGCTTTATCTGGTGACCGCGCCCGGCGTTTCTGCGGCGGCGCGCGATTTCATCGCATTCCTGAACTCCCCGCAGGGGGCAGAAATTCTCGCCCGCAACGGCTATCTGGCGCTGGAATAAGGCGGGCCATGGCCCAGCAACACGATAATCTCGCCGCGACGATCACCCGCATCGCGGCCGCGATCGCGGCCATCGTCGCATTGAGCTTGCCGGCGGGCTATTACGGCCTCTCCTATCAGTACCAGACCGGCGCGATGCGGAGCGAAGCCGATTTCAACGCCACCCTCGCCACGCAATACGTCGCCCTCAATCCGGACATGTGGCGCTTTCAGGAAATTCGCCTGCAAGAAATGCTGGACCGCGAGGCAACCGAAACCGAATTGCCGGAACAGCGCCGCATCCTGGACGAAAAAAATACGGTGATCGCGGCCGGCGGCGCCTCGCTCAGGCCACCGCTGATCTCCGCCCGCGCCCCGCTGTACGATGCTGGCAGGATCGTCGGCCATTTCGAGGTCAACCGTTCGCTGCGCCCCCTGTTGTGGGAAACCGGGCTGGCCGCGCTTTTGGGGCTGGTGCTGGCGGCCGCGGTGTTCGCCGCATTGAAATGGCTCCCGCTGCGCGCGCTGAATCGCGCCCTGAGCAGTTTGCGCCAATCTGAGCAACTGTTCAGCAAGGCCTTCCATGCCAGCCCGGATCCCGTGATGATCTGCCGCGTGCAGGACGAGCACATTCTCAACGTCAACCAGAGTTTCGTCCGTCTCACCGGGTACGCCGCTGCGGATGTCATCGACCGCACCCACAAGGATTTCGGTCTGTGGGCCGATGCGAGCGAGATGGAGCAGGCCAGGCAGCAGTTGCGCCAAGGCCAGGCGGTCCATAATCTGGAAATGACGCTGGTGACCCGGAACGGCGAGCATCGGGACATGCTGGTGTCCTCGGAACTGACCGAAATCAACGACGAGCACTGCGCGCTTACCGTCGCGCGCGATGTCACCGAACAAAAACGCGCCGAGCAGCGCCTGACCTATCTCGCCAATTACGACCAGTTGACGGGGCTGCCCAACCGTGCTCTGCTCCGCGACCGTCTGGCGGGCGCCATGCAGCGGGCGCAGCGCGCGGAGCATCTGGTTGGTCTGCTGTATCTCGATCTGGACCGATTCAAACAGGTCAACGACAGCCTGGGCCATCATTATGGGGACCACCTGCTCAAGCAGGTGGCGGAACGCCTACAGCAGTGCGTGCGGCGCGCCGATACCATCGCCCTGCCTTCTCCGCATGATGAAGATTTCGGCGCCACGGTGGCGCGGATGGGCGGCGACGAGTTCACCATCGTGCTGGACGAAATCAAGCATATCGACGAAATCACGCATATCGCCCAGCGCATTCTTTCGACCTTGTCCGTGTCTTTCGATCTGGACGGGCATCAGGTCTTTGCGAGCGCGAGCATCGGCATTACCGTTTATCCCTTCGACGATTTCGATCTCGATAATCTGATTCGCGATGCCGATGCCGCGATGTATCAGGCAAAAGCGCTGGGGCGCAACAATTTTCAGTATTACACCAGCGATCTCAACGCGAATGCCGAGGAAAGGCTGCGGCTTGAAACGGAGCTGCGCCAGGCGCTGGAGCGAAACCAATTCGAATTGGTCTATCAGCCCAAACTGAACTTGCGCACCGACCTGATCAGCGGCGTCGAAGCCCTGCTGCGCTGGAATTCGCCGCGCAAGGGGCTCATTTCTCCAGTCGAGTTCATCCCCTTGCTGGAAGATACTGGCCTGATCGTTCCGGTTGGCGCCTGGGTACTGCGAACCGCCTGCGAGCAGGCCGCGGCCTGGGCACGCGCAGGCTTGAGTTTGAACATGGCGGTGAATCTGTCCGCGCGCCAGTTCCACGATGACGGCCTGACGCGGACCATTCAGTCCGCGCTGAACGAGTCCGGCCTGCCCGCAAACCAGCTGGAACTGGAAGTAACGGAAAGCCTGCTGATGGATGACAGCGCCCGCAGCCAGACCACCCTGGCAAGCATCAAACAGATGGGCATCCACATCTCGATGGACGATTTCGGCACTGGCTATTCTTCACTCGCCTATCTGAAACGCTTTCCCCTCGACACGCTCAAGATCGACCGCGCTTTTGTGAAAGAGCTCGGCATCGACCAGGACGATACCGCCATTGTCCGCGCCGTGATCGCGCTTGCACGCAGCTTGCGCCTCAGCGTCGTTGCGGAAGGGGTGGAAACGGAAGCGCAACTGGTATTTCTGCGGGAAGCCCTGTGCGAGCAGGTGCAGGGCTACTTCATCAGCCGGCCGCTGAGCGTGGTGGCCTTCGAAGCCTGGATGGCGGAAAACCACGAGGGGCAGATCACTGACATGACTACAAGCGGCACGGGTAGCCAAGGCCGGGGCTGATTTCTTCTCGTGGTGGGCGGCCTGATGACCGGGCTGCCGGTCGACATCGATCAGGCAGGCGTGCAGGGCGCGTCCCCGCCGCCGCCCATGATCGAATCAGGGCAGGCAGGCTTTCAGCGCCTTCAGGCAGTAATTGACGTTTTCCTGCTTCGCCGAATAACCCATCAGGCCAATGCGCCAGATTTTTCCGGACATGTCGCCCAAGCCCGCGCCGATTTCAAGATCAAATTCCTTGAGCAGACACGCGCGAATTGCCGCTTCGTCGACGCCTTCAGGCACATAGATGCTGTTCAGTTGCGGCAGGCGTGCTGATTCTTCAACCACATAGCGCAGGCCCATGCCTTCGAGTCCTGCCTTGAGTTTTTCATGCATCGTGCGGTGACGCGCCCAGGCGTTTTCCAGGCCTTCTTCTTCCAGAATCACCAGCGCTTCGTGCAGGCCGTACATCGGATTGATCGGCGCGGTGTGGTGGTAGGTGCGCTTGCCGGCGGACTGCCAGTAACCCAGCACCAGATTCAAATCGAGGAACCAGCTTTGTACTGTGGTGGACCGTGCTTTGACGCGGGCAACTGCACGCTCCGAGAAGGATACGGGCGACAGACCCGGCGTACACGACAGACACTTCTGGCTGCCCGAATACACCGCGTCGATGCCCCATTTGTCCATGTAGAGCGGGGTGCCGCCAAGGCTGGTGACGCAATCCATGATGGTGAGCACGCCGAATTCCTGCGCGATCTTGCCCAAGGTTTCCGCATCCGACTGTGCGCCGGTGGACGTCTCGGCGTGAACGAAGGCCAGCACCTTGGCATCGGGGTTGGCCTTGAGTGCGTCGCGCACTTTTTGCGGGTCCACCGCAGTGCCCCACGCATCGTCGACCATGACCGGCACGCCGCCGCAGCGCTTGACGTTTTCCATCATGCGGCCGCCGAACACGCCGTTGCGGCACACGATCACCTTGTCACCCGGCTCCACCAGATTGACGAAGCACATTTCCATCCCCGCCGAGCCGGGGGCGGAGACAGGGAAGGTCAGCGCGTTCTCAGTTTGGAATGCCATCCGCAACATCGACTTGATCTGTTCCATCAGGTCAACAAAGGCGGGATCAAGATGGCCGATGGTCGGGCGCGCCATCGCGTCGAGCACGCGCTGCGGCACGTCGGAGGGGCCGGGGCCCATGAGGATGCGTTTAGGGGGAATGAAAGAAGTCGTCATAACCTTGGTCTCTGTGTGGAAAATGGCAAGCAAAACAAGGACTTGATTCTACGGCCAAACCGGTAAACCGGAAAACTATTGAGGTGCGGGTGTGTTCTGTCATTGCGCGTGCGGCGAAGTAATTCAGACGGAGGATTGGCGCGAAGCAGCTTTGATGGTTAAACCTTCGCTGGGCTGCTGACCGTTGGCCGGGAGTAGCCCGGCGGCTAGTTACTTTTCTTGTCTCGCCAAGAAAAGGTAACCAAAAGAAGGCGACCCCGACAGCCCCGAATTCCCGAAAATTGAGCCTGCCGGACGGGCGGCGAAGAGCTCGCCCCGCTTTTACTGTTTTTAATTTGTTTTTTGTGAGCGGCGCTCAAACACCTTCGCCGCTGATCCGCCCGGCAGGCTCAATTTTCGGCGGGGCTGTAAGGGGAAGAAAGTCAAAACCAGGGCGGTGGTGACTGGGCGGTTTGCGTGCTTGTGTGACCCATCCGGTGTTTATGCCCTTTGGGTGCAATGCGTTTCACTTATTGCGCCCACCATTCTGTTCAGCAGGCGGTTCACCCATCAGCGGCTTCATCGCAGTCAGCATGCTGTTGAAAATACGCGGATGCCCTTTCTCCTGTTCGGCCAGCATTTGCTTCATCGCATAGCGCTGCTGCGGTTTGGCAAAACAGCCGGGGCAATTCTCGAAAATGACCGGAAGACCGGAGTCGGTTGCAAACGCGCGGGTCTGGCGCTCGCGCGCATAAACAAACGGCCGGATGATGCGCAGGTCGCCGGCGTCGTTCAGATAGTGCGGCGACATCGTGCGCATTTTT
>JBKJIS010000119.1:0-4135 GCA_046598305.1 Thiobacillus sp.
TCCGCCCGCACCCGTGCGTCTTCATGTTGCGACAGTTCGCCCAGTCGCGGCAGCAGCGCGCGCAGGGGCTCGCTGCCGGCAAAGGCTTCCAGCAGCACCCCGGCGCCCAGCCGCACATTCAGGCTGGCGTCGACATTGCCGACGATGGGTAGCACGGCGGCCAACAGGTCTGCGTCGGCTTCGATCAGTGCCTGCGCGCGAGGCAGCTGGCCGACTTTTAACAGCATGTGGAAATAATCGGCCAACCCGCTTTCGCTGTCGGCCTTGGTCGCCCAGTCGGCGAGTTCGGTTTTGCTGTGTACGCCAGCGAGTTCGATGCGGCCGATGCGCACCCAGGGCACCGTGCGCACTCCGAGCGCCTGGCCCACTTCGGGGTGCTGCTCCAGGTTGACGGCTTCCAGACGGCCGATTACGCCCTGTTTCACCAGGTCGGCAAGCGCAGACAGCATCGCCGGGCAATGCGGGCAGGTAGTTGAAATCAGCAGCAGGGCGTTGGGTGTGGGCATAGTCATTGGTCAAATGATGTCGCGGCGCGATAATGCGTCGTATGGAATTTACCATTCTCCCCGTTACCCCGTATCAACAAAACTGTTCGCTGGTGTGGGATGCCGCAGGACGCGCGGCGCTGATCGATCCCGGCGGCGAGGCCGAACGCCTGCTGGCCGAAGTGGCGCAACGCGGGGTGCAGCTGGAAAAGATTCTGCTCACCCACGGCCACCTCGATCACGTCGGCGCGGCGGTGGAAATACGTGAGCGGTTGGGTATTCCCATCATTGGCCCGCAACGCGAAGAGCTGTTCTGGCTCGACCTGCTGCCGCATCAGGCCGAGTTGTTTGGATTCCCGCCCGCGCTGGCGTTCACCCCAGACCAATGGCTGGATGACGGCGACACGGTTGAAGTCGGCAGCATGCGTTTCGACGTATTGCACTGCCCCGGCCACACCCCCGGCCATGTGGTGTTTTTCCAGCCGGACGCGCGGATCGCCTTCGTCGGCGATGTACTGTTCAAGGGCTCGATCGGTCGCACCGATTTTCCGCGTGGCGACCATGCGGCGTTGTTGGCGGCTATCCGCGGCAAGCTCTTTCCGCTGGGCGACGACGTGCGCTTTGTGCCGGGGCACGGCGCCATGTCCACGTTCGGACACGAACGGCGCGAGAACCCCTTTGTCGGCGTGGCGTCTGAATGACACCCGGCTTGTCCCAACCGTTAACCAAGGAGACTGACATGAAGCCCGCTCGATTTCCATTCACCCTGCTCTCAGCCGCGCTGCTGCTGACGGCCACGGCGCAGGCGCAAAACCTGTCCGCCATCGTCAACCCGCCGCCCGAAGCGCCCTCGATGACCCAGGCTGCGCAAAGCGTGCTGAACGCGGTGAATAAAAGCGTGCCGCAGCTCGACACCGCAGGCCTGCTGGCGCAATTGAAAGCGCAGCCGAAAACCGTGGTGATCGATGTGCGCTCCCCGGCCGAGCTGAACCTGTCGGGCTACATCGACGCGCCGTTGTTTTTCAATATTGACCGTGGATTTCTCGAATATCAGATCGAAGGGCTCGTGCCGGACAAGGCCACCCCCATCGTTGTCTATTGCGGCGTCAGCCAGCGCAGCCCGCTCGCCGCCGACACGTTGAGGAAACTCGGCTACAAGAATGTGAAGAACTACCGTGACGGCTTTTTTAACTGGAAACGCGCCGGCCTGCCGATCCAGCAATTCGACAAGGCGCCCGCCTCCTTCCTCTACGACCTGCCGCAGGAAGTCATCCCCGGCGTGTGGTCGGCCATCGGCGCCACCGCGCCGGGCACCTACGTGAATTCCGGTCACAACAACAACCTGTCCTTCATCATCACCGACGACGGCGTGCTGGTTGTGAACGCCGGCGACAGCTACCTGCTGGCGCAAAGCCTGCACGAGGAAATCAAAAAGCTGACCAAGCAGCCGGTGAAGTACGTGGTGCTGGAAAACAGCCAGGGCCACGCCATGCTCGGCTCGAACTACTGGAAGGAGCAGGGCGTCCCCATCATCGCTCACCGCGACACCGCGAAGCAGATGGAAAAAACCGGTTACGACGCGCTGGCGGGCACGCGCAACGGCTTGCGTGACAAGGCGTTCAAAACCGAATTCGTCATGCCCGACAAGATTTACGACGACAAGCTCGAACTGAAAATGGGCTCATGGAATGTGCAGATCCTGCACCTGGGCCCTTCGCACAGTCACGGCGACACCATGGTCTGGTTGCCCGATAAAAAACTGGTGATCGCCGGCGACACCGCTTTCCACATCCGCATGCTGCCGATCTTCGAGGACACCAACACCGCCAAGTGGATCGAAACCTGGGACAAATTCGAAGCGCTCGGCGCTACGATTGTCATCCCCGGCCACGGCGGGCCGACCGATATGCCCACCGTGCGCAAGTGGACCCGCGACTACCTGGTGCACCTGCGCGCCAAAGTCGCCGAAGTCATCAAAAACGGCGGCTCACTCGACGATGCCTACAAAGTTGACCAGTCGGCCTACCTGCATCTGCACACCGCCGAAGAGCTTGCGCGCGGCAATGCCGGGCGGGTGTTCCGGGCAATGGAATTCGAGTGAGTATTCGAGCTGACGCAGAATCGTGTCCGCCGCGCCCAGTACACAGCGCGGCCGATCCAGGTCTTCCATCCGCACCAGCCAGCGCCCGTCTGCCGCGCGGGCAACCGGAGATAACCAAGGCCATACCTTGCGTAGATTTATCCGAGGTACGGCAGGGTGCCCGTAATAAATACACCTGCCAGCAAAAGCGCCACCGATTCGGTCCACTCGATACCCGCGCCCAGCACGTCACCGGTTTGTCCGCCGAGCTTGACGCGCATCCACCCACCCCACAGCACGGCCGGCACCAGCGCGACCAAGGCAACGGGCGCGGCGGCGCTGAATGCGGCCAGCGCGAGTCCGCCGACGATCCAGCCCAGCCGGTTGCCGCGCCAGGCAAAGCGTTCGCCGAGGCCGGGTTTCAGCGGTGGCAGTAGCAGCGTCCAGCCGGCGGCAGCCCAGCGCGCCCAGGCGGGAATCAGCACCAGGACTCCCCACGGCGTATCAAGCGTGAGCAGCCAATGCAGCAGCACTAGTTTGGTCATCAATTGCAGCACCAGCGCGATCACGCCGAAGCTGCCGACATTCGGGTCGGCGAGCACGGCGAAAAAGCGCGCGGGGTCGCGGTGTGCGGCGCCCAGCGCGTCGGCAGTGTCGGCGAGGCCGTCAAGGTGCAGGCCACCGGTAATCCAGGTCCACACCACGACGCCCGCGAGTGCTGCTAGCCACGGATCGAGTTGCGCGCCGAGCACGACGGCGAGCGTGACGGCGGCACCCACCACCAGCCCGGCGACGGGAAACCACACTACCGCGCGCGTCAGTTCGGCGGGCTGAAAATCGCGTAGCGTGGGTAGCGGCAGCCGCGTCAAAAAACCCAGCGCGAGAATGAGTCCGCGCCATTGCAGGATTAGCGCGGAGATCAGCCCGCGCATGGCAAACCCAACGCGCATATCAATCTGCGCACTGCAAACTCAGTAACAACGGCGGCGCACCGGCCAGCCACGACACGACGAAACGGGAGCCGGGCGTGAGTGCGATCCGCGCGCGATGACTGTCGGGCAGCCCCAACACCTGCGCCAGCACCGCGCGCATGGCTCCGGCGTGAGTGACGACGAGCGTGGCGGTGCGGGCGGTGTCGCCGAGCCGGGCCAACGCTGCGCTCACGCGTGCATCCAGCACGTCCAGCGTTTCGCCACCGGGCGGGGAATGGCGGCGCGGATCGCGCACAAACGCCGCATGTGCGTCGGCATCGCGCAGTGCGGCTTCATCTGGCTGCAGGTTTTCCCAGGCGCCAAAATCGAGTTCGTGCCAGTCCGGATCGACCGTGCAATCGATCCGCCGGTCAGCGGCTATCGCGCGCGCGAAATCGAGACAGCGACGCGCGGGACTGCTCACGACCGCGCCCCAGTCGGGCAGCGCGGCTAGCGCGTCGTGCATCTGCCGCAAGCCTTGCGGCGTAAGTGGCGCATCGCTGCGCCCGCGATACACATGCGCCGCCCCCGCCACTTCGCCGTGACGCAGAAAACCGAGCAGAACGGGTTCAGCGGCGCGGCTAAGCATCGGCCACACC
>JBKJIS010000162.1:0-4949 GCA_046598305.1 Thiobacillus sp.
CTGGAACCCGGAGCTGGTGATCGTGGACGAGGCGCAGCGCGTCAAGAATTGGAACACCATCGCGGCCCGTGCGCTCAAACGCATCGACAGCCCCTATGCCTTCGTGCTCACGGGCACGCCGCTGGAAAACAAGCTGGAGGAACTGATCTCCATCGTCCAGTTCGTCGACCAGCATCGCCTCGGCCCGACCTGGAAGCTGCTGCACCAGCATCAGGTCAAGGACGAAAGTGGGCGCGTTACCGGCTACACCGGGCTGTCGATGCGTTTGAGCGCACGGGCCGCGATGGTGTTCCAATTCTTGACGCGCTGCGCCTCGTCCACGATCACCAGCTCCGGGTTCCAGGCGGCAATCAGGTCAAGATCGGACTTCAGCTTCTCGTAGTTGGTGATCTTGCAAAAATCGTCCTCGGCATATTCCTTCTGCCGCTGGGAGCGGCCACCGCTGATCACCTTGGATGCGCGGCCGGAGAAGCGGGCGATCTCACTCTGCCACTGGTATTTGAGCGAAGTCGGGCAAATCACCAACACCTTGGTCACGCCAAAATGCCGCGCCAGAATCTCCGCCGCTGCAATCGCCTGAATAGTCTTGCCCAGGCCCATCTCGTCACCGATCAGCGCGCGCCCGGCCCGCACGGCAAACAGCGCCCCCTCGGCCTGATACGGATAGAGCGGCGCCTTGAGCAGTTTATTCAGATGCGGATCGGCCGCGCCGCGCGGGAACAGCTCGGCCAGCGCTGCGGCCCGCTGTGCCGCATCGCGCCGGCCGGCCACGAAATCGAGCGCGTCGTCGTAGGCTCGCAGTTCGTGCCCGCTCTTGGCCGCTGCCGCCACAAAACGCTCCAGCTCACCGAATCGCTCCATCGGCAAGGCCCGCCGCGCGACGCGTCAAACAGCCGCGCGGCCACCTTCAGTACGGCGGGCGGGCAATCGGCGCCAGCACGCCAATGCACGGTGCGCACGCCGTCGTTGCGCAAGTACAGCTCGGAAAAGGGCGGATGGTAGCCGCGCGCGAATGCCGTTTTGGCACCGCACTTTTTCTCCAGCCGGGCCAGCGTAAATTCGATGTGCTTGCAGGTGCCCAGTTCGTTGCTCGCGTAATCCGGACAGGCACAGAAATTGTCGCCTGGCCGCAAGCCCCGAATGGCCACACGATAGTGGCTTTTCGACTCCGGATTGCTGACGCGAAAATCCGAGAAGAAGGTCTCTGTTCCCATATTTTTCAAGTCGAACAACTGTTCGCGCCCGAACTGCCGCCGCAACGCGCGCTGCCAGTCCACCGGAGCAAGATCGGGCGGGGCGTGGGCGCGGGAAAGCTTGGGTTCCTTGTTGGGTTTGGCGGCCGGGTTGACCTTGTTGCTTTTGATTTTTATGAAGATATTTTCCTGAACAGCCAATAGTTGGGCACTGCTGACCTGAAGTAATTTTTAAAAATGGAACATTCCAGCGAGACGTCTCTCATTTGCCTTTTTCCTCAATCCTTACAATAATCAATACTGTAAGGATTAAAGGAGCGTGCAATGCCAACCGAATCCACCCTGACCAGCAAGGGCCAAACGACCATTCCCAAGGAAATTCGGGATAGTCTCGGCATGAAATCCGGTGACCGGATGACCTTCACTTTGATGCCCGATGCCACCGTTGTCATGCGTGTAAAAGGCAGGAGCCTTAACGAACTGGCGGGCATGCTACACAAGAAGGGAAGGAAGCCCGTTCCTGTTGAGCAACTGTCGCGCTGATGCTCGGAATTGATACCAACGTACTCGTGCGCTTCCTGGTTCGGGATGACGAAATCCAGTTTGAAAAGGCGCGCAGACTGATCAAGCGTGAAGTTTCTGCAGGACATCGCGTTTTTGTGAACCAGTTGGTTATCATGGAAACGGAATGGGTGCTGCGTAGCGTATATGCTATACGGAAGAGTCAGATCATCGAAACAATCTCAAATTTGCTGAGTGCGAGCGAAGTTCAGTTTGAGAATGAGCCAGCCATTGAGCTGGCTCTATTCGTCTGGAAAGTCTCGACAGCCGATTTTTCTGATTGCCTGGTTGGCGTCAAAAACAGGCAGATGGGATGCCGGGCGACAGCGACCTTCGATGCGAAGGCATCCAGGTTGCCGGGCTTTATGGCAGCCTGACAATTTAAGGTTCCCTTAACCCAGATAGGGGCGTTACGGGGTCACAAGCTTGATCCCGTGCCCACCCGGCTGTGCCTTTCTGGATGAATTCAATTGGGTAGCCGTCCGGGTCTTCGATAAACGCGATCACTGTCGTGCCATGCGACATCGGGCCGGCCGGGCGCAGCACCTTGCCGCCCTTGACGGTGGCCGCATCGCACGCCGCGTAGGCGTCATCGACTTCAATCGCGATGTGGCCATAACCGCTGCCGACTTCGTATTTATCCACGCCCCAGTTGTAGGTGAGTTCAAGCACTGCGGCCTTGTCTTCGGTGTCGTAACCCACAAAGGCAAGGGTGAACTTGCCCTCGGGGTAGTCCTTGCGACGCAACAAGCTCATGCCCAAAACATGGGTGTAAAACTCAATCGAACGATCAAGATCGCCGACACGGAGCATGGTGTGCAGTATTCGCATTGTGGTTAAACCCGCCTGAAGGGCACCTCTAAAATTAAAGCAGAAACAGTGAAGCACCCATTGCGCGCAACTCGGCGCGCCGTGCAAGCGCATCGGGACACAAAACAGCGACCTGCGCCCAGAAGCGGGGCGAATGGTCGAGATGAACGAGGTGCGCGAGCTCGTGCGCAGCAACGTAATCGATCAGCGTAAGCGGCGCCTGCACCAGCCGCCAGTTAAGCCGGACATGGCCTCGCTGGGTGCAGCTCCCCCATTGCGTCTGCGCGTTGGATAGCGCAAAACGGCTGGGGGTGCGCCCCAGTTTCCGCGCAATCCGCCCGAGCCGCCACGCTAAAAATCGTTCTGCTCGCCCGCGCAACCAGTCTCGGATCAGGGCGTTGGTGTCGGCATCGTACGGCGCATCGATACGCAAAGTATCGCCCTGCCGACGCACCTCACTAAACAACGCGGGCCGGATGTCGAGCCTGAGTGTTTGTCCAAGATAACGCACTGTGTTGAGGGGTTCAGCCGCAGTTTGCGGTATGCGCAGTTGCATGCGCGTCCAGGCTCGGGTGAGCCAGCTTTGCTGCTGAATCACGTAGTGCTCAATGTCACCACGCGGCGTCCAACTGGGTGCGTGAATACGCACTTCGCATGCGGTGACCGTCAATCCCAGCGTTCGGCGGCGGCGTGAACGGCGCAGCTGATACGGAATGGCGGCGTCACCGATCTGTAAAACGCCGCTATTGGCGCGCAGCAGCAGGGGGCAACCTCGTCATTTCGCCTTCTATCCAGGCTTCCACTTCACGCGTGAGATCAGCCGCGCTCTTGCCGGCAGTTTCGATCGCCGGGCCAATGCTGACCGTGACCGTTCCGGGGCGTTTGATAAAGGCATTTTTCGGCCAGACTTCGCCGGCGTTGTGCGCCACGGGCACGATGGGGGCACCAGAATCCGCCGCCAGCCAGCCACCGCCGATTCCGTAGCGGCCTTTCTCGCCCGGCGCGGTACGCGTGCCCTCGGGAAACACCAGCACCCAGAATCCCTGCGCGAGCTTTTCCTTGCCCTGGCTGACGATTTGCTTCAGCGCCTCGCGGCCGGCGCCGCGGTCGATGGCGATGGGGGAAAGCATGCGGAACGCCCAGCCAAAAAAAGGCACCTTCAGCAGCTCCCGTTTGATCACGGGCGAGACGGGTGGAAACAGACACAGAAACGCAACCGTTTCCCAGGCCGACTGATGCTTGGCCAGAATAATGGAAGGTTGAGTCGGCAGGTTTTCGGCACCCAGAATCACATACTTGATGCCCAGCACCCAACGCGCCAGCCAGATCACCGTGTGGTTGTAGCCGGTAATAAGCTGGTAGCGCACATGCGCTGAAAACGGGAAGCTGAACAATGCCACCACACTGAAAAACATCGTCAGCACGGTCTGCAAGACCGCGAAAATCACCGAGCGGAACAGGTTCATGCCACTGCCGCAAGCAGGTGTTCGACTGCCTCGCTCAAATTGGTGAATACCGGAGTGTTTTCGGGCAAACCGCCCACCAGCAGGGTTTTCTCGCCCTTGCCGGTTCTCACCAAAACTGGCCGTGCACCCACGCTGGCCGCTGCCTGCAAGTCACGCAGCGAGTCACCCACCGAGGGCACCCCAATCAGATCGCGACCATAACGTGTGGCGATCTCCTTAAACAGCCCCGTTCTGGGTTTGCGGCAGTCGCAGTCCATCTCAGCAGAATGGGGACAATAAAACACCGCCTCGATGCGCCCGCCCGCTTGCGCCACCGCCTTGTGCATCTTGGCGTGGATGGCATTCAGCGTCGCCATCTCGAATAGCCCACGCGCCAGTCCCGACTGATTGGTCGCCACCACCACGCGCCAGCCTTCGCGCGTCAGCCGCGCGATCGCCTCCAGGCTGCCGGGGATGGGCTTCCATTCATCCGGTGACTTGATGAACTGGTTGGAGCCAATATTGATGACGCCGTCGCGGTCGAGAATGATGAGCTTCATGGCGTGAGTTTAAGCGGCTAAGCGGGAGATGTCAGCTACCCGGTTCATGGTCTGGTGCAACTGGTTCAACAAGGCCAGCCGGTTAGCCTTGAGCGCGGGGTCGTCGGCGTTGACCATCACGCTATCGAAGAAGGCATCGACAGGCTCCCTCAGGGCAGCCAGCGCCTGCAGCGAAGTGGTGTAATCGCCCGCTGCAAACGCGGCATCGGCCTTGGGTGCAATCTCGCTAAGCGCGGCAAACAGGGCTGTTTCAGCAGCTTCAACAAAACGCGTTGGGTCTGCTGCAGCGCCCACTTCACCTTCGGCTTTTTTCAGGATGTTGCCGACGCGCTTGTTGGCGGCGGCAAGGCTAGGCGACTCCGGCAGCATAGCGAACTCGC
>JBKJIS010000204.1:0-8393 GCA_046598305.1 Thiobacillus sp.
CAGTAACAGCAGTAAATCTAGCGGGTTAAAGTCCCGTCCGGGGAGTTGTCCGTACGCCCCGGTAGCATGAGGAAGCGGCGTCGTGGTGACAAGGGGTCGTGAGTTTCCAAACAGCAAGAGTGCAGGCCGTAACGCAAGTGAACCTATACGTAGCCTCGTAAATGCATTGGAGAAGCCGACCCTGTGGTCAGAAGGGGAAGGTCGTTGGACGGATGCCTGAATAACGGAAGTGGCACTCGTCTTCTCTCGGGGTAGCAGGGTCGGCATGTACTCGAAGATTTATTGCCCAGTGCTGGAGACCCGTTATGGTGGTGGGGAGGCCATCGGCTGCTGCGTATAAGGAAACGAAAACGCAACAGGCCGTAGCGGGAGTCGGAGGGGTTAAGAGCATGAACGCCACCCTTCGCGGGTGGTGGAATTACTTCCATTATCGCAACTCCAGTCAGGCATTAGGTAAGGTGAAAACGCATGTAGAAGAACGCCTGCGAACACATCTGATGAACCGTCATAAGGTCAAAGATCGTGGAACTGGCATAGGCCGTTTCCCCAGTCGTGAGTTTTATACGCGCTTAGGGCTATACAAAGTTCCGACAACGGCGGGCTGGAAAACAGCGCATGCTTTGGTATGAAGAACATCGGAAAGCCGTATGCGGGAAAACCGCACGTACGGTTTGATGAGGGAGGGCTGTCGCAAGGCTGTTCTCTACTCTACCCTTTGGTTTTGCTGTCATTACACAACAGGAGCTCGATACGGTGATAGTTCGATTGAACTATTCGCCGCAGAAAGCGGATTGGATACCAGACACCCAGATAGGTATTCTTCAAAGCATTAGTTGTTGCACTTCAACGTTGAACACGCGCATCTATTTGGGCAGCCTGTTTGTCGTTGGCTTGCTATTGGGCTTTTGGAAACGATTAATCGCGAATGCTTAAACCAAAGAGGTGGCTGGTTAAAACAGTCGAGTTGGGGTTTCTTCCAACTGACAATGCCGAACTGCGTCTCAAGAAACTGGCTTTAACCCTGGTTCCGTTGATCATTGGACCCTTCGCCTTTATTTGGGGGACGATTTATTTTGTGCTGGGACATCCTCTTTCGGGATCGATCCCGATGTCCTACTCGATCATCTCGGCGCTGAGCCTTACGTATTTTTTCAAGACCAAGCGAACCCGTTTTCTTCAGGGCAGCCAACTGACCCTGGTGCTGCTGCTGCCGTTTCTGCTCATGTGGTCGCTTGGAGGGTTTTCTGCCGGCAGCATGGTCATGATCTGGGCAATTTTTTCGCCCATTGCAGCAGTGATGTTTGAAAAGAAAGCCTCCCTGAAGTGGTACTTGATGTTTTTTCTGTTGACCTTGGTATCGGTTCTCTTCGACAAGACGCTTGCTGCTGGTGTCACGCCCCTGCCTGATCTTGCCCAGAGCATTTTCTACCTGCTGAATCTTGGTTTTGGTTCAGCAGGCCTATTTTTGCTGGTTTCTTTTTCCATCAACGAAGAAAAAAGAACCGTCAAAGCCGATCTTCGCATCGCCGCCAGCGCCTTCGAAGTGCAGGAAGGCTTGATGATCACGGATGCGAACTGTGTGATCCTTAGGGTCAACCGGGCTTTTACCGACACCACGGGCTATTCCGCAGAGGAGGTTGTCGGGCAGAGCTCCCGCATCCTCCGCTCAGGCCATCACGATGAGGATTTCTTTCGCACGATGTGGGGATCCATTTCCCAGTCGGGATCGTGGCACGGTGAAATCTGGGACCGGCGCAAGAATGGCGAGATTTATCCCGTATGGCTCAACATTTCCGCAGTCAAGAACGATGACGGGGTCATTACCCACTATGTCGCCTCACACCTCGATATCACCGAGCGCAAGGAATCTGAAGAAAAAATTCGGCAACTGGCTTTTTATGATCCTCTGACGCAACTTCCCAATCGACGATTGCTACTGGATCGGATGCAACGCGCATTGATTTTAAGTGCTAGAAGCGGCCGGAATGGTGCCTTGTTATTCATTGATCTGGACAACTTCAAGGCCATTAATGATACCCGTGGACATGCCATGGGCGACATGCTATTGCAGGAAGTCGCCGAACGCTTGACGGCGTGTGTTCGCGAAAGCGATACAGTGGCGCGCTTGGGGGGGGACGAGTTCGTTGTCATGCTGGAAAGCTTGGGCCAGCATCCGATCGAGGTGGTGGCTCAGGCTAAAGAGGTTGGCGAAAAAATCCTGGCAGCACTGAACCAGCCCTATCAACTCGATAAACAAACATCCCGTAGTTCTTCCAGTATCGGCGCAACGCTGTTCAGCGGTGAGCGGCATGAGGTCGAAGAACTCCTGAAACAGGCAGACATCGCCATGTACCAGGCCAAAAAATCCGGACGCAATACCCTGCGTTTCTTTGATCCGCAGATGCAAGATGTCATCAATGTCCGTGCCGACCTTGAAGGCGAACTGTATAAAGCGCTCGAACGTAATCAATTCCATCTGCATTACCAAATCCAGGTGGACAGCGCGTGTCACCCGGTGGGTGCCGAAGCATTGATCCGATGGAGTCATCCTGAGCGCGGACTCGTGCCGCCGACTCAATTCATTCCACTGGCGGAAGAAACCGGTTTGATCTTACGCATTGGTGAATGGGTGCTGGAGGCAGCCTGCGCCCAGCTTAAGGCCTGGGAGACCAATGGTTTGACGCGACACCTTGTTCTGGCTGTAAACATCAGTGCGCGACAATTCCATCAGCCTAATTTTGTAAGTCAGGTACGTTGGGTTGTGCAACGCCATGCGATCAACCCGAATCTGCTCAAACTGGAGGCCACCGAAAGCCTGTTGCTGGAAAACACTGAAGACACCGTGACGACCATGAAGGGCTTGAAAACAATTGGTGTTCAGTTGTCGCTCGATGACTTTGGGACGGGTTATTCATCCCTGCAATATCTCAAATTATTGCCCTTGGACCAGATCAAAATCGATCAATCCTTTGTACGTGATATCACCACCGACCCCAACGATTCCGCCATCGTAAAAACGATCATTGCAATGACCAAGACCTTGGGGCTGGATGTCATTGCGGAAGGCGTGGAAACCCATGCGCAACGTGAGTTTCTTGCGTTGAGTGGCTGTCAGTTCTATCAGGGGTATTTGTTTGGAAAACCGGTACCGATTGAACAATTTGAGGCTGCACTAAAGCCGAACTGAACAGTGGATTTGAGCGGTTATAAGTGAAAGGGACAGCGCCACCCTGTGATGATTCAGTCGAACCAGCTGGCCGAGCGGCAAAGTGGTAAACACCACCACATCCATGGAAACCGACCGCTCGATGATGCGCACATGCCTTTGCCGCGGGTATGGGCCTGACGGCTTTGCCTCACTTCAATACCGGCGTTGATCACATTGGCGGATAATGTCCTACTCCGCCCATTCAACAGAAGCCCCCCGCATGCAAAAAGAAGTCAAAGAACAGCCCCAGTACGCCATCGTGGCATCGGTTCAGTTGCCGGGGGTGAATGATATGGAGTTCGAGTCGTCATTGACCGAGCTGCGCGAGTTGGCGAAGACGCTGGGGTTCACGGTTGTTCGTACGTTCACGCAAAAACGCTCCGGTTTTGATTCGACGGCGTATCTGGGCGTGGGCAAGCGGCAGGAGATCTGCCGTTTTGTTGGCGGCGAAGCGGGCGAGGAAGCCGAGCCTGAGCCCGATGCCGGTTCGTTGAGCCCTTCGTATCGCCTTTCCACGGTGGTCGAGGGGATGGACGATGAGGCCGGCCGGGTGTCGGACGTGCCAATCGACGTCATCTTTGTCGACCACGAAATCTCCCCGTCACAGGCGCGCCATCTCGAAAACGAGGTGGGCTGCCAGGTGATGGATCGCACCATGGTCATTCTGGAGATTTTCCACCGCAATGCGCGCTCGCCGGCTGCGCGCGCGCAGGTGGAGATCGCGCGCCTGGGCTATCTGGCTCCGCGCCTGCGTGAGGCAGCAAAGCTGGCGGGGCCGCAGGGGCGGCAGCGCAGCGGGGTGGGCGGGCGCGGCGCGGGCGAGTCGAACACCGAGCTGGACAAGCGCAAGATCCGCGACCGCATTTCCGAGCTGCAGAAGGAGATCGTTGCGATGGACGCGGATCGCAAGACGCAGCGCGCACGGCGGCAGGGTCACCAAAGTCTCGCCAGCGTGGCGCTGGTGGGCTATACCAACGCGGGCAAGTCCACCCTGATGCGCGCACTCACGGGCAGCGAGGTGCTGGTGGCCAACAAGCTGTTTGCCACGCTCGACACGACCGTGCGCACGCTGTATCCCGAAAGCATCCCGCGCGTGTTGGTCAGTGACACGGTTGGGTTTATCAAGAACCTGCCGCACGGGCTGGTTGCGTCGTTCAAGTCCACGCTCGAAGAGGCGCTGGATGCGTCGCTGCTGCTGCATGTCATCGACGCCAGCGATCCCGGTTTCGAGCGGCAAATCGAAGCCACCGAACACGTGCTGAACGAGATCGAAGCGCAGGACGTGCCGCGCCTGCACATTTTCAACAAGATCGACCACGTTGGCGACGCGGCGGAGCAAGCCGAGCGCGAAGCGGCGCTGCGCCTTGAATATCCTGGTTGCATCGTGATGAGCGCGCGCAACCCGGACGACGTGGCGAAGTTGCATCAGGCGATTCTCGCGTTTTTCCAGAAGGGTCTGGTTGAGGCCGAGTTGTTTTTGCCGTGGTCGGCGCAGCAACTGCGTGGCGAAATATTCTCGCGCTGCGAAGTACTGGAAGAGCGCGCCGAGGAAGAAGGGGCATTTTTCAGCGTCCGCGTTGATCAAGCTGACCTCGATAACCTGCGTGAGCAGTTGGCGCTGGTGGGCTGAGCGCGTGCTTTCGAGATGTTCGCCTTCACCCGCAAGGGGTAGGCCTTGCGGGTAAAAATCCCATCCGTTTCATTCTGTTCCCCTGGTTCTGATTCACGACACTAAGGGATGGGGGCGTCGTGGGCCAGCCTGCGGTTGGCCAAATCCAGCTCGGCCGCAAGCTTGCGCATGTGCGAACGGTCTTGGTCGCAACCCTGTTTCATCCGCGCCATGCGTTGCGCCGCAATCAGGCGGGTGTGCAGGGTTTTTGCGTTGATGGTGCTCGACACATAAGCATCCGCACCGCCTTCGTAGGCCCGGATTGAATGCGCTACATTGTGCTGGTCATCCATCAGCACAATGTAGATGCCTTGGCCTTCACTGGTTTGGCGCAGTGTCTGGCACAGGGCCAGGCCATCCATCAGTTTGAGGTTGCAATGGGCGATGATGACGTGAGGCATCACTTCCAGCACCAGCGCCATGGCGGAATGACCATCGTTGACGGCATAGACGGCATGGTTGCCGTTTTCCGCCAGCAGGGCCATGGTTTTGCGGCGGGTGAATTCGTTGCTGTCGGCCACCACGATGCGCAGCGATGAGGCGTCTTTCGTGCTTGACTCGTTTTCCTGGGCGAATTCGGAAAAGGAGGGTAAGGGTTCGGCGTGAATTTGCAGCAAGGTGCCCCAGTCATGCCATTCGGCAATGACGTCATCGATCAGGTAAACGGCGTCTTCAGCCGGGATGTCGAGCTTGGCCGCTCGCGTCAGCCATACTTGGGTCAATTGCGGGCGTTGATCTGCATCGCATAGCGCGAGGTCGGCCAGCCAATGCGCCAGGCGCAGCATCATGATCAGGCTGGTTGTGCGTGAGTCATGGGTGTTGCCCGAATGATTCGGTTCTTCGTAAAGCGCCATCGGCTTGGTGTATCCACCGGGTATGCCCCAATCCGCCATCATGGCGCTACCCAGTTTGATGTGGTCGGTTTCCAGATGGACGGCTTCGTACGCAGTCAGTGCTTGGGTGGGGTTGGCCTGATAGGCCGTCAGCACGTCACTGTAATGTTGGGGATAAAGGGTGGCCAGGGCCAGTTGGCCAATTTGCGCCAGCAGGCCGCAGATGAACAGCTCACTCGATTCGCCTACGCGAACGCGCGCTGCAAGCGCCTGCATGGACAGTGCCATCAAGAGCGAATGCGACCAATACTTCGGGTAGTCAAACGCGGCGCATCCGCCGTCACGATACTGGTCGATCAGCGAAAAACCCAATGCAAGCTGGCACACCGACTTGACCCCCTTTCGCGCGATTGCTTCCTGCACCGAAACCACCGGGCGCGAGATCTGCGAGGCGCTGTTAGCCAGTTTGATCAGGCGGCTGGACAAGGCGGGGTCGGTCTGGATTGCCAAGGCTATTTCGCCTAACGTCACATCTTCGCGCTTGGATAAGGCCAGTACGGCCAGCGCAACGCCTTTGGGGCTGGGCAGCGGGTCGTTGGTGGGGTGGAGATTGGGCTGCATATTCAGTCAACCGGTTGAGTGTTTATGGGGTTTCCGCCAGGCATGGCGGTGCCCCGGCTATCTATTGGTCAATCGACCGGTTTTCAGATTTATAAAGGTGCCCCGGTACAATTGTTTTGTATGCGCCGCCCTATGAGCGCGAGTGGGGCTCTAACTCCCGGCAGGGTTCATCAGCCACGCACCAATTTGCTGCACGCCATTCCATCCGTGCACTGCGGTTGAGCGTATGGGCTAGGCTGCCGCTGCTCGATTTCCACCAAGCCATTGAAATTGTTGCGTTGTGCCGTGCTGGCACAGACTCTGCATACAAAGTGGGACGAGGAGTCACCATGTCTGTTGTTTCATCAGTCTGTTGTTATTGCGGCACCGGTTGTGGGGTGTTGATCGAGTCGCACGCGGGGAAGATTACCGGCGTGCGCGGCGATCCTGCGCATCCGGCCAACCTGGGCAAGCTGTGCACCAAAGGCGCGACGCTGGCCTTGTCGGCGCAGGCGTCTGGACGCGCGCTTTATCCCGAGCTGCGTGCCGACAAGACATCGCCGCGCCAGCGCGTGAGCTGGGAGGCGGCGCTGGATCATGCGGCCGAGCGCTTTGCCGCGATCATTCTCGAGCATGGTCCGGATGCGGTGGGCTTTTATATTTCGGGGCAGTTGCTGACCGAGGATTACTACGTGTTCAACAAGCTCGCCAAGGGCTTGATCGGCACCAATAACATCGACACCAATTCGCGGCTGTGCATGTCGAGTGCGGTGTCGGGTTACAAGGCGACGCTGGGCGCGGATGCACCGCCGGGGTGTTACGACGACATCGATCATGCTGGCACGCTGTTCATTGCCGGGTCGAACACGGCGTATGCGCATCCCATTCTGTTTCGCCGCATCGAGGCGGCCCGCCGTGCCAATCCCAAGCAGAAACTGATCGTGGTGGACCCGCGACGCACCGACACCGCAGTGGAAGCCGATCTGCATTTGGCGATTTTGCCGGGCACGGATGTAGCGCTGTATCACGCCATGCTCAACGTGATGTTGTGGGAAGAGCTGATCGACCGCGATTACATTGCCGCCCACACCGAAGGCTGGGCGCAGTTGCGTGAAACCGTGCGCGAATACACGCCGGAAAAAGTGGCGACGATTTGCGGCGTGCCGGCCACCGACATTGTTCAGGCCGCGCGCTGGTTCGCCGCCGGGCCGACGCTGTCGCTGTACTGCCAGGGTCTGAATCAATCCACCTGCGGCGTCGACAAGAACGCGACGCTGATCAATTTGCATCTGGCCACCGGGCACATGGGCAAACCGGGCGCGGCTCCGCTGTCGCTCACCGGTCAACCCAATGCCATGGGGGGGCGCGAAGTGGGTGGCATGGCAAACCTGCTGTCGGCGCATCGCGACATGAACAACCCCGAACACCGAGCCGAGGTCGCCCGGCTGTGGGGAGTGGATGCGGTGCCCGATCAACCCGGCAAGACCGCGGTGGAAATGTTCGAGGCGGTGCGCAAGGGCGAAATCAAGGCGCTGTGGATTTCCTGTACCAACCCCGCGCAATCCTTGCCCAATCAGAAGCTGGTGCAGGAAGCGCTCAGGACAGCTGAGTTTGTGGTGGTTCAAGAAGCCTTTGCCGACACCGAAACGGTGCAGTTCGCCGACCTGTTGCTGCCTGCTGCAGCGTGGGGCGAGCGCGAGGGAACGCTGACCAATTCCGAACGGCGCATTTCGCATGTGCGCGCGGCCGTTTCTCCGCCGGGTGAGGCGCGTCCTGATTATCAGGCGGTGGTCGAATTCGCGTGGAAGCTTGGCGAAGCGCTGGGGCGGGATGGCAAGCGGCTGTTTCCCTTTGTGTGCCCCGAAGATATATTCAATGAACACCGTGAATCGACGCGTGGCCGCGACCTCGATATCACTGGCCTGAGCTACGCAATGCTCGACGCAGGCCCGCAGCAATGGCCGCTGCCGGAAGGCGCCACGTCAGGCCAATCGCGCCTGTATGAAGACGGCATATTTCCAACCCTCCAGGGTCGGGCACATTTTTACAACGCGCCGTATCGGCCGACCGCCGAGCCGATCAA
>JBKJIS010000306.1:0-2883 GCA_046598305.1 Thiobacillus sp.
CCCGACTAGCGTTTACAGCGAAACCCCCGCCAACCAAGTTAAAATGCGCCTTTCCCGAAAAGCCGCTTATCTGCCGTGAAACCCACCTTTCAGGACACCATCCTCACTCTGCAACGCTACTGGGCCGAGCGCGGCTGTGCGCTGCTGCAGCCCTACGACATGGAAGTCGGCGCGGGTACGTCGCATACCGCGACTTTTTTGCGCGCCCTTGGCCCGGAGCCGTGGAAGGCTGCCTATGTTCAGTCGAGCCGCCGCCCGAAGGATGGGCGTTATGGCGACAACCCGAACCGGCTGCAGCATTACTACCAGTTTCAGGTGGTGCTGAAGCCCGCGCCGGCGGACATTCTGGAGTTGTATCTGGGTTCGCTGGAGGCGCTGGGATTCGACCTGAAAAAGAACGACGTGCGTTTTGTCGAGGACGACTGGGAGAACCCCACGCTGGGCGCTTGGGGACTGGGTTGGGAGGTGTGGCTGAACGGGATGGAGGTGACGCAGTTCACTTATTTCCAGCAGGTCGGCGGCATTGATTGCAAGCCGATCACCGGAGAAATTACCTACGGCCTCGAGCGTCTCGCCATGTATTTGCAGGACGTGGAGAGCGTGTATGACCTGGTGTGGACCGAAGGGCTGACGTATCGCGACGTGTATCACCAGAACGAGGTCGAGCAATCGACCTACAATTTCGAACACAGCGATGTCGATTTCCTGCTGGCCGCGTTTTCTGCGCATGAAAAGACAGCGCAGGAATTGATGGCGGCGCAGTTGGCGCTGCCGGGATATGAACAGGTGCTTAAAGCTGCGCACACGTTTAATCTGCTCGACGCGCGCGGGGCGATTTCAGTGACCGAGCGTGCGGCTTACATTGGCCGCATCCGCAACCTGGCGCGCGCGGTGGCGAAGGCGTATCTCGATAGCCGGGCAAGACTGGGGTTCCCCATGGCCCCCAAAGCCTGGGCGGATGAAGTCAACGCGCAACTCGCGAAGAAGGAGGCCGCATGAGCACGCAAAGCCTGCTGGTCGAACTTTTTGTCGAAGAGCTGCCGCCCAAGGCGCTGAAGAAGCTGGGTGAGTCATTTGCGGCTTCTCTGGCCGAGAGTCTGGTGGCGCAGGGTCTGGCTGATGCGACGTCTGCGGTAAGCGGTTTCGCCACGCCGCGCCGTCTTGGCGTGTGTGTCGAAGGTGTGCGCGCGCGCGCGGTGGACAAGCCGGTATCGACCAAGCTGATGCCGGTGAGCGTGGGCCTGGATGCTGAGGGCAATGCCACTCCCGCCTTGTTGAAGCGGCTGACTGCGCTGGGTGCGGATGCCTCGGCGGTCAGCCAGTTGCGCCGCGCAGCAGACGGCAAAAACGAAGCGCTGTTTTACGACAGCATTGCTCCCGGTACGGCGCTGAGCGACGGACTGCCACGCGCACTTGAAGCGGCGATGGCGAAGTTGCCGATTCCGAAAGTGATGACCTACCAACTGGCCGATGGCTGGAGCACGGTCAATTTCGTGCGCCCGGTGCATGGGTTGGTGGCGCTGCATGGCGCCGAAGTGGTGCCGATGTCGGTGCTGGGCTTGCACTCGGGCCGCAACACGCAGGGCCATCGTTTCGAGGCGAGCGTGAACCCGGTGGTGGTGACCTCGGCGGACACCTATGCCGCCCAGATGAAAGACGAGGGCGCAGTCATCGCCAGCTTTTCCGAGCGGCGCGCCGAGATCGTACGTCAGTTGCAGGCAGCTGCCGCGCCGTCGGGTTTTACCCCGATCGACGACGATGCGCTGCTGGACGAAGTGACTGCGCTGGTCGAACGCCCGAATGTGTTGGTCGGCCAGTTCGAGGCGGTTTATCTCGACGTGCCGCAGGAATGCCTGATTCTGACGATGAAGGCGAACCAGAAATATTTTCCGCTGCTGGATGCAGCGGGCAAGCTGACCAGCCAGTTTCTGATCGTTTCCAACATCTCGCCCGACGATGCGTCGGCCGTGATCCAGGGCAATGAGCGGGTGGTGCGTCCGCGTTTGGCTGATGCCAAGTTTTTCTTCGATCAGGACCGCAAGAAGACGCTCGAATCCCGTGTAGCAGGGCTGGCCAAGGTGGTGTATCACAACAAACTCGGCACGCAGGGCGAACGGGTAGAGCGGGTGCAGAAAATCGCCCGCTGGGTCGCAGAAAAGGTTGACGCAAACCCTGACCTGTCTGAGCGCGCAGCATATCTTGCAAAAGCTGACCTGCTGACCGATATGGTGGGTGAGTTTCCGGAATTACAGGGCATTATGGGCGGCTATTACGCGCGTCATGATGGCGAAGACGAAGCGGTTGCCCAGGCGATTGCAGACCAATATCTGGTTCGCCGCGACGAAACCGAGCATTTATCCAACCTCGTCAGCGAGGTGCTGCAGATTGCCGACCGGATGGAAACGCTGGTGGGCATTTGGGGGGTCGGACTAAAGCCAACGGGCGACAAGGATCCGTTCGCCCTGCGCCGTCACGCCTTGTCCGTCATCAAATCTTTCCAGCTGCTCGGGAATGTATCCCGGTTGGAGCGGGTTTTGATTGAGGGCAAGACTGAACTAAGGCTTAAGCTCGACGACCTGATCGAGTTCGCGCTTACGACTTTCCCGTCTGGCTTGCTTGCCGAGAACGTGGCCGAAGAACTCAAGCTGTTCATATACGAACGTAATGCCAATCAATTGGCGCCGTTATTCGGCGCGGAGACGATTGCGGCCGTGTTTGCAAACATGCCACCGTTGCATGAGATAACAAAACGCATCAAAGCTGTGCGCGAGTTCGCTATGCTGCCGGAGTCGCCTAGCCTTGCCGCCGCCAACAAGCGCGTCGGCAACATCCTGAAAAAAGCCGAAGGTGAAGTGGGCGCTGCAGCAGACCCAACGCGTTTTG